>JBIOUY010000141.1:0-45986 GCA_044867445.1 Gemmatimonadales bacterium
CAGTCCTCCTCGCGAGTGCCTGTTCCGACACCAGCCAACCGACTTCGCCTTCCGATCAACCGGCCGGTACCGGCCCAACTACCAGCCTTCAACAACCCGACGATCCCGTTGCCCTCGCACGCCAGGTGCCTGGCTTCGGGGGATTCTTCTACGACGCGCAAGGCGCACCGACGCTCTATCTCAAGGACGTGGCGGGAAGGGGGTCAGCAGAGCGGGCCCTGCAGCCGTTCTTCAGCGTTCGAGGTATGAGCCCGTCGGCCCTTCGGGTACGCAAGGCAGATTTTGATTGGGCCTCGTTGGAGCGCTGGCAGAGCCAGGCGAGCACGGAGGCGCTGGCGACGCGTGGGGCGGTGTTCGTGGATGCGGACGAGGCCAGCAATCGGGTGCGAATTGGAGTGGAGCGCGGTACTTCCGCGGCTGAAGTGAACGCAGCGATTGCCCGGCTGGGCATTCCGTCGTCCGCGGTGATCGTGCAGGAAACCGACCCGGTCGTTCAACTCGCCACGCTCAGGGACCAGATCCGTCCGGTGCCCGCCGGCGTTCAGATCAACTTCCCCGGATTTCTCTGTACCCTCGGCTTCAACGCCACCCGAAGCGGGGAGCGGTCCTTCATCACCGCCTCTCACTGCACCAACACGCAGGGCGGCACCGAGGGGACGCCGTACTGGCAGCCATTGCAAAGTGTCGCGCCCACCCAGATAGCTACGGAAGTAGACGATCCCATCTATTTCCGCCGGGGGAGCGGCTGTCCCAACGGGCGGAGATGCCGCTTCAGCGATGCGTCCCGCGCGGCCTACGCGAGCAGCACTGCCTCTTCGCTCGGCGTCATCGCGAAGACGACAGGCGCCAACAACAACTCGCTGACGATATCAGGAAACTTTACCATTACTGCAGAAGGCAATCCGGTGGTGGGGCAAACCGCGAACAAGGTGGGCAGGACCACTGGCTGGACTCGCGGCAACATGACCGCCACCTGCGTCAACGTGAACGTGTCGGGCAGCAACATCACTCAGCTCTGCCAGACATTCGTCTCAGCAGGAGTGGCCGGCGGCGACAGTGGATCGCCGGTGTTCCTGCAGCCAAACACCAGCAGCGACAACGTCACCCTGCTGGGCATTCTCTGGGGTGGCAGCGGTAGCAGCACCTTTATCTTCAGCCCGATCTCCAACGTGGAATCCGAGCTCGGCGCACTTACCACTTTCCCCTAATGTGGCGGAATGCCTTGGGCGTCCTCGCGCTCTGGGTCACACTCCTCGGCGGGGTGGTCGAATCCCAGACCACTCCGCCACCGGAGCGGCAGGCTGATTCCATGCGGGTCGAGCTGGTGGTCCCCCCCAGGGTGGCGCTTGGACAGCCGGTGCCGATGACGCTCCGAATCCGCAACACCAAGGACCGGCCGATTACCTTGTATCTCCAAGGCCGTCCAATTGCCTTCGATCTGGTCGTGGAACAGCCTGACGGAGAGGTCGTCTGGCGCCGGCTCGAGGGCGCGGCAGTCTCGGCCATTCTCGGCATCAGGACACTAGCACCCGGCGAGGTGCTCGATCTCAAGGAGAGCTGGAAGCAGCAGACTCGGACGGGACGACGGGTGAGTCCGGGAGAGTACAGCGTGCGCGGCTCGGTACTCACCGATCGGGAGCCGATCCGCGCTGGGCCGGTGCCGCTCCGGATAGGATGATCGAGTTTACCAGGGTAGCGGAGCCCCGTCGCGGAAGAAGCCTCCGGTAGGTCCATTCTTCGGTAGCGTCGCTGCCCAGACGATACCCGCCGCACCCTGCTCGACCGGCCGGCCGCCTCGGCCGCCCATGTCCGTCGCCACCCACCCGGGACAGACCGAGTTCACCAGAACGCCCGTGCCCCGCAGCTCGGCCGCGAGAACTCGGGTGAGGGCGTTGAGCGCCGCCTTGGAGACAGCATAGGCCGGCGCGCTGGCACCCATACTGGCCAGTGAACCCGCCTCGCTGGAGACGTTGACGATTCGGCCGTAATGACCTTCGCGCATGAGCGGGACGAGCGCTGCCGCCAGGCGCCACGCTCCGACGACGTTGGCCTCGAGGACCTCGTGCACGATTCTGAAGTCGGCCCGGGTGGCAGTCTCCCAGGTGTCGTAGTGCACGGCGGCGTTGTTGATCAGAATGTCGCAGCGGCCAAATCGCTCTCGCACCTGCTCGGCGAGCCGGGGAGTCGCCTCCGGATCGGCAACATCGAGCGCCATGACAGTTACCGACGAGGCGCCCAGCTTGCGACGGGCGGCCTCGCCCTTCTCCGGGTCCCGCGCGCCGAGCACGACGTCACAGCCGAGCTCGGCCAGCTGGCGCACCACCTCGAGCCCGATTCCGCGGTTGGCGCCGCTTACCACCGCGACGCGACGGCTTTCGCCCTCGCGCTTCCCGGTCACGCTCCCTCGAGCAGCCGCTCGATCCGAATAGGAAGATCTCGCACCCGCTTACCGGTCGCGTGGTACACGGCGTTCAGTATGGCAGGGGCGACACCGACGGCTCCGAGCTCGCCTATGCCACGCGCGCCCAAGAGGCTCGCGTGCGGGTCGTGCTCCTCCACGAAGAAGACCTCGATCGGCGGGATGTCCGCGTTCACCGGCACCACCACCCCGGCGAGATTCTTGGACAGAAACCGGCCTAGAGTCGCATCCATCGCCGACTCCTCCAGAACCGCCTGGCCGTATCCCCAAATGATGCCGCCGGTCATCTGACTCCGTGCAGTCTTGGGGTTGATGATCCGACCCGCGCTGTAGCCGGCCACGCAGCGGCGCATGCGGACGAGGCCGAGATCGGGATCCACCGCTACTTCAACGAAGATGGCGCCGTACCCGTGCATGGTACGACCGCTTGCTCGGCCGGACGCGTCAAACGCTACCCCGGCTCCCGGGCTCCAACTTCCGTCGGCCGCGCACTCTTCGACCCCCGCACGGCGCATCGCGCCGACATAATCGTCCGCGGCCATGCCCTGCGTGCGAGCCAAATCGGCCAGGCGCTCTCGCAGCTTCGTCGCTGCATCCATGACGGCCGAGCCGACGCTCATCGTCGAGGAAGAACCGGTCGTGGGTGACGCCTCGGGAAAGGCGGTGTCGCCCAGACGGACGCTGACCCGGTCTAGATCGATGCCCAGGACCTCGGCGGCCACCTGGGCCAGCACCGCATAGTTCCCGGTGCCGATCTCCTGGGCGCTGGTCTCGACCACAACTTTCCCGTCGCTCCGCATACGGGTGCGAGCCGCTGCCGAGAACCGGAAGGTGCTCATGATGGCAGTCGCCATACCCCAACCGAGCAGCAGCCGACCATCGCGCATCGCGCGAACCGCCTTGGGTCTCTGGTCCCATCCGAAGCGCTTGGCCGCCTCCAGGTAACACTGCCGCAGCTCCTTGGACGAGAATGGGTTTCCGCTCTCGGGATCGACGTCGGCATAGTTGCGGAGCCGGAGCTCCATCGGATCCATATCGAGGGCGTAGGCCAACTCATCCATGGCCGATTCGAGCGCAACCATGCCAGGGCCTTCCTGCGGTGGCCGCATTGCGGTCGGCTCGCCGATGTTGGTGTGCTCCAGGCAGGTGGTTGTATCGAACGCGGGCGTGGCATAGACGGCGCGGCTGGCCGAGGTAATCAAGTCGAGGTAGGTGCCGAACATCGAACTGACCGCCACCGAGTGGTGCCGGATGGCAGTGATGCGGCCGTCGCGCTTGGCGCCGATGGCGATGGACTGCCGGTTGCCCGGCTGATACCCATGTGAGGTGTACATGTCGGACCGGCGAAGCACCAACTTCACCGGTCTTCCGACGTGCTTCGCCGCGGCCGCAGTGAGGAACTGATGCGGCCAGACATAGCCCTTAGCTCCGAAGCCTCCACCCGTGAACGGGCAAAGGACGCGGATCTGCTCCGGCTTGATCCCGAACAGCGCCGCAAGGGTCGACTGCACCGCTGGGGACCATTGCGTGGCGTCATGCAGCGTGAGGCGATCGCCCTCCCAGCTCGCGATGGTGGCCGATGGCTCCATCGGATTGTGATGGCGACTAGGCATGGTGTAACTCTGCTCCACCTTCACGTCCGCGGCTGCCATCCCTGCATCCACATCGCCCTTGCTCAGGTCGGGAGGCGCGAACCAATCGCCTGCCTTTTTCACCTCGCCATGACCAAAGACGACCGGCTTGGCTGCCTCATACGTCACCGAAACCAACCGAGCCGCTAGCTCGGCCTGCTCCAGCGTCGCCGCCACCACGACGGCGACCGGCTGACCCTCGTAGTGAACCTGGTCGCCTTGCATGGGCAGGAAGGTCTGCGCCAAGGGCGGAGAAGGTGCCGTACCCAGGCGGGGCATGTTCTGGTGAGTGAGCACCGCCACCAGTCCAGGTGCCGCGGCTGCCGAGGGCGGCTCGATGCGGCGCACCCGTCCATTGGCGATCGTGGCCGATACCAGAACACCGTAGAGCACGCCGGGCGTCGGCGTGTCGGCCGCGTACACCGCGTGTCCGGTAACCTTGAGCGGACCTTCCGGCCGGCTCATCGGAGTACCGATCCATCTGGATCGCGAGTTCGGCGCAGTTTCGCGCGGGCTCATAGCAGACCTCCCGCGTGTTCCAGCGCGCGCACCACGGCGTTCCTCGCCAGCACGATCTTGAACCCGTTGTGCTCCAGCGGGCGCGCGTCCTCGAACGCGCCGGCGAGGGCAGTCGTTATCGCTCCGTGCTCCAGCCCAGCGCCCTGGAGCGCCCGCTCCGCCGGCGCAAGCCGCCAGGGTTTATGGGCGACACCGCCGAGCGCGATCCGGGTCTTCCGGATCGTGCGACCGTCCAGCTCGAGCGTGATGGCCGCGGACACCATGGCGAACTCGAACGATGCCCGCTCGCGGACCTTGAGGTAGTACGAGCGAGCGGTGGACGGCGCAGCAGGGATCTCGACAGCGGTAATCAATTCACCCTGCTGGAGCAGAGTGTCTCGCTGGGGCTCATCTCCCGGAAGCCGATGGAAGTCGGTTGCCGGGATGGTCCGCTCCGCCGTGGCGCTCGCCACGTGGATGACTCCGTCCAGAGCCGCGAGGGCAACCGCGAGGTCGGACGGGTGGGTCGCCACGCAGGCATCACTCCACCCGAAGATCGCGTGGAGGCGGTTCTCGCCGTGCCGGGCCGCGCACCCGCTCCCGGCCATCCGTTTGTTGCAGGGCACCGGAGTCTCCGAGCGGAAGTAGGGGCAACGAGTGCGCTGCATCAGGTTCCCGCCCATAGTTCCCAGGTTGCGGACCTGAGGCGAGGCGGCGAGTTCCAGCGACTGGACCAGCACGGGATAGTCGCGCCGGACCACAGGGTGGGCTGCGACGTCGCTCATCCGGGCGAGCGCACCAAGCCTGAGGCCGCGGTCGGTGGCCTCGATACCGTCGAGTGGAAGCCTTCCGATGTCGACCACCTGCTTGGGCGCGTCGATTCCGTCCCGCATCCAATTGAGCAGCTCCGTCCCTCCCGCGAGCGCGCTGGTGGAGGGCTCGCGCAGGGCTATCAAGGCGGACCGAAGGTCGGCTGCCCGAGCGTAGCGAAAGTTCTCCATGGGTCAGCCCTCCCGCGCCGCTGCCTGGCGAATCGCGGCCACGATCTGGGGATAGGCACTGCAGCGACAGATGTTGCCGCTCATCCACTCGCGAATCTCTTCGTCCGATTGGGTATGCCCTTCCTTCACGCAGGCGACGGCCGACATGATCTGGCCCGGAGTACAGAAGCCGCACTGGAAGCCATCCTGCTCGATGAAGGCCTGTTGCATCGGACTCAGGTGCTCGGGATCGCCGAGTCCCTCGATGGTGGTCACCTCCTTGCCTACCGTACTCACGGCCAGGATCAAGCAGGCGTTCACTCGGCGCCCATCGAGATGCACGGTGCAAGCGCCGCATTCGCCGTGGTTGCACCCCTTCTTGGTACCGGTCAATCCAAGATGCTCGCGTAGGGCGTCCAGCAAGGTCACCCGCGGTTCCAGGGCCAAGGTACGCTCGACCCCGTTCACCCGAAGCGTGACCGGAATCGCGCCCTCGCTGAATCCGGGCAGTTCGGTGCCCGTAGAGGGGATCTCGCCCGTAAATGGGCCGACCCCGGCGGCGCCGAGTGCGCCGGCTGCGGTATTGAGGAATTGCCGACGGGAATAAGAGGATGAGTCGCTCATCAGGAACACCGCGTACAGGTAGGTTCGAGCAGGGACGGCGCCCGGCTAGTCTTCTCCATTAGTTGGAGGATGGCCGGGGCGGGATTGTCGCGCCAGTCCGAATATTGCTTTCTTGGCGGACGGCGGTGGGAGAAAGGCATGCGAAGCAGCAGCCGAAAGTACCCTGGCGGCTTCATCGATCACGCGGTCATGCCCCCGCATGAGCCGGACGGTTTTACCTCCACGTCACGAATCGGTAGCATCGGGATCTCGTTTACCGGTCACCGACGGGCGGTCCGTCAGTACCGGCACGGCCCGATCGTGGAGACCGATATCGTGCCCGGGGCGAGCTTCCTGACCAGCTCCGCGGAGCTTCACTGGCTCCGGGTTAGGGAGCAGTCGGAGTCGCTGGAGATGTATCCCAGTCCGGAGCTGATCCGCACCGTCGCCGCCGAGCTGGGTGCCTCGGGCTCGCCCGCGCTGCCGGATGTCGGCGGGGTTGCCGATCCAGTCATCTGGAGCGTTGCCGCCAGCTTCCGCGCCTCACTGCTCGGCGGCCGCCGGATCACCGAGTTGGAGTCGGAGGTCTGGCTGCATCTGCTTCTCCGTCACGTGCTCATCGCCTACGGTGGCCTGCGGGAGAATGGCTCAGCGCGCGGGCGCCTCGAGGCTGTCCGGCTCAACCGGGTGGCAGAGTTCGTGGACGCGCGGCTCGAGACTCGGCTCCTGCTGGGAGAGCTGGCCCAGATCGCAGCCCTGAGCCCATTCCATTTCCTCCGAGCTTTTCGGCGCACCACCGGACTCACTCCCCACGGGTACGTCACCGCGCGGCGAATGGAACGCGCGCTTCGGCTATTGCAGACCACCGACCGCCCGATCCCCGAAATCGCCGCCCGCCTGAGCTACACCAACCCAGCTCACTTTCGGCAAGCCTTCCGGAAGGCGTTTGGAGTCGCACCGGGCGAGATCGAACGTGGGAGGTAATGGCAGCTGGGGATAGCCGCAGTCGTGACGTTGACGTCCATACCCGGCGTTGCCAGCTTGCGACGCAGCACCAAGGAGAGTGTTATGGCTACCAAGACTATCGAAGACGAGCTGCTGGGTTTGGAGAAGCGGTACTGGCAGGCGATCAAGGACCAGGACGTGGACGCCGCCATGCGGCTCACGGACGACCCTTGTATCGTCACCGGCGCACAAGGCGTCGGTTCGATCGATCGGAACACGCTCGCGTCCATGATGAGGGCGACGGCGTACACCCTGAACCGTTTCGAGCTGAAGGAGGGCGCGCAGGTGCGCCTGCTGCGCGATGATGTCGCCATCCTGGCCTACCAGGTGCACGAGGAGCTGACGGTGGACGGCAAACCGGTGAGCCTCGATGCGGCAGACTCGTCTACCTGGGTGCGTCGCGATGGACGCTGGCTCTGCGCCATGCATACCGAATCGCTGGCGGGAGATCCGTTCGGGCGCGACCGGCAGCCGGTCAAGTAGCTGCAGCCGGGCGAGGGCACCGGGACAGTCCCAGCAGAACCGACACGGGGCGGGCAGCGTTAGCATGGGGTCTCGCGTCAGGAGGTCCTGTGCCGCGTTCCGCCCCGCTCATTGGTCTCTCGCTACTGTGGCTTGCCACGCTTGCCCTCGGGGGCCATATGCTCGCCCCTGCGAGTCGTGCGTTGGCCCAAACCCGCGACCCGCTGACGGGGACCGAAGGACCGGGGCCGGCCCCAGCGTGGAAGAACACCAGCTGGCTCAACAGCGACCGCCCTCTCACTCTGGAGCAGCTCAGGGGCCGGGTCGTGTTGCTCAATTTCTGGGTCTTCACCTGCTACAATTGCACCAATACCGTACCGTCGCTGGTGGACTTCGACCGCAAGTACCGCGACCGAGGGCTCACCGTCATTGGAATTCATACGCCGGAGTTCCCGCCCTATGCCGGGGAGCACGACCGGGGCAATCTCCTTCGGGCACTGAGGCAGTACCACATCGAGTACCCCAACGCCCAGGACAATGACTCTCGGACCTGGAATCTCTACGGGATCCGCTTCTGGCCCAGCTTCGTGCTGATCGATAAGGCGGGGGTCATCCGCTACCAGGGAGCCGGTGAGTTCCACCTGAACGATGACACCTACGATCTGTGGGATCGGCGGATCCGGGGACTGCTGGCCGAGTGAGAGCCACGTTCCTCGCCGCTCTTCTGGTTTGCTCGCCTGCGTGCTCCAAGGAACCTCGAGCTGCGCAGCCGCTTCGCCTTGAGGTCGCCCGCGCTGGCCGGGATGCCCGGGTAACCCTGATTCCAGCGCCCGACCTCAAGCTGAACGCCCGTCTCAAACCGGCACTCGAGCTGCGCGACGGCACTCTCCTGCGGTTCGATTCCCCCCATCTCACCCCCGACTCGGCGTATTTCGCCCAACCGCCTACGGCCAAACTCCGCGACCATCCGGGAGCCATCCATGGAAGGCTTCGGGCCAGCGTCTGCGGCGTGAACGAGCTGGTCTGTCGCACCATTACCGTCGAGCTCTGATGCCGCCCGGAGGTATATTGGACCCATGACGCCTCCGGCTCCACTTCCCAACCTCACCGTTCTCGCCCATCCACTTATCCAGCACAAGCTGTCCATCCTGCGGGACCGGCACACGAGCACCAGAGACTTCAAGCAGCTGGTGAGCGAGATCGCGATGCTCATGGCGTACGAGGTTACCAAGGACCTGGCCACCGAGCCGGTGGAGATCGAGACGCCGCTGGAGCGAACCACGGGACGCCAGGTCTCGGGGAAGAAGCTCACCCTGGTGCCGATTCTTCGCGCCGGCCTGGGGATGGTGGATGGGATCGCGCAGCTCATCCCTTCGGCTCGGGTGGGCCACATTGGGCTCTACCGCGAGCACGACACGCTGAAGCCGGTGGACTACTACTTCAAGATCCCGGCTGCCGAGGTCGAGCGGGACTTTTTCCTGCTCGACCCGATGCTCGCGACCGGCGGCTCCGCGGTCGCGGCAATCAGCGCACTCAAGGAAGCCGGTGCGCGGCGGATCCGCTTTCTGTGCCTGGTGGCCGCGCCAGAGGGGGTCCGCCGGGTGACGGGGGTACATCCGGACGTCGACATCTTTGCCGCCGCCCTGGACCGGGAGCTCAACGAGCACGGATACATACTGCCCGGGCTCGGCGATGCCGGCGATCGGCTGTTTGGGACCAGACAGCTGTAAAAAGTGAGAAGTGAGAAGTAAGAAGTGAGAAGGCCTCTTCGCCTCCCTGGTTCTTCCTTCTCACTCTCACTTCTTGCTTTCTTACTTCTCTCACTTTCACTTCCTACTTCTCACTTCTTACTTCTCACTTCTTACTTCTCACTTCTGAATGACCGGCATTCGGCTGACGTTTTGGGGCGCTGCGGGACAGGTCACCGGCTCGATGCATCTGCTCGAGGCCGCCGGCGCCCGGGTGCTGCTGGATGCGGGCCTGTTCCAGGGCCGGCGGGCCGAGGCGCATGACCTCAACGCCAAGCTCCCCTTCGATGCTCGCCGGATCGACGCTGCCATCCTGAGCCATGCTCACATCGATCATGCCGGCCGGCTGCCGCTCCTGGTGCGGGATGGCTTTCACGGCCCAGTCTACGCGACTCCTTCCTCTCGCGATCTCTGTGCCGTCATGCTCCCGGACGCTGCGTACATCCAGGAAAAGGACCACGAGACGCTCCAACGTCGAGGGAAAGCGAGCCCCGCCAGCGAACCGCTCTACTCCCTGGCAGACGCGATCGCAGTGCAGGACCTGCTGGTCGGAGTCCCATACCGGCGCATTACCCACCTGCGGAAGCACCTGGCGCTGGAATTTCTGGATGCCGGGCACATTCTGGGCTCGGCCAGCGTGGACCTGCGGCTCACCGAGGCGGGACCCTACCGGCTGGTCTTCTCGGGAGATATCGGACGCACGGGACTGGCGATCATCCGCGATCCGGAGCCGCCTTCTGGACCGATCGATACGCTGATCATCGAATCCACCTACGCGGACCGCTCGCACGAGTCCGTGGTGGAGTCAGAGGAGCGGTTGGCAGACGCGGTTCGGCGAACCGCCGCCCGGGGTGGAAAGGTGCTGGTGCCTGCGTTCGCCATAGGGCGGTGTCAGGAGCTGGTGTACTCGTTGCACCAACTCTGGCGCGGCGGGAAAATCCCCGAAGTACCGATCTACATCGACAGCCCGCTGGCCGTAGATATCACGACCGTCTTTCGGATGCATCCCGAGGTCTTTGATCAACGCGAGCGGCTGGTCACGGCGGGATCCAAGTTGTTCGATTTTCCTCTGGTGCGCTACATCCGGCAGGTCGAAGAATCCAAGGCGCTGAATGAGAGATCGGGGCCGGCGGTCATCATCGCGGCATCCGGCATGGTAGAGTCCGGCAGAATCCTCCATCACCTGGCGAATGGCATCGGCGACCACCGCAATCTTATCCTCTTCGTCGGGTTTCAGGCGGAGCACACTCTGGGCCGGCGGATTCAGATGGGAGAGGAAGCAGTCAAGATTCTGGGGCAGGACTACCACCGGCGGGCGGAGGTCGAGACCATTGGCGGCTACTCGGCCCACGCCGACCGAGCCGAGCTTCGCTCGTGGGTACGACGGCTGGGTGGTCCCATTCGCCGGGCGTTCGCAGTGCACGGCGAGCCCGGCGCGTTGGAGGCCATGGCCTTGCTCCTCCGAGAAGAGGGGGTGCGGGAAGTGCACGTGCCGAGGCACGGCGAAACCTTCGTGCTCCTGGGCTAGCCTGCCGGTTGCGACATGATCCGGCGCGTTCGTCACGGCCTCGGTCTACTGGTGCTCGCAGCCGCTATCGTCTATACCGTCGGCCTGGTCATGGTCCTGGTGGTAAGCCAGCAGGATCAACGCGAGCCGGTCGATGCGATCATCGTCCTGGGAGCGGCCCAGTACAACGGCCGACCTTCACCGGTTCTGCGGGCTCGGCTGGACCATGCGCTCGAACTCTATGGCGACGGGCTGGCGCCGTTGATCGTAGTCACTGGGGGCGTCGGCCGCGGAGACACAACCAGCGAGGCGAGCGTCGCGCGGCGCTATCTCGTGGCGCATGAGGTGCCTGATTCGGCGGTCATTCCGCGCCCGCAGGGTCATTCGACCATGGCCTCGATGACTGCGGTCGCTGAATGGCTGCGCGGACGGGGATTGCGCCGCGTACTCCTGGTGAGCGACCCCTTTCACATGTTCCGCCTGCGCCTGGAGGCCCGACGCACCGCGCTCGAGGCCTACACCTCGCCGACGGAGAGCAGCCCGATTTCCGACAATCCGGTTCTCGAGTTGCGCTACCTCTTTGCCGAGGGCTTCAAGATTCCGGTCGCGTGGGCGAGAACCGCGGTGAGAAGTGAGCAGTGAGCAGCGCAGTACGAGGTAGAAGGCGAGGAGTGAGGAGTAAGAAGTGAGGAATTGAGACGGCTCCTCATCCCGAGCGTAGCGAAGGATCTAGCTGGGGTCCCGGTACATGGCGATGTCCTAGTATAACCAACCAAGGTCCTTCGCTTCGCTTAGGATGAGGACTACTTACTGCTCGCTGCTTCCTGCTCACTGCTTACTGCCTACTTCTCACCTGTCACCTGTCACCTGTCACCTCTCACCTTCTCCCTTCTCACTTCTCACTTCTCACTTCACCATGTCTCTCGTCTCCACTGAGCGCCTCTATTCTGGCCGGGTCGTCAATCTCGATCGCGATACCGTGAGGTTCCCGGATGGATCTCTGGGACAGCTGGAGATACTGCGGCATTCCGGAGCCTCCGCCGTGGTGCCATTTCTCGACGACCCCGCGAGTGACGACCCGCGGGTCATCCTCATTCGTCAGTTTCGACATGCGGCGGATAGCTACATCTGGGAGATACCCGCGGGCAGGCTCGATTCAGGGGAACCCCCGGAGACCTGCGCCAGTCGGGAGCTGGAGGAAGAGGCCGGGATGCGGGCAGCCACGCTCGAGCATCTCAGCACCATCTACACCACTCCCGGCTTCACCGATGAGCGGATCCACCTGTTCATGGCCTCGGACCTGACCAGTGTGGCGCATCGGCGAGAGGCGGATGAGTTCATGGAGGTGCAGGAGCGCCGCTGGTCTGAGGTCGGGCGGATGATCCGAAGCGGCGAGATCAAGGATGGCAAGACACTCATCGCCCTGCTGTTCGTGCAATCGTTCCGTCGGCACGCCTGATCGCCTACAATTCGTTCATGCCCCAGCATACCTTGGCTGCGCTCTTCCGCGGCTTGCAGAAGGGAGGTCCCTCCCGGGTGTACTACTTGCACGGCCCGGAGGACATCCTGAAGGAGGAGGCGATCGCAGCCATTCTCGATCGCGCCCTGGATCCTTCCCTGCGGGACTTCAACCTGGATCAGCGGTCAGCCGGCCAGCTGGATCCCGAGACTGTCGTGGCCTTGTGCACCACCCTTCCGATGCTGGCCGAGCGGCGGGTCGTGGTACTGCGGGACGTGGAAGGCTGGAAGCGCAGACCCAAGACCCGCGCAGCCTTCCTCTCCTACCTCGAGCGTCCGGTGCCGGAGACGGTCGTCATTCTGGTTCAGGGTGCCGGCGAGGCCATGGAAGACAAGGAGCTGGCCCGAATGGCATTCACGGTCCGCTGCGATCCGCTGCCCCTGGATCGGGCCCTACGGTGGCTGCAGCGCCGCGCAGCCTCGCTTCAGATCACACTGGAGGAGCCGGCCGCCCGGCACCTGCTTCACGCGGTGGGCGGAGATCTGAGCGCGCTCGCAGCGGAGCTGGAGAAGCTCGCAGCGCTCGGCTCCGGAGTGCCGCTCACCGCGGAGCAGGTCGGTGCCGTCGTCGGCATCCACCACGGTGAGACCGTGTACGACTGGCGCGATGCCATCCTGGACGATCAACCCTCTCGCGCGACGGCCCTGATCTCCGTGGTGCTCGACCAGCCGGGGTCCTCCGGCGTAAAGCTGGTGACGTTGCTGGGCACGACGCTCGTGGGCGTCGCCCTCACGAGAACCCATTACGACCGCCAACTGCGTGGGCTCGCGCTGGAAAAGCGAATGTTCGAGACTCTTCTCCGACTCCGGCTCTTCGGCCTGATGAGCTATCGAGAGGAGAGCGCACGTTGGGCCAGGTGGGCGGCCCGCTGGCCGGCTCGGAGGCTGCGAACCGCCCTGCGGGCGGCGCGCGATGCCGATCTTGCCCTCAAGGGCATCACCATCTCCGACGAGCACGCTGTTTTGAGCGACCTGGTGCTCCGGCTGGCCATGGCTCAGGTGGAGGCAGCATGATGGTGAGGACGGAAACGGCGGAAAGGGCGGAAAGGGCGGAAAGGTCAGTAGAGGTACTCGGATTCCTCGGTGCGCTTGCCCTCTTTTCCGCCGTTTCCGTCTTTTCCGCCGTTTCCGTCCTGTCAGCCCAAACCGACCCTCGCCTCGTCGCCGCGGTCCACGAAGCGCAGGAGGGGCAGGGCGATTCCGCTCGCGCTGCAGTGCAGGCGCTGCTGGACAGCACCCCGACCACCGACAGCCTCTACCCCGAGATCCTGTACACTCAGGCGATGGTGGCCGGCAGCGCTGCCGAGATGCGACGCCAGCTGCAGCGCGTCACGGTGGAGTACAGCGCCTCCAGCTGGGCCGATGACGCGCTCCTCCGGTTGGTGCAGATGGATTACGCCACCCGCAATCTCGATGGGGCCGCGCGTAATCTGGAACGCTTGAAGTTGGACTACGCCGGCAGTCCGCTGATGCCGCAGGCGTCCTACTGGGCGGCGCGGACGTACTTCGATCAGAACAATCCGGCGCTTGCCTGCCGCTGGTTGGCGGATGGGATGGCGCAGGCCCGTCAGAACATCGAGCTGCAAAACCAGCTGGCGTATCTCAACCAGCGGTGTCGCTCTCTACCCGACAGCGGCGTGGCCCATGCAAATGCACAGGCAGACTCAGCTAAGGCCAAGAAAGACTCGGTCGCCCACGCTTCAGCGGATTCAGCGGGGCGGGCGGCGCACTTTCGGGTTCAGGTCGCCGCCGTGGCTACGTCCGACGCGGCCGAGGCGACGGCCGCCAAGGTCCGGGCACTCGGGTTTACCGTGACCACCGTGCGAGAGAAAAAGCTCTTCAAGGTGCGCGCCGGCCAGTTCGCTACCCGGGCCGAGGCGCAGGCTGCTGCGACGCGTATCAAAGCCAAGCTGGGCGGCTCTCCCTTCGTGGTCTCAGGGCTCTGAGCGACACGGGGCTCTGGGCATCACTCCGCGAAGCCATTCGCGGATCCCGCCAGGACTACACTGAAGGCCCCATCGCCTTCTCCACTTTGGCAGTCGTGAGCGCGCTGATCTTTCGCCGGGGCAGGTGGAAGCTGCAGCGGGTCTAGCACGGTCGGCGCCTGCCGTCCTCGGACGGCGTTAGAATTCGCGACATGCCCCGGAGCACAAATTGGCTCGGTGGGCCCGCTGCCAGCCTCGGGCTTCTTCTGCTGGCAATGGGAAGCAAGGCGTGTAGCCACGGTCCTGCGCCCAGCACTGCTCCACCACCGGTGCCTGCCGAGCCGCCCGAGCCGAGCGCCTGTGTGGTGACCCGGGGAGACTCGACCGCACGAGACACGGTTTCGATCGCCCTGGTGGAACCGGTGGATTCCGCTCACGCGCCAGTCCCTGACAACGACGCCGAGCGCGTGCTCTTCCGGCAACGCTATGAGAGCCCGATCCGGTTGGATTGCGAAGGTGGCGTTCACCCCAGCCTCGCCACGTCCTGGACTCGGGATTCCACCGGCCGGGCCTGGACCTTGGTCTTGCGCAGCGACAGCCCGGATCTGGATGGCGAGTTGCTTACAGCGGACCGTCTGGCGGCGGAATGGCGCTCGCGCAAGGCAGCCGCCATGGCGCTGCAATGGGCTGGCGTAAAGTCCGTCGTGCCGCTGGACCCGCGCCGCCTGCTCGTGATGCTGGCCCAGCCAGAGAAAAACATCCCTGAGGTGCTGGCCGATCCGGCACTGGCGATGCCGGTCGGGCAAGGAGCCAGCCACACCTTCGTGGCGGTCTCGAAGAGCGGCGATCTACGGGATGCTCTCGACCGCGGCGCCGATATCGTGCAGAGTGGCGATCCCGCGCTGGTGGAGTATGCCAGGAGCCGAGCCGACCGCCTCACCGTGCCATTGCCGTGGGACAAGACGTACGTGCTGCTGTTGCCTGCGGGCAGCAATGGCCTCGATTCGATCATGGGACCCGACTCCGCCGCCTTTCGCTCAGGGCTTGCCCGGGATGCGGTGCATGGCGATGCCCGCGGGGCTGAGCCGCCGTTCTGGTGGGCAAACCCGTCCGGTTGCGCAGGCTCCGCACCTGCGAGCCGCCCGGCGGCGCAGCCATCCGGCGCAGTGGTCTACCCGCGGGATGACCGCATCGCGCGCGATCTTGCCGAGCGCATCGTGGCCCTTGCGGCTCTACCTGGGATAACGGCGAGGGGACTCGGCTCTGCGGACCTGCTCGGGTCCCTTGAGGTTGGAAGAGAGCGCGGCTACATCCTCGCCCTGCCGCGACGAGCGACCGTGCCTTGCCGGGAGCTGGCTTCGTGGCCGCCGGGAGCAACTGTAGTTCCGCTGGTTGATACCAGGCTCACCGCCATCGTTAGCCGAGATCTACCTCGCGTCACGGTGGAGTGGGATGGAGCGCTTCGGATCGGCGACGATGCCCGGGGAGGGCGGCGATGAGCTTCCGGACTCGGCTTTTCATCGCCTTCAGCGTCGCCGTTCTGATCCCACTCGGTGTGCTTGGGTTCGGCGTCCGGCGGGAGATGGAGCGCCGCCTGACGGCGCAGTACGAACGCCGCGTGTCCGACGCTATTCAGGCCGTTGAGGAGGACCTTGCTCGTGAGGGAGAGAGCATCGGCGGACGCCTCGCAGCGCTCGCCGCCGATCTCGAGCAAGACAATCGTTTCCGTCTGGCCACCACGCGAACCGACCCCGCGGATCGCCGGTACCTGCTGGACTACGCCGGCGGGGCCATGCGACTCGCCGGCCTCTCCTTCCTTCAGGTGCAGGACAGCAGCGGGCGTATCATCAGCTCCGGTCACTTCCGCAACGAATACGACCGAATCGAGCCCGAGCTGCCGCGGCTGTTGGAAACGGCAACGGGGTCCCCGGTGTTGGTGCGTGCCCGCACGGCCGAGGGGTCGCTCGTCGCCCTCGCCCGCATGGACTCACTCCGAGTGGCCGGCAGGCGGTTCATCATCGTCGGCGGGCTGGAGGCTGAGCATCGTTTGCTGGGGCGGTTGGTGCGAGACCCGGAGCTTTCGGTAGACCTCACCTACCCCGGCCAGACCGGTCGTGATACGTCGGGCCGGAAGAGGGTGGCCGCCTTGCCCTTGCTCTACCTCGATCTGATGCCTGGAGCGGTGGTCCGCGCCGACACCGCGCGGCTGGTGCTCACCCAGTGGCCTGGGACGCTGGTCTCCCTTCGGCACAGCATCGATGCGTGGTTTCTCGCTGCTCTCGCCGTGACCATCGGTCTGGCTCTGCTTGGTGCGGGGTGGCTCGCCACGCGAATCAGTCGCCCATTGCTGCAACTCTCCCGGAAGACGGCGGCGATCGACCTCGACCGGCTGGACCAGGACTTCTCCAGCGAACGCGACGACGAGATCGGCGCGCTCTCCCGATTACTGGGCGCGATGATGGAGCGCCTCCGCCTGGGCACCGCGCGTCTGCGAGAGGCCGAACGCAGGGTCGCCATGGGCGATCTGGCACGACAGGTGAATCACGACGTCAAGAACGGTCTGGTGCCAATTCGGAATGTGCTCCGGCATCTCGCCAGGGAAGCAGAGCAACGGCCGGACTCCCTCGCTGCGGTATTCGCCGAGCGCAAAGCCACGCTGGACTCGAGCGTCGAGTATCTGGAGACACTGGCCCGCAACTACGCTCGCCTCTCCCCGGCGATCAGCCGGGAGCCCTGTGACGTCAACGCGGTGGTGGGCGAGATCGCGCAAGCTACCTATTCGCCCAATGTGACGGTGCGCACCAGCCTGGACCCGGCCCTTCCACGAGTGCTGTCCGACCGGCTGGTTCTGCGGCGGATTCTAGAGAACCTCGTGGGTAATGCGCTCGACAGCCTGGCGGCCCGTCCGGAAGGCGGGGTAGTCGTCTCAACCGAAGCTGTCGTGCGGGATGGGGATCAACCTCAGGTTCGGATCGTGGTGGCCGATACCGGAGCCGGCATGAGCCGAGCCCAGCTCGACCGGGCATTCGAGGACTTCTATACCACGAAGGAAGGGGGGAGCGGGTTGGGCCTCTCGATCGTTCGGCGCCTGGTGCTCGATCTGGGCGGTGTGCTCAGGGTGGATACCGAGCCCGGCGCGGGCACCCGAGTCACCATCGAGCTTCCCGCCATGTCCAACGGAGGAGCGGCACCATGACCCTGATTCTGGTGGTCGATGATGTCGCTCCCATGGCCCAGCAGTACGCCTATGATCTTCGTCGAATCGGAGGGTACGAGGTGCTGATTGCCGGAGACGGCCGTCAGGCGCTCGAGGTCCTCGGCGGCGAGGCGGTGGACTGCATCCTGCTCGATCTGGAGATGCCCGGAATGGATGGCTTCGAGGTGCTGCGCGCCCTCGAGCGGCGGGGCAGCGACGTGCCGGTGATTGTCTATACCGGCACCGGCAACTTCGATCGCTGCATTCAGGCAGTCCGCCTCGGCGCGTACGGATTCATCGATAAAGCGGAGCCGATGGAGCGGGTGGTGCAGGAGATTGCGGGCGCGCTGGAACGCCGCCGGCTGCGTTCGGAAGTGACCGCGCTCCGGAGGCAGCTCGGACCCGAGACATCTCTGGCCGGGAGCAGCCCAGCCATCGTTCAGCTGCGCGAAGCGATCGCACGCGTGGCGCCCATCCCCAGCCCCGTCCTCATCATCGGTGACAGTGGCACGGGCAAGGAGCTGGTTGCACGGGATCTGCATCGACTAGGTCCGGCCCCGTCCGGCCCGTTCGTGGCCATCAACAGCGCCGCCTTGCCCGACACTCTGGTGGAGAGTGAGCTGTTTGGTCACGAGCGGGGCGCCTTCACTGGCGCCGCCTCGACCCGGAAGGGAGCCTTCGAGGCAGCCGAGCGGGGGACGCTCTTTCTCGATGAGATCGGAGAGCTACCGCTCGCGATGCAGGCCAAGCTCCTGCGGGTGCTGGAGGAGCGGGTAGTGACCCGCTTGGGCGGTAACCGATCGATCGCAGTGCAGGCACGAGTCATCGCGGCGACCAACCGCGATCTCGATGCTGAAGTCAATGCCGGACGGTTTCGCCAGGATCTCTATTTCCGGCTCAACGTGCACCTGGTCCGGGTTCCTCCCTTGCGAGAACGGCTTTCGGATGTGCCCGAGCTGGCGGAGCGGTTTCTCGAAGGCATCTGCGATCGCTTTGGCATCAGGAAGAAGCGCCTGGCGCCTGCGACGCTCGAGATTCTGATGTCGTATCAGTGGGCCCGAAACAATGTTCGCGAGCTGCGGAACATCATCGAGCGAATGATCATTGCCGCCGATGGTGACCTGATAGGTCCGGACGCGGTCCCCATCGAGATTGCCGCCGAGGCGTCGGGCGCGGTCAATCGTGGCGGCCGGAGCTTTCATGAGCTCAAGGTCGAGGCCGAGCGCCAGATACTCGTCGCCGCGCTCGAGCGAAATCAATGGCACGTCACCCGCACGGCCGAAGAGCTCGGCCTGGCCGATCACGCGAGCCTGCTCAAGATCATGCGCCGGCACAACCTCAAGCGGCCAGAGAGAGGTGAGAGGTGAGACGTAACAGGTGACAGGTGAGACGTTCGCAGTGAGGAGTAAGGCGTGAGGAGTGAGGAGTGGAACAAGCCAGCATGAATCGCCCTCTCGAGCGAAGCCATGGCCTCATCTCGAGCGAAGCCATGTCCTCATCCCGAGCCCTTCGACAGGCTCAGGGCAGGCTCCGCGAGGGATCTGATAGCCTCGTGCTTCGAACACGTCATAGTAGATCCTTCGCTTCGCTCAGGGTGCGGATCGGTGCTCGAGAAGACGTGCCGTGGCTCGAGGTGTTCTGGCTCGATGTACACTGAGGAAGGACGGTCCCAATCGCATGTGTCTGCCAGGACACATCAGGCCGGCCTCAGGGTGTCCGGTCGGACACGAACGCAATAACCGAACTCCTGGGTCACGCCGCTAGGTCATTAATCAGCAGCAGATTACACTGAGCCGTCCGTTCTCCTCCGAGTTGGCCGCGCGCTTGCTTTTTCGGGTCCCACCCGAGTTTCCCGCGCGCACCGGCGCCCAACCAGGAGGAGAACATGTCACCCACCGTTACCCGCTATTCGCTGCTTGCCGCCGCTGTGCTCAGCTCGATCACTGCCGCATGCAGTGAGAAGCAGGCGCCCAGCCAGTCCGCCACCACTGTCTCGACCGGCGCAGTGTCGGCGAGCTCCACCACCGAGAGCGGCGCCGTCAGCGGCACGCCGAGCAACTCGACCGTCACGGCCAAAGCGGTCGCCACCGCGCCGGCGTCGTATGCCGACGCGGAGACCGCCTACCGCGAGGGCCGCTACGCCGACGCCAAGGACCTGTTCACCAGCTATACCCAGACAAACCCGAACAACGCCTGGGGACACTACATGCTGGGCCTCTCCGCGTGGAAGGCGAGCGATCCGGAGCGCGCCCTACAGAGCTTTGACGAGGCGTTGAAGATCGACCCCAACCATCAGAAGAGCCTGCTCAACGCCGCCCGAGTGTTGCTGGAGACCTCGCGCGCCAAGGAGGCGCTGGAGCGGGTGGAGCGCGCGCTGGCGATCGACTCGCTCTCGAGCGATGGACTTCGCCTGCTGGGACGGACCCGCTACGAGCTGGGTGAGGTTCCCGAGGCGATCGACGCCTACCAGCGCGCGATTGCCCTGAACGATCACGACTCCTGGGCGATGAACAATCTGGGCTACATCTACATCCAGCAGGGTCGGAGCGAGGCCGCTCTGCCACCGCTGGCGCGCGCGGTCGAGCTCCGGAGTGGCACGCCGGTCTTCCAGAACAACCTCGGCACCGCGCTGGAACGGACCGGGCACTTCACCGCCGCGAAGCAGGCCTACGAGGCGGCGCTGGAAGCCGACAGTACCTATAGCAAGGCCTCGGTTGGTCTGGCGCGGGTGACCGGGCGGGAGGACTCGACCGGATCCACCCCGGTAGACTTGACCGCGCTCTCGCAGGAGTTCCAGTCGCAAGTACAGCAGTGGCAGGAGACGACAGTGCCATCGGATTCTGCGATGGTGAGGGATAGTGTGAGTAATTGAGATTGCAAATTGGTCGGGAGTCTTTGGTCTTTGGTCTTTAGTCCTTCAGGTCGAGCTTCGTCGGTCAGAATTCAGGGCCCGGAGATTTAACACTCAAGACCAAAGACCAGAGACCAGAGACTAACGACCAAAGACTCCCGACCAACGACTCCTTGACCTACTTCGGACCGCTAACGGGCGTCATCCTCACCACCGCCCGCAGCACGTAGCCGATTCGGACCTGAAGGGTACGCCGCACCGGCCGATAGCCCAGGCACCGGACCCCAAGCCGGTAGCGTCCAGGCAGCAGTTGGGGGAAGCGGAACATATTCTGCAACCGCGCCGGGGCGATCGAACGGACATCGCGCACGTTGGCACCGACGGGCTCGAGCCAGACCTCCCCGTTGCAACCTCTCTCCCCCGTCGCGGTGACCACCGATCCGAGTACTACGCCGTAGCGATAGCGTTCGCCCACCGGCAGGGCGATGGCATCGGGCCCGGTAGTGCCGAGTGGCCAGCCGCGCCGCTCGATGAGCATGCTCGACTCGGGGTTGGTCGCGCAGCCAACCAGGGACAGGGCGAGCAGAGTAGGCCAGAGGCGAGCCATCTAGAGCAACTCGGAGACCGGATTGAGCCGGCCCTCGCTGAATCGAGAAGGCCGGAGTGGCGCCACGTCGAGGGTGCTGGCCGCTCCGTCGCTCATCACCTCCGCCAGCAGTTGGCCCAGTGCCGGGGCGTGCATCACCCCATGACCGGAGCAACCGTTCACGAAGAAGAGGTTGGGGCACGCGGGAGCGGCGCCCAGGATGGCGTGCTTGTCCGGTGAAACCTCGTAAAGGCCGGCCCAACAGGCCGGCCGGTCGATCGCGAGCTCGCCCACCTTCGGCACCCGATTTCGAGCCTTGGCCACCACGGCTTCGATCCAGTCGTCGTCCACTCGGGTATCGTAAGGCCGCCCCGGTACTCCGGGCGTTGGCCAGAGGAGCAGAATCCGTCCGTCACGCACCCGCAGGTGGAACCCGTCACTGGTGAAGATGGTCATGGGCGTGGTCGCGGGGAGTATCTCGCTCGGAACAGTCGAGGCAACCTGCCGCCGAAGCGGAGTCACGGGCAGGTCCTCCTCGGCCCAACTTGCCACTTCCGCCGCCCAGGCCCCGGCGGCATTCACGACTGCCGCAACCGCAACGGGACCGCGAGAGGTCTGCACCGACGAGACCCGTCCATCCGGAGAGCGGGCAAGCCCGGTGACCTCCACCTGCCACTCCGAGATCACCCCGAGCCGACGGGCCGCCGTCAGGTACCCTTCCAGCAGGCTGAGCGGCCGGATGAAGCCATCGGTGGGGCAGAAGGTTCCGCTGATCACCTCAGCCAACCGGACAGCGGGATTGAGCCGTGCGATCTCGTCCCCGGTCAGTTCGGTAGCTTCGGCAAGACCACACTGATGCTGCACCTTCTGTGCGGCCCGAAGGACCTCGAGCTCTGCCTCGCTCGAGGCCAGCCAGAGGTAGCCGGCCTGGAGGTAGCCGGGATCAACGCCGGTCTCCTCCCGAAAGCAGCGCAGCTTGTCGCGGGACAAGAGTGAGAGCTGCACGTTGATCGGCGTGGCATATTGTGCCCGAAAGCCTCCGGTCGCATTGCCCGTGCTACCCTCGCCGGGAGCAACCGACCGGTCGAGCACCACGACATCGCGCCATCCGCGGCGCGCCAGATGATACGCAACGCTCGCGCCGATGACTCCTCCGCCGATGACGGCAACCGACGCCGTCCTCATGCGGTAAAGACGTGCTCCGGATGCTTGAAGCTCTTGAACTCGAGTGCGTTGCCGCTGGGATCCAGGAGGAACATGGTGGCCTGCTCTCCCGGCTGACCGGCGTAACGGACCCGCGGCTCCAGGACGAAGGAAAGGCCGGCGGCCCGGACCCGATCGGCGAGAGCGGCAAATTCGTCCCACTCCAGCAATGCCCCGAAGTGCGGCATCGGCACCAGGACGTCTTCCACTTTTCCGGTATTCTGAGTCGGCGTGACCGTGCCGGTCGTATGGGCCGAGATCTGATTGCCGAAAAAGTCGAAGTCCACCCAGGTCTCGGTGCTGCGCCCCTCGTGGCAGCCGAGGATGTCCCCGTAAAACCGGCGGGTCGAGGCGAGGTCTCGCACGAAAAAAGCAAAATGGAAGGGTTGTGTCATAGGAGAATGACTCGATGTGAGGCAGCGTGGCCGATCCGGACTTCGCTCTTAACATAGCGTTATATTGTCCAGCGTATGCCCCGCCCCCGCCCCCGCCCGTCCCGTATCTGGTCGTGGCGTCCGTGAGCCGCGAGACAGCTGACCTCTCGAGCCCGCCCATGCTGAAGCACTGGCGTG
Organism: Gemmatimonadales bacterium; assembly: GCA_044867445.1. Lineage (GTDB taxonomy): Bacteria > Gemmatimonadota > Gemmatimonadetes > Gemmatimonadales > GWC2-71-9 > CAVVWJ01. The sequence continues at coordinate 22,705 of JBIOUY010000141.1, forward strand.
AGGTCAAGGCGCAGCACCCGCACACCATCCTGTTCTATCGCGTGGGTGACTTCTTCGAGATGTTCCACGAGGACGCGGAGCTGGCCTCGCGGATCCTCGAGATTACGCTCACCTCCCGCGGTGATGGAGTGCCGCTCGCGGGCGTGCCGGTGAAGGCCGCGGCGGATTACCTCCGGCAGCTGGTTGCCGCCGGGCATCGGGTGGCGATCTGCGATCAGGTGGAGGACCCTCGCGCCGCTCGCGGCCTGGTCCGCCGCGAAGTGGTTGAGACGGTGACCCCCGGAGCGCTGCTTCAGGAAGGCTGGATCCCAGGCGAAAAGAACAATTGGATCGCCTCTGTGGCCTGGGGACAGCGCGCGGCCGGACTGGCGGCTATCGATCTCAGCACCGGAGAGTTCGCGCTGGAGACCCTGGACGGGACCGAGCTGGGCGAGGCCCTCTCGCGGCTCAATCCAGCCGAGGTGGTCGCTCCGAGTAGCGTCGATCTCCCTTGGTCGGGAGACGGCGCCCAGCCGCTGCTCACTGCGCGGGAGAAGTGGGAGTTCGACGCCGAGCTCGCCCGAGAGGAGCTGGCCCGGCGCTTCGGTCTTGCGTCGCTCGATGGACTGGGCATCGATCGGCAGGACGATCCTGCGCTTGGCGCGGCCGGCGCCTTGCTGCGCTATCTCGGGGAGCTTCAGCCGGGGGGGCTACCCCATCTCGCCCGGCCCAGCGTGCGCCGGAGTAGCGGATTCCTCTGGCTGGATGAGATGACTCGCCGGAACCTCGAGCTGGTCGAGCCGCTCCGCGCTGGAGCCCGGGGCTGCACCCTGCTCGAGACGATTGACGCGACGGTCACGCCCATGGGGGGACGGCTGCTGCGGCAGTGGGTGCTTTCGCCCCTGCGCGATCCGGCCGGGATCCGCCAGCGGCTCGACGCGGTCGAGGTTGCGGTGCGGGATGGCCGCGGTCGGGGGCGGCTGCGCGAAGCGCTCGATGGGGTGCGCGATCTGGAGCGCCTCTCGGGAAGAGCCGCCGCGGGACGGGCCACACCGCGGGAGCTCGGCACCTTGCGAGACTCGTTTGACCGGCTGCCGGATGTGGCCGAGGCGCTGAGTGCGCTGGCCGCGGGAGAGTTGCCCAGCGGCACCAACGCTGCGGCGCTGCTGGAGGCGGCTGATGAGCTCGACCTGCTGGCCGATCTCACCGAAGAGCTGACGGCCGCACTGGAGAATCGGCTGCCTCCGACCCTGGCCGATGGCCAGGTGATCCGCACCGGCTTCGACCCCGAGCTGGACGAGCTTCGGTTCCTGCGCGACGGTGGCCGGCAGTATATCGCTGCCCTGCAGCAGCGAGAGCGGCAACGGACCGGGATTCCATCGCTCAAGGTCGGGTTTAACAAAGTATTCGGCTACTACCTCGAGGTGACCCACACCCACGCCGGCCGGGTGCCGGCCGACTACGAGCGTCGCCAGACCCTCGCCTCAGCCGAACGCTACGTGACCCCCGAGCTCAAGGAATACGAGGCCAAGGTGCTCGGCGCCGAGGAGCGGATCGCGGTGCGTGAGGCCGAGCTGTTCGGCGCGCTCCGGGCTTCGGTGGGCCACGCCATCGCGCGAATCCAGCGCACGGCGCGGGTCCTGGCCCGGCTGGATGTCTGGGCCGGACTGGCGGAGCGGGCAGTGACCGGCCGCTACGTGCGGCCCGACGTGGGCGACGGATACGATCTGGTCCTGCGCGAGAGCCGGCACCCGGTGATCGAGCAGATGATGGCGCGTGAGGCCTTCATCCCCAACGACGCCCAGTTCTTCGAGGCAGAGCGGGTCATTCTGGTCACCGGTCCCAACATGGCGGGGAAGTCCACCATCCTCCGCCAGATCGGCCTCTGCGTGGTTCTGGCGCAGATGGGAGCCTTCGTTCCCGCTGCTCAGGCATCTATCGGGGTAGTCGATCGTCTCTTCACTCGGGTGGGAGCCAGCGACAACCTGGTGCAGGGCCAATCCACGTTCATGGTGGAGATGAGTGAGACCAGCGCGATCCTGCATAACGCCTCATCCAGGAGCCTGGTCCTGCTCGACGAGATTGGCCGGGGCACCTCCACCTACGATGGCGTCGCTATCGCCTGGGCGGTCACTGAGTATCTGCACGATCGCATCGGCTGCAAGACCATGTTCGCGACCCATTACCACGAGCTGATGCAGCTTCCGGAGCGGTTGCAGCACGCTCGCAACTACAATGTTGCCGTTCGGGAGAGCGGTGATACCGTGGTCTTTCTCCATCGGCTCGAGCCGGGCGGCACTGATCGCTCCTATGGCATCCATGTCGCTCAGCTCGCCGGGCTTCCCGAGCGTGTAGTGCGGCGAGCGCGGGAAGTTCTGGAGACGCTGGAAGGAGAGCACCGTGTGGTGCCCGGCGCGCCCCCGCAAACGGCTCGCGATCCGGGCCAGCTCGGGCTGTTCTCGGAGCCGGCCCCCGACCCGATGTTCGAGGAGCTTCGGTCGCTCGAAATCGATACCCTGACACCGCTGCAGGCGCTCAACCGATTGGCCGACCTCAAGCGCCGGGCGGAGGATCGCCGATGAGCCGCTCGGCCGCGTCGGTGGCACTGGTGGTAAGCCTCCTGGGTTGCGGGCGGGCGGATGATGGCACCATTCGGCTGGCCGCTAGCGACACCGCGTCGACAACGGGAGCGGCAGACCAGCCGCCGGTCGCCATCAATCCGGTATCACCGATGGTGTACCCCTCGGCGCTCCTGGAGCAGGGCATCGAGGGCCGGGTGCTGCTGCGGCTCTACGCCGATTCGATGGGGGCGATCATTCATGATTCGAGCCGGATCGCGGAGTCGAGCGGCTATCCCGCGCTGGACTCGGCGGCGTTGAACGGCGCCGCGACGCTTCGGTTCTCTCCAGCGCTCCGCCATGGTCGTCCGGTGGGTGGGCCCTTCCTGCAGCCGGTGCAGTTCCGCAATCCGCGAAACCGGAGCGCGGCGCAATGAGTCCCGCGCACCAACAGCCCTACGATTCGGTGCTCGGCACCATCGGATGGACGCCCCTTATTCGGCTCGGCCGGGTCGGCTCCGGCATTCGGACCCCGATTTTTGGCAAGGCGGAATACGCCAACCCCGGCGGCTCGGTCAAGGACCGGATTGGTCTCGCGATCATTCAGGACGCCGAGCAGCGAGGAGAGCTGAAGCCGGGTGGAACCATCGTGGAGGGGACCAGCGGCAATACCGGCGTGGGTCTCGCCATCGCCGCCGCGCTGAAGGGCTATCGCTGCATCTTCACCATGCCCGACAAGATGTCACAGGAAAAGGTGAAGTTGCTGAAGGCGTTCGGCGCCGAGGTGGTGATCACGCCAACGGCGGTCCCGCCGGACCATCCGGACAATTATGTGATGAAGGCCAAGCAGATCGTCCACGATACTCCGGGCGCGGTGCTCGCCAACCAGTTCTTTAATGACATCAACCCCCAGGCACACTACGACACGACCGGACCGGAAATCTGGGAGCAGACCGAAGGGAGGGTCACCCATCTGGTCGCCGCGGCGGGTACGGGTGGGACAGTGAGCGGCGCCGGGAAGTATCTGAAGGAGAAGAATCCGGCGATCCGGGTCATTGCCGGCGACCCTATCGGTTCACTCTACACTCATTACCATCGCACCAAGTCGCTGGGTGAAGGACATCCCTATAAGGTAGAGGGGATTGGCGGGGACAAGATTCCCACCACCATCTGGTTCGACTGGATTGACGAGTTCCGACAAGTTCCTGATCGAACGTCGTTTACGATGGCCCGCCGGCTCGCGCGGGAGGAGGGAATCCTGGCGGGAGGGTCTTCCGGACTCAACGTCTGGCTGGCATTGGAGGTGGCCCGCGAGTTGGACGACCCGGCCAAGCTCGTGGTCACGATCCTCTGTGATACGGGTGAGCGATACTTGTCCAAGCTGTTCAGCGACGAGTGGATGCAGGAGAACCAGATGCTGGAGGCTCCCCGGATCACGGTGGAGCAGCTGCTCGAGCGTCGGCCGCCGGGCGCCCCAGCGCTGGTGAGTGTGCCGCCGGCGGCCGCAGTCCGTCAGGCGCTCAACCTGATGAGCACCTGGGGAGTGAGCCAGATTCCGGTGGTGGACAATGGCCAGGCTGTCGGAGGGTTGATCGAGGGAACTCTGATGGCCAAGGCGCTGGCTCAGCCTGCCCTCCTGGATCGTCCGGTGCGGGAGGTCATGGAGCCTTCCTTCCCGGAGGTGGAGGCGAACGCTCCGGCCGACCGGGTGGGTGCCATTCTCACCCGCGAGAGCCCGGCGGCCCTGGTTCGCAAGGAAGGCAAGCTGATCGGGATCGTGAGCCGGTACGACGTGCTTCAACAGCTCATTGGGACCAGATGAGAAGCGTGGAACGTGAAACGTAAAAAGTGAAAGGGCCCCTCGGCCCTTCCCACTTCCGGTTTCGCGGTTCACTGTTCAGGAGGCTCCCCTTCACGGTTCACGATTCACTTTTCACGCAGTTCCCCCTCACATTTCACCTTTCACCTTCACCATCCCAGCCTCATGCGCATCACGGTTCTGACGGGTGGGACCTCGAGCGAGCGCGACGTCGCGATCGCCTCAGCGGTGCAGGTCATCGGGGCGCTCCGGTCCCGAGGCCACGACGTTGCGGTGGTGGACACGGCGCGGGGGTACATTCCGCGCGCCGATGAATCCTCCCTGCTCTCGGGAACCGTAGGTATTGAACCGCCCTCGATCGACCAGCTCCACGCCCTGGAGCGGGGGCTGCTCCTGTCCGGGCTCAGCAATCTGGCGGTGGTCCGGGAGGCAGATGTCCTGTTCCTTGCGTTGCACGGGGGCCGCGGCGAAGACGGCACGATCCAGACGCTGCTCGAAATGATTGGAGTTCCCTACACCGGAAGTGGTCGCCTCGGCAGCGCGATGGCCATGGACAAGGACATCTCGAAGCGTCTCTTCCGCACGGCCGGGGTGGCGACCCCGGATTGGGTGATGGCTCCCGCAGCCGGGGACTGGATCGGGCGCGAACTTGGATGGCCGGCCGTGGTCAAGCCGTCCAAGCAGGGGTCTACGGTTGGCCTCACGGTGGTAAAGAGGCCGGCAGACTACGATTCGGCCGTGGCGTTGGCGCGACAGTACGACGATGAGGTCATGATCGAGCGGTTTATTGCAGGCAGAGAGCTTACGGTGGGGGTGCTGGAAGGGCAGGCCCTAGCAGTGGGTGAAATCATCCCACGGCATGAAATTTTCGATTACGAGTGCAAATACACGCCCGGCATGTCAGAAGAGATCTTCCCGGCCGACCTTCCGGCCAAGGTGACAGAGGAGTGTCGACGGCTTGGCCTCCTGGCCCATGAAGCCCTGAAGTTGGGGGGGTACTCCCGGGTCGATTTTCGCTTGACACCTGACGCTGAACTCTTCTGTTTAGAAGTAAATACGTTGCCCGGGATGACCGCCACCAGCCTTCTCCCCCAGGCCGCTCAAGCGGTGGGCATCGAGTTCCCCGAACTGTGCGAACGGATCTGTAGAACCGCCAGACAGGGTCGGGTCAAGGATCCTTGATGAAAGTGAGGGCCTTCTAGTCAAGGCGTGGCTCGATGAACCTGTCTCCCTCCAACCGTCTGACGCCCTGGGTGGCCCGCCTCATCATCGCCAACGCGGTGGTGTTACTGCTCCTGCTCACGATCTTCACCTCGCCTGCCCTGGTCGACGCGCTGCAGTTCAACCCGGCGCGAGCGCTCCAGCGCCCCTGGACCTTCGTGAGCTACATGTTCGTGCACGCGGGACTGCTCCACCTGCTCATGAACATGCTGATGCTGTTCGTTTTCGGGGGACCAGTGGAAGCCAGGATGGGGAGCCGCTCGTTCATCCTGTACTACCTCTTCTGCGGTGTCGGCGCGGCGATCTTCTCCATGGGGCTCACCGGCCTCATGCACGTGGCGCCGTTCGTGGGGGCGTCGGGGGCGGTGCTGGGTGTCGCGCTCGCCTTTGCCACTTACTGGCCGGACGCAGAGCTGATTCTCTTCCCGATCCCCATCCCGATGCGGGCTCGGACCTTCGTCACCGTCCTGGTCGTCCTGGATATCGTAGGCGCGCTGTACTTCAACGATGGGGTTGCCCATCTAGCCCACGTGGGCGGAGTGGTCTTCGGCTATCTCTTCTTCCGGCTTCATACTCTCGCTCGCCGGCGCCCTCACGCGCCGCCCCGCACGCTCGAGCGGGTGGTAATGGTGCAGTCCGGCTCTGCGGAGTCGGAGCGGCGCACCCCGCTGCCTTCCGCTCTCCGGCCGCGCCGGCGGCCGGATGCCGACCCCGTGGCGGCCGAAGTGGACCGAGTGCTGGACAAGATCAGCGAAAAGGGTATGGGGAGTCTCACTGCCGCCGAACGCCGCTTTCTGGACGAAGTCGCTAAGCAGAAGAAGCAGGAGCCCTGAACGGCAGGGAGAAGTGAGAAGTAAGAAGTGAGAAGTAAGAAGTAAGAAGTGAGAAGTAAGAGGTGACAGGTGAGGAACAGGGTGAGGTTGTCACCCTGGAATGAGCCCGAAGGGCGAATGGAAGGGGCCGGAGCCCAACCTGGGGTTCGGCCCCTTTCGCTCTGCTCCAGGGTGACATGAATTCCCCACTCCTCACTTCCCTTCTTACTCCATACTCCTCACTTCTCACTTCTCACTGCACTCTTGCGTAGGTCTACCGCCTTTCTTATCCTCTCTCGTGCTGATCAACCTCCTCCCCGATTTCCTCGCGGTGATCGACGCGGACGATCGGGAAACGGCTTATCGGCAGTACCGCGAATCCCACCGTCCCATCCTCGACGCCTACTGGCGTAACTACGTTCTCGATCCCGATAGTCCCCACGCCGCTGACATCATTGCCCTGGCCCTGAGGGCCGATCGCAGCGACCTGCATATGCTCGCCGCGTCCGTGGACCTGGTGCAGGTCGCCGAGGAGGCCATCGCGAAGGCGGAACAGGTGCTGCAGATCGACCGTCCGACCGACACCTACCTCATGGTGGGACTCGGAGGAGCCAACGCCGGTGAGCTGGTGGTGGGCGGACGAGGGATCGCCTTCCTCTGCCTGGAACACTTCACCGGACGGGTGAACCCGGAAACCTACGGCATGGGTCTTCCTCCCGACCTCATACCGCTTTGGATCGGACACGAGCTGGCCCACGCGGTCCGCTACACCTCGCCCACCAGCGGGAGCGAGATGCGGCGACTCGTTGCAGAGCAGGGCGGCTATTATGACTACTGGTCATCCGGCAGTCGAGCGTCGCTCCGCGAGCTACTGGTGAATGAGGGCTTGGCCGTGCACGCCGCGCAGGCCGTCGCCCCAGGGTTCGACGCCGCCGACTACTTCGGCTATCCCCGGCGACAGTACAACCGCCTCCGCGAAATGGAGGCGTTTCTTCGTCGGGTGGTCGAGTCCGACCTGGAGCGCAGCGGGCTCGGCCTCCGGCTGCGCTATCTGTCCGGCGGCATGAGCCCATCGGCCCGGCTGGTGGGGGGTCGAGTATTGCCCGAACGATCGGGCTACTACCTCGGCTACCGAATGAGCGAGGCGTTGGTGGTCGAGCGGGGTATCGCCGAAGCGGTGCGGGCGCCGGCGCACGATTTTCGGGTGGCGGAAGACGCAGCGAGGGGGGTGCAAACGGCATGAAGGGCTAACAGCTATCGGCTAACAGCTAACAGTCCTTAGCAATCGAAGCTCGGTCCAATCCGTAGAGGTCGACACATATTACGCCGTTAGCTGTTAGCTGATAGCCGTTAGCGCCGGTCGAAGGCCGGCTCACTTCCCCACGCAAAAACTCCCAAACACCCGGTCCAACACCTCCTCAACATCCACCGCGCCGAGCAGCTCCTCCAGTGCAGTGCTGGCCTGGCGCAAGTGATGTGCGGCGAGAACCGGCTCACCCGCCGGGCCAAGACAGGGTAGCGCGTCTGTCAAAGCCTCGCGGGCTCGGGTGAGCGCGATCCGGTGGCGTTCGCGGGTCAGAGCCGGCTCCAGGTCAGCCAGGCTAATCCGGTCGGCGAACACTCGCTCGGTCACGGCCCGGCGCAGCTCTCCCAAGCCGGCGCCGGTCACGACGGAGACTGGCAGTCCTTCACCAGCCGCGAGCGCCAAGTCGGACTTGGTTCGCACCAGTAGACTGGCCCGCTCCTCGGTGATCGCCCGCTCGTCTCCTCCAACTTCTCTCCCGGCATCCACGCAGAGCAGCACCAGGTCAGCGGCGGACAAATACCGCCGGCTCACTTCGATGCCAAGGCGATCGATTCGATCGGGCGAGTCCCACAGTCCCGCCGTGTCGGCCAGCCGGACCGGCCAGCCCAGGAAATCCGTGTGCCCCTCGATGGTATCTCGAGTGGTCCCGGGGACATCGGTGACCAGGGCCCGGTCGCTGCCGAGGAGCGCATTGAACAGGGAAGACTTGCCCACGTTGGGTCGGCCGGCCAGCACCAACAGTGCGCCCTCTCGGAGCCGCTCGGCGGAGCCCGAGGTGGCGATGAGTCGTTCGATTCGCCCAGCGACCTCCGCGATGCGGCCGGCAATCTGAGTCGGCGGGATCGGGCCGTCGTCTTCTTCGGGGAAATCGATGTCATAGCTCAGCAGAGCTTCGGTCTCGATAAGCACTTCCCGAAGCTCGGCGAGTCGCCGGGAGAGACCGCCCTCCAGCTGACGCAGCGCGGCGCGCGCCTGATTGGGCGCGATAGCGTCGATCAAGTCCCCCACGGCCTCGGCCTGTACCAGATCGAGCTTTCCATTGAGGACGGCGCGGCGGGTGAATTCGCCGGGCGCGGCCGGTCGAGCACCGGCGGCGTGAAGTGCCGAGACCAGGCGAGTGGGCACCAGGAGCCCGCCGTGGCAGGAGAGCTCGACCAGGTCCTCGCCGGTATAGCTGTTGGGAGCCGGGAACACAGTGTAGAGGCCGCGGTCAATGGGGCCTCCGGCGGGATCGTGGAAGCTCGCCAGTAGTGCGACCCGGGGATGTCGACTGGTGAATCCCTCGATCACCCGCGCGGCCACCTCGAAGGCCCCCTGCCCACTGAGGCGCACCACCGCGAGCGCGGACCGCCCGGGCGGAGTGGCGAGGGCGGCAATCGGATCTGAGAGCATCGCGGCTTCGCCGCGAGCTAACGGCTAACAGCTAACGGCTATCAGTCTTGAGCAGCGGAACTCCGAGTGCCTGCGCTGATAGCTGTTAGCTGTTAGCTGATAGCTGTTAGCTGTCATCACGCCTTTTTCTTGCGCGGTGCCTGCTTGTTCTCCGCGGGCTCCGGCTTGGTCTTCACCTCGACGATGGCCCGCGCCGTCCGCTTCTGCCGTTCCCGAGCGAGCAGCCACTGCTGCGGGATGCTGGCAATGTTGCTCACCGCGTAGTAGAGGTTGAGGCCCGACGCGAAGTTCAGGAAGAGGAAGGTCATCATGATCGGCATGACGTACAGCATCATCTTCATCTGCGGGTTCGGCTCCATGCCGATCTGACCCATCTTGCTCAGACCGTACATCGAGAGCCCCATGATCACCGGGATGATGTAGAGCGGGTCCGGACGGGAGAGGTCAGGCAACCAGAGGAACGAGGCGCCGCGAAGCTCAATGGTATTGCCGAACACGAAAAAGAGCGCGAACAGCACTGGCATGGGCAGGAGCATCGGCCAGCATCCCCCGAGGGGATTGACGTTGTACTCCTTATACAGTTTGAACATCTCCTGCTGCATTCGCTGGGGATCGCTCTTGTAGCGCTCCTGGATGTCTTTCATCAGCGGCTGAACTTCCTGCAGCTTGAGATTGGCTCGCATGGCCTTCTGGTTCAGCGGCCAGAGGAGGAGCCGTACCAGGATTCCGAAGAAGATGAGCACCAGGCCGTAGGCCAGGTGCATATGCTCGTGCATCCAGACCAAGAGCCAGCGCACGGCGACCGCAACGGGCCGGATGATCGCCCGGAACCCGGGCCAGCCATAGGGATTTACGTCATCGAAGTCGTGACCGAGCCGGCTCAGCCGGTCGTATTCCATCGGCCCGCCATACAGCGAGTAGTGGAAGGTGCCGTCGGGCGGAAGTGGAAGGCTGAGGCGAACATCGGCAGCGGTGGGGCGCTTGTCCGCGGTGACAGGAGCTACGGCGGTGGCACCGCTGATGACCCCGCCCGCGCTGTCGAAGGCAAGAATGCCGGTGACGAAGTATTTCGACTTGATTGCGGCCCACTCCAGCGGGCCGCTCACCGTTCTGGGCTCGCCCGGCTTGAGTCCGGCGAAATCCATCCGCTCGGCCTCGCCGCGCTTGGTCACGAGGGCCAGCGCGTGCTGGTTTTCGACTTCATTCGCCTCGGTATTCGCCAGGGTCGGTCCCATGCCGATCAGAAGCAGACCGCCGTTGGGACCCACGCCGGTTACCGTCCCCGAGACGCCAACCTGATAGTCCTCCGGGCGGAACTCGTAGGTGAGATCGACGGAGATGCCGCGTTGTGAGCCACTAAGGCGAAATGACGCTGGTCGCTCCACGGTGAGCCTCTCGGCCGAGGCGGTGAAGCGCCAGTCGTGTAGCGGTATGGTGTCCTGGCCGAGCACCAGTGTCAGATCGAGCAGCTTGCTCTGGGGCGGGAGAATCTGGGCGGTCGTGCCGCGTTGGCCGGGGACCATCGAGCGATACCGATGCAGGGTGGCCTCTACCATGCGCCCGCCCACGGTGCTGAAGCCGTAGGTGTACAGAGGGGACGAGACTCTCACCGTATCGGCGGCAGCCTTACCCGCGGGCACCGCCGGCCCCGGCTGGACCGTGCGCATGGCACTGTCGGACGGCTGAACCGAAGGCGCTCGTGCGCTGCTGGTATCGCTCTGTGGCACCGGCGGCGCGGCGCTCTTGGGCGGGCGCTTGATGAGGATGGCCGGAGCTATGGCGATCACCATCATGAGGAGAATCGCCCAAACGGTACGACGGTCCATGGGCTCAGGTCACGGGGTCAGGGGACGGGATCGAACCCGCCCGCATTGAACGGGTGACAGCGGGCCAGGCGGCGTACCGCGAGCCAGCTGCCTTTGAGAGCGCCGTGACGGTGGATCGCCTCGAGCGCGTACTGCGAGCAGGAGGGATGGAAGCGGCAGCTCGGCGGCAGGAGAGGTGAGAGCAGCCGTTGATACCCACGGATCAGCAGCGCGAGCACTCGTTGCGGCAGGAGCACGATGGCATCCATCGCTCATCCCGCTCGCGCCACGGAGCGTTGCCAGGCCAGCAGCTCCGCGCGCAGGTCCGAGAAGCTCGCGCCATAGGCCTCCCGCCGTGCCTTGATGACCAGGTCCCACGCCGGTTGATGCGGCTGCAGCTCCTGCCGCCAGATTTCCCGCAGGCGCCGGCGCAAACGGTTACGGGCCACCGCGGAGGACTGAAACTTGGGAACGATCAGTCCCATCCGTGGGTGGCCCGTTGTGTTGTCTGTCCAGATCATGTCCACGTGCCCAAAGCGACGGCGCTGACCCTCCAGCAGGCAGCGGCGAATGTCGGACGCGCGCGCGAGCCGATGGGCCCGCGGGAGGCGCGCCGCTGGCGTCAGGAGCCCCCGTGCTTCGATGGCAAGGAGATCGCGAGCCGCTTGCGCCCCTTCTTGCGCCGGCGAGACAGAACGGCTCGTCCCCAGCGCGTGGCCATACGGGCGCGGAACCCGTGCTTGTTGATCCGGCGCTTGTTCCGCGGCCGATACGACGGCTTCATCCAGATACTCTCCGCCAAAGTGAGCCGGGGAAGCTAGTTAGAGGAGCGGGCCAGGTCAAGCGAACGGAGAGGGCGGCTGAGAGGCGGACGGAAGAGAGGCGGACGGAAGAGAGGCCGGCGCAAACCAGGCGGATGATGAAACCGGCAGAGGAACACCGAGCACTCGGCCTCGATCGGTCGGCCCGCCCGATTTTTCCGTCTCACTATCGTCCGTCTCCGTTCCGTCCGCCTCTCTTCCGTCCGCCACTCCACCACCGCCCCATTTTTCGTCGGCCCTTTTTTCTGTTGTCAAGCCCGCATTGACTTTTCCACAACCGACTCGTAACATCTCTCGCCCTTGAAAAATCTCCCACCGTTTTCGAGCACCGATGCAGCTGTCCGCTAAAGACGCATGGAAGCGCATCCTCGATGAGGCGCACCGCGAACTTCCAGACCACACCATCCGTACCTGGCTTGAGCCAACCGAGGCGATCGCCCTGGACGAAGGGCGTCTCATCGTGGGAGCGCCCGACCAGTTCGCGGTGGAGTGGAATGAAACCAAGCATGCGCCGCTCCTCTCGAAACTGGCCGAGCCGCTGCTGGGGCAGCCGACCTCGGTCGTGTTTCGGGTGCATGAGGATCGGCAGAAGCGACCCCAGATGGATTTCTTCGTCGCGCCCGTTAGTCCCGCGACCGTGGCAGTGCCGGTCAACCCCAGTACCCAGCCGCTGAACGGGCGGTACACCTTCGATACCTTCGTCATCGGGAAGTCCAACGAGCTGGCGGCGGCGGCAGCCCACGCGGCGGCGGAGTCACCCGGCAAGACCTACAACCCGCTCTTCATCTATGGCGCCACCGGGTTGGGCAAGACCCACCTGATGCAGGCGATTGCCCACGGCGTGGTGGAGCGGCAACCCGACACCCGGGTGCTGTATGTGGGGGCCGAGCAGTTCATCAACGAAGTCATCGAGAGCATTCACAGTCGGACCATGCCGGAGTTCCGGCGCCGCTACCGCACTGACGTGGACCTCTTCCTGGTGGACGACGTCCATTTCCTGGAAGGCAAGGAGATGACGCAGGAAGAATTCTTCCACACCTTCAATGCTCTCTATGAAGGCAACAAGCAGATCGTCCTGACGTCCGACCGTCCGCCCAAGGAGATCCCGGGGCTCGAGGCTCGGCTGGTGAGCCGATTCGAGTGGGGCATGGTGGCCGACATCGGCCAGCCCGACCTGGAGCACCGGATCGCGATCCTCCGGAAGAAGCAGGAGCAGGATCACCTCGAGCTCACCATACCGGACGACGTCCTGCGGTTCATCGCCGAGCATGTCCGCTCCAACGTGCGCGAGTTGGAAGGCTGCATCATCAAGCTGCTGCTCTTCGCGTCGCTCAAGCACAAGGAAGTCTCCATCGAACTGGCCCGGGAGGCGCTCTCCGACCGGATTCGTCCCGGCGAAGAAGGCTCGGCCGCTCCCCGGGCGCTGCCGTCGATCAACAAGGTGCAGGAGGTGGTGGCACGGCGCTGGGGTGTGACGCCCGAGGGACTTCGCTCCAAGGCTCGGATCAAGACGCTCACGGTGCCGAGACAGATCGCGATGTATCTCGCGCGCGAGCTGCTGGAGATGCAACTGGTCGAGATCGGGCAGGCATTCGGCGGCCGGGACCACTCCACCGTCATCCACAGCGTAGACAAGGTGAGCCGGCAGATGTCACGCGATCGCAATTTTCGGGAGCGGGTGGAGCACGCGCGTCAGGAATTGTCGGCAGAATAATCCCCGCGCTTTCCACGGAGCTGTGGGAACTCTGGATACCGGTGGATAGCAGGGGTGAACCGTCCCCACGGCCAACACCGTGTCGACATGCTGATAGGGAACTAACTGTGGCGCAGTGGTCGGGTTACGGCGGCGGCCAACATTTCCAGAGCCTCTACTACTGCTGCTAGTTTATAAATATGGAAGAGTAGTATTGCTTTTAGCCTCCTCGAGGAGCGGCATGAAGCTCACGATCACGCGAGAGCAGATGCAGGAAGGACTGGTTGCCGTTGCGGCCAGTGTGCCCGCCAAGACGACCTTGCCGATCCTATCCAACATCCTCATGGAGGCGACCAAGGACGGCATTCGACTATCGGGTACTGATCTCGACATCGCGGTCAGCACGACGGTCTCGGCGTCCGTCGATCAGGAAGGAGCGATTACGCTCCCTGCCCGCAAATTGGTGGAGATCGTGCGAGAGCTGCCCAGCGCCGCCATCCGGATCACAGCCTCGGGCGAACAGCGAGTGACCATCGAGTGCGGCCGCTCCCGATTTCGACTTCTGGGACTTCCGCGAGAAGAGTTTCCCGCGTTCCCGGCCGTCAAGTTCGAGGGTGGCTGGCGGACGTCATCGGCGCAACTGCAGAAGCTCATCTCCCACGTCGCCTTCGCTGCGAGCACCGAAGAGAGTCGCCCGATTCTCAACGGCGTTCTCTGGGAGCTCCGACCCGAGCGGATGCGCATGGTGGCTACCAATGGCCACCGGCTCGCGCGGATGGACGTGCCGGTTGCCCCCTCCGGCAGTGCTGCCCAGGCCGATCTCATTGTGCCTCCCAAGGCGCTGGAGCAGATCCGCCGCCTGTTCGGGGCCGACGATGAGGTAGAGATCGCCCGGAGCGAGAATCACCTGGGGTTCCGCTCCAGCTCCACCCAGATCTTCACCCGGCTGATCGAAGGGCCCTACCCCAACTATGAGCAGGTGATCCCCAGGGAGAACGACAAGTCCGCCACCGCAGACAAGGCGGCGTTCAGCGCCGCGCTTCGCCGGATGAGCATCGTCGCGAGCGATCAGACCCACCGGATCCGGATGGCGTTCGCCAATGGCTCGTGCAAGCTTTCGGTTCAGACGCCGGACCTGGGCGAGGCCCAGGAGGAGATGACGGTCAGCTACGAAGGCGATCCGCTCGAGATCGGATTCAACGCCTCGTACCTGCTCGAGATCCTGAAGTACATCCCGACAGACGAGGTCCGGATGACCTTCAAGGCGCCGGAGCGCGCAGCGACCTGCGAGCCGGTTGGCTGGGATGACCCGGCGAGCTATTTAACGCTGGTCATGCCGCTGCGGCTGGTGGATTGAGAAGAGGCTAACAGCTAGCGGCTAACAGCTAGCAGCTAGCAGCTAGCAGCTAACGGCTAACAGCTAACAGCTAGCAGCTAACAGCTAATGGACGGTGCCCCGCATCACGCCGCAGGGCACCGTTTTGCGTTTATGGTGGTGGTTCGGTTATGGTAGTGATTCGGTGCCCTAGCCGTTAGCTGTTAGCCGTTAGCTGTTAGCCGTTAGCCGTTAGCCGTTAGCCGTTAGCCGTTAGCCGTTTAGCTGTTAGCCCTCCGAAAGGAGTCCCCATATGTCATTCGATACCGAAGACCTCGACCTCGAGCCCGAGGAGGGCTCCGAGGGCGGTGGCTCGATCGGCCTTGCCTTGCTCGCCGCAGCGATCGGCGCGGGAGCCGCTTTGCTGTTCGCCCCTACTGAAGGGGCCCGCGCGCGACAACTCCTGGGCGGCGAGCTCAGGGATCTGCGCGGCGATGCCTCCAAAGTGCTCGGCCGGCTGCAGCGCGAGGTCCGGCGTCGGCGCACTCAGGATCGGCGGCGAGCCCAGCTCGCGGCCATCGCCGGGTTGGCGATTGGAGCCGGGCTCACTGCCTTGCTCACCCCGGCGAGCGGACCCGAGGCCCGTCGCCGGATCACCGAGCGGCTGCGCACTGCGGAAAAAAAGGAATCGGCCGGCCAGGCCACCACGGAAGCCGGGAGAAACGCGGAGCAGGTCTTCTGATTCAGTGAGTAGCGGTGGGTGGAGGGAGGGTCTCGATCGGCGCGCGCAACGAATCGAGCAGCGAGTCCACTCCCGGTGACCACAGAATGCTGTCACCTGGTTGAGGTCGGGCCTCCTCCTCCACCGGGGGCACGTCGACCGGCTCGCCCCGCATCCGCCGGAGAATGAGGTCCTGGCGGCGAAGCATTCGGCTGGGGTGGTGCCGCGGGTTGGACCGCAGTGGAAAGGGGAGGGTCGCGGCGAGCGTCGCAGCCTGTGCGGGGTTCAATCGCCAGGCCGACGTGTTGAAGTATCTGCGGCTGGCTGCCTCGACGCCCCAGATCCCATCGCCCAGCTCGGCGATGTTGAGATAGAGCTCCAGGATTCGCTTCTTGCCCAGGGTCCGCTCCAGCCGATACGCAATCACCGCCTCTTTCAGCTTGCGTAGCAGGCTGCGCGAGGGAGAGAGGTAGAGATTCTTGGCGACCTGCTGGGTGATGGTGCTGGCGCCCCGCAGCCCGTCATGGCTCATCAACGTTCGCCCGGCAATCCGCCAGAGCTCGGCGCGATCCCGGCCCGAGGTCCACTCGAACTTCGCCCGCCGGTAGCCCAGTGCTCGACGCACTTCCTGAAAGTCGACCCCAGTGTGATTCCAGAACCGGGCATCTTCTCCGGTCAACACCGCGGTCTGTACCGCGGGCGCGATGGAGTCGAGCGGAACCGGATGGTAGAGACGGTTGCGGCTCCCCTCTGCCCGCCTCAGGCCCATGAACGCCGTCTCTTTGGGCCAGTGGCTGCGATACCAACTGGGCGGCGGCCAGACGGTATACAGCCAGGCGACGATCAGCGCGGGGGGAAGGAGGAACAGAAGCAGCAGCCGGCGGAGGCGCCGGCGCTTTGCAGCCCTCTTAGCGCGCAGGTTGAGAGCTCGAAGTGATGGAGAAAGTTCCCGACTGCTTCACCGGTACGGTTTGACCCTGCGCAGGGATGGTGATGGTCATATCGCCCGCGTCTCCGCCTTGGGCCGAAACCAACACGCCGTCAGTGCCGATGAGATGGGTGGCGTGACGGTTTCCGGAGGCGGTCATCTCCATTTCCTGATCGTACTGAACTCCCTTGCCGGCACGAGAGTAGCTGCCCTCGCTCTCCACCCGAATGGACTTGCGGTCACCCGAGGATGTGCCCTCCGAGGAGTGGTACGTGGTCACCGCCTGCTCGGTCGCGTCAAACGCGTCAGCCCTGAGCGGGAAGCTCGAGGTATCAGCCCACTCCATTCCGGCGCGCACGCCGCCCGCCGGCAGGCGAGGGAACAGGGCGCGCAGGCTGCTGGCGAACTGGTCGCCCAGGCTGCTCGACCGGTCGGCCTTGAGTTGGGAGAGCTCCCCGGTGGAACTCAGAGTGGCGGTCCAATGGGTGCCCTGGGCACGGGCCAGCGAGTCAAACCCCGCAGGGACTCCGCTGGCCGTGACCCGGAGTGAATCCAGCGTGATCGTCGCGGCGTACCCGCTGTCTGCTGCCTGGGCCAGCGAGACGTGCAGGAACCCGGTGCGGTCGAGGAGCTGGACTTGTGAGGCGCCCCCCGGAAGCTGGAGGTCGAGGGTGTCGTGCCGCTCGAGGGTAAAGGCGGCGGACTGGACCGCTCGGTAGGTGACGGCCGAGCCGTGGGGCGTGCTGCTGGGCGCGTAGGGACCCTTGTCCTTCTCCTTGGCCGGAGCCGGTTGCCCCGGTTCCGCGCCAGCCCCTCCGGAAGCGCAGGCGACGACTACCAGGCCGATTGCGCCGGTGAGGAACCACCCTCTGGGAAAGCTCATCGGAGGGTCGAGACTTTGGTGGTCTGACTGATGGTGATGGGGAGCGGCTCCTTGACGAAGGAGCCGCTGACCTTGAGAGCCGACTCGAGCTGCCAGTCGCCGCCAAGGTACTGCCCCTCGGGGCTCACGAAGTAGGCGCCCTTCCCGGTTCCAGAGCCTTGGACATTGGCCGGGCCATTCTCGGTCGGTTGGGTTCCGGAGACGTTGGAGGTGTAGTCGGTGGTGACTCGGATCGCCTTCCGCGCGTTGCGGCGCTCGCTGGCCGCCGCACGGTACACGGTGATCCGCTGGACCGTCACCGAGTCGGTTCCCTCGCCGGTGGTCGTCGCAGACGTGTCGGTCCATGCCTCACCCACCTTGATACCGGCCCGCACCCAGGGAAAGAAGTCCACCAGGAGACCCTGGATCTGAATGGCGGCCCGACTGGTGCTCACCGGTTGCAACCGGGATGGCTTGCCGGCCTTGGTGACGAATCCGTGGTACTCCGCTCCGCGGGCGGAGTCGAAAACGGTGGGCGGAATAGGCGCGCTACTGTCGGCGTGGATCGAGTCGATTACGACCCGCATGCTCCGGCCACCGGCACTGTCGGTCAGCGTCACGGTAAGAAAAGCACTGGTGCTAAAGGATAGGCTCTGTTTGCCCTTCCCCATGGCGGTGCCATCGATCACCTGGGTCAGTCTCTGATCGAGTCGGTACTTGGTCGTGACCGGCGCAAGCCACCCACCGGGGAGGGCGAGGAGCAGGGCACTGAGGCCGGTCAGTCCGACGAAGGATGAGGGCATGGTGTTTCCCGCGTAGGGTCAGGGGGGAAGCTAAACGGCCGGGCAGCTAAGAGCTAACAGCTAAGAGCTAACAGCTAACGGCTAACAGCTAACGGCTAACAGCTAACGGCTAACAGCTAACGGCTAACAGCTAACGGCTAACAGCTAACAGCTAACAGCTAACAGCTAGTTGATAGCGGACGGCCCCCAGGGAGAGATCCCAGGAGGCCGTCGACTGGTCGGGCCGTAAGCCGAGTTCTGTTCCCCCGAAATTCAAAGTCCGGAGGGATGATCATCTGTCTGGGGTGGCCGTTGCCGGCCGCCTCTAGCAGCCTACCCGCGGCTTCCCTCACCGTCGCTGCGCTCGGGATTGGGATGAGCGGTGTGGGTCACACCTCGCCGCCTATTTGGCCTTGCTCCGACTGGGGGTTGCCGTGCCGCCGCTGTTGCCAGCGACGCGGTGGGCTCTTACCCCACCGTTTCACCCTTACCCCGGCCGGCTTGCGCCTGCCTGGGGCGGTCTGTTTTCTGTGGCCCTGTCCGTCGCCTTTCGGCGCCCAGGCGTTACCTGGCAGTCTACCCGCTGGAGCTCGGACTTTCCTCGAGAACCTTGCAGCTCCCGCGATCATCGCGCCCGACCAGACGCACGCCAAATGTAATCTGGATAGGGAGTTAAGGGAAGACGCAGCAGACGCAGAGGACGCAGAGCGACGGCCGTCATCCCGAGAGAGCGCATGCGACTGAGGGATCTACTTAACCGATGTCGAGAGCTGTCGAGTGGATCCCTCGCCTCGCTCGGGATGAGGAACCCCTTTCCACTTCTCACTCCTCACTCCTTGCTCCTCACTTCCTACTTCTCACTTCTTACTTCTCACTTCTCACTGCTCACTTCTTACTGCTCACTTCTTACGTCTCACTGCTCACTCCTCACTGCAGTTCATCCCGTCTCCCCTACCCGTGCCAGGCCCCGCTCCGCCTGCTGGATGAACGGCCGAAGCGCCTGGTCGGCTGACTTCCACTGGCTCAGCACCTCCCGGTACTCCTCCCGGGCCTCGGCGCGGCGGCCGAGCTGCTCGTAGGCGGCCGCACGTAGCAGCCGCACCCGACCGAGCATGCCCCAGCGTGAGTCGAACCCCCGGGTCCTGAGCGCGGGCTCGAAATCCTCGAGGATGCGAAGGGTATTCTGATAATCGCCTAGGAGATAATACGCCTGCGCGGCGAGCGGCCGGGAATACGTCTGGTACATCGACTTCTCCCCTTCGGGCATGCCGGGTTCGGCCAGGGTACGCCGGGCGGTGGTCGGATCGCCCCGGCTCAGCGCCAGGAGCGCACGGACTTCCTTCGAGAGACTGTCACCGCTCATGGCGCGATACTCGGCGAGCGCCGTGGTGTCGGCTGCCGGGCCGGTGAAAAGGCCAATCGCGGCAGAGGCTCCGGTGTGGGCCACGTGCTTGCGCTTGTCGCTGCTGGCGGCGCGCCCGGCCTCGGCGGCGCTCTGCCAGACCTGCCGCAAAGAAGCCGTGGGTACCCCGGTCGAGGCGTACAGATCGCCCAGCAGAGTTCGATGCCAGGATTCATCCGGCGGTCCCGCCGGCTTGCCCGGCGGATCGGACACCTGGTGCCAGACCTGATCGGCGAGATCGAGCGCCTTGGCTGCATGGGTGAGATCGCCCTGGTAGGCAAAGACGTTGGCCGCCGCAGCGATGTCGAACACGACCGAGGGAGCCCCCTCGTATGGCCGGAAGTCCTGGGGAGCGACCGTATCCAGTGCCGAGCGGAGCTGAGCCGCGGCCCGGTCCACGTCTCCCGAAGCGAAGCGGATCCGCGCCTCTACGAACGGGAGCTCCGGGTGCACCGGCGCGATCTGCCGGAAGCGATCGACCTCCGACAACGCGCCATTGTAGTTCCCCGAAGCGACGTACGCATCGACCATGGCGCCGTGAGCCCGGACGGTGGTGGGCTGGCTGGCCACCCAGTTCTGCGCCGTGGCGAGGGCCTCGTTGCGGGCCCGCCGTACCGCGGCCGCGCGGCTCGTGCTGTCGAGCAAGTTGCGCCCGTCGGCCCCGATCGCGAGCGCGAACGAATCCCGCGCCACGAGCGCATAGTACGGGCGGGGACTCGCGGCCATGCCGAGCATGCTCTGCACGTGATCGTAGGCGAGCGCATAGTCCGGGTCGAGCGCCAAGGTGCGGCGGAAGGCCCGCATCGCGCGGGTCCATGCGGGAGCCTGATTCGTGCCGGCCGTGTCATGAAACCAGGCCTCTCCCAGGCCATACCATGCATCCACGTCGGTGGTATCGCGGATGAGCAGCTGCTGGTATAGTCCGCGGGCATCGACGAACCGTCCGCCAATGAATGCTCGATAGGCGTTGATCACGGTCCGGTCGTGCGGCGGCAAATTGGCTGAGTAGGCCGTCGCTCTGACCGTGGCCCAGTCGGCAACGGAGTCCTCCATACCCACCAGCCAACCTCGGGTGAGCGCCAGCTTGTAGTAGGCCAGCCCGAAGGTGGTGTCGATCGAGACCGCGCGCTCCAGCTCGCGCTCAGCCCGACCCAGGTCCCACCGATTGAGATGCTCGACGCCCACCAGGTACGCGCGATAGGCCTCCAATGAGGCGGTGGTCGAACGGGCCAGCCCGACAGGGATCTCGTTGGGCGCGCCGGACAGATCGAGGAGCT
Source organism: Gemmatimonadales bacterium (assembly GCA_044867445.1). Lineage (GTDB taxonomy): Bacteria > Gemmatimonadota > Gemmatimonadetes > Gemmatimonadales > GWC2-71-9 > CAVVWJ01. The sequence continues at coordinate 43,398 of JBIOUY010000141.1, forward strand.
TGAGGGCCAACTGGTCAAACAGGGGGCGGACGTCTTCACCGGAGCGGTCATCGACCCGAGTCACGTCCAGACGGGTCCCGTTGGCAACGTCATAGACCCGGGCAACCAGGTGGAGCGAGTCGCCGGCCTGGGTGAAGTCGCCGAGGATCACGGTCCAGACACACGCCTCGCGGGCCAGCCGCCGGGCCATCTCCAGCCCAATGTCATCACCCGGCTTGAGCCGGTGCTGCGCCAGCAGATCGTGGAGCCGCTCGTGGTCCACCACCGTGAGGTCGTTCCACTGAGACAGGTTGAGCCCGAGCATGCTCACGCTGCCCTCGCGCAGCCAGTCGAGCGAGCGGTCCTGCCGCAGGTTGTTGAATGGCAGGATCAGGATCGAGTGCCGCGGGTTGACCCCTTTGGGCGGACCAGGCGAGCGGTGTGACAGGCCCACCGCGGCCGCGATCGCCACCAGCAGCGCGCCCACCGCAACCGCCGCCCGCCGCCATCCGTTCCGCGGCGCGTCGTCGCCCGCTCCATCACCCAGAATCGCCTGGCGAAACTCCTCGCCGGTCTGCCACCGCTCTCCCGGCTGCTTCTCCAACGCTTTCATCACGGCGGCTGCGACTGGCCGGGGGCAATCCGGCCGCAACCGATCGATGGGCGCCGGCCGCTCGGCGATGTGCTTCGAGACTACCACCCGATTGGGTCCCTGGAAGGGCGGGTGTCCGGCGAGCATCTCGTAGCCCACGACACCGAGTGCGTAGAGATCGCTGCGGCTGTCGATCTCCTCCCCGGCCGCCTGCTCCGGACTCATGTAGGCGGGGGTACCGACGGCGACACCCTGCCCGGTGCTGGAGCCGCCAGGATCGGGTGCCATCGCGCGAGCAATCCCGAAGTCCGCTAGGAGCGCGCGGCCGCTAGCCTGATCCAGGAGCACGTTTTCGGGCTTCACATCGCGATGCACCACCCCGGCGCGGGCAGCGGCGTCGAGCGCGGCGGCCACATCAGCGAGGATGCGTGCGACCTCAGCGGCGGGCAGCCTCTTCTCCCTGCTGAGACGCTGGCGGAGGCTTTCCCCGGCCACCTCGTCCATGACGTAGTACAGCAGTCCGTCGATGTTACCGGCGGCGTGAACCGCCACCAGGCCGGGATGGCGGAGCCGCGCGATGATGCGTGCTTCGGCAAGAAAACGCCCAGCGATGGACGGGTGAGCGGCGAGGTCCGGATGGATGGCCTTGATGGCGACCCGACGGTCGAGCGCGGTGTCGGTGGCGAGGAAGACCACGCCCATACCGCCGCGCCCGAGCTCTCGCTCGAGCCGGTACTGCGGACTCAGCGCGGTGCGGAGCGCTGAGAAGAGATCCACTGTGGGGTGACTCATGTACTAACCGGCCCTGGGCGGCGGCGAAGTAAAAATATACCCGGTCCCTCGGCGGTTCATACAGACGGCCCAGCGACCCTGAGATGCGTCTCTCGCGGAAATGGTTGCCGGACGTCTGGATTGTAAATGGTTCGGGTTGAATCCGAGTTGACGTGCGAAGCCTATTCTCATGCACCCTCAGCCGGAGCAGACCCAGTGGTATATGCAGACCAGGAGTCGACCACCGTCGCCGCAGTGCTCTTGCCGGGCGAGCGTCCTCGAGTCGATGCCGCGGGCAGCGGCTGCTTCTCGGTGGTACACCGGGACAGCATTCCCGATGCGATGCGGGTAGTGCGAGAGCGGCCAGTGGACGCCGTCTTGGTATCGGTACACCGCTGTGGGCCCGATCAAGTAGAAGTGCTGGGTCACTTGGTGCGGGAGTTTCCCGGGATCCCGACTGTTGCGCTGATCTCACAACACGATTCCAGCTCCACCGAGATGCTGCTTCGGCTGGGTGCTTCAGGTGTTCGCCAAGTCGTGGACGTCACCTCGCCGGCAGGATGGAACCGGCTTCGGCAAGTGGTGGGGCAGCCGGCCACGCGAGCGGTGGCTCGCATTCAGGCGCCCATTCTCGAGGCGCTCGCCGAGGCGCCGCCCGACGCCCGGCTCTTCGTAGAGGCAATGATCCGGCTGGCTCCGGATACGCCGACCGTGGCCGGGTTGTCCGAGCGACTCTTCGTCCGGCCCAGCACCCTGATGTCACGCTTCGCCCGGGCTGGGTTGCCCTCGCCCAAGAACTATCTCGCCGCCATTCGCCTGCTGCACGCAGCCTACCTGTTCGAATCCTCCGGGCTTTCTGTGGCTGACGTCGCGTACCGGCTGGAATATTCCTCGCCCCAAAGCTTCGGCCGGCATCTCCGGGCCATGCTGGGGGTCACCGCGCTTGAATTCCGAGGGCGATTCCCCTTCCCTGCTGCACTAGATCGCTTTGTATCGCTGATGGTTCTGCCGTATCGGGAGGTCTGGCGAGACTTTCACCCGCTGGCCGCGGGCGGTTAACCGGCTATTCACTACGAAGCACACGGAGGACTCCCGGTTCAACCGGCATCGCTTGCTCTTCACCACAGAGTGGTCTTGCCCCGGTTTCGTGGACACTCTGGTCTACGCTGCGCGATGCTGTCGTTCATACTCGACCGGACTGAGATAGCCGAGACTCGAATGCCGCCGCTCGTAGTTGTACCAGCCAT
>JBIOUY010000142.1:0-3031 GCA_044867445.1 Gemmatimonadales bacterium
AGGCCAGCTGGTCTGCGTGGGCGCTCGGCACTGGCGCCGCGTCGAGCCTGGACCACCGGCCTCGGCCTCTCGTTAGAGTTCTCCCCAGGACGGGATGGAGAGGGCGGACCAGCTCGCGCGCGGCCAAAAGGCGTATTCCCGCCAGGCATGGGGAGACGCGTTCGCCTACCTGAGCGCAGCCGACAGGGAATCGCCCCTCGACCCGGAGGACCTCGAGCGCTTGGCTTTCGCGGCCCATCTCACCGGCAGGTACGAAGACAGCGCCGACGTGGGGGCCCGGGCGCATAACGAATACCTTCGCAAGGGGAACGTTCCAAGAGCGGCTCGAGCCGCGTTCTGGGTGGGCATGGGACTCATGGATCGAGGCGAGATGGCTCGCGGCGGCGGCTGGCTTGCCCGAGGGCGACGGTTGCTCGAGGAATCGCAGGAAGACTGTGTGGAGCGAGGCTACATGCTCGTTCCGGCGGCGCTTCTGAGCTTGATGCAGGGCGACGCCGCCAACGCATACCCCGTCTTCGAACAGGCCCGTGCCATCGCGGATCGCTTCGGCGACCCGGACCTGATGACGCTCACCCGGCTCGGAAGGGGCCAGGCCCTGATCATGCTGGGACAGACGGTCGAGGGCGTGGCCTGGTTCGACGAGGCCATGGTCGCCGTCACCGCCGGCGAGGTTTCTCCGGTGGTCGCAGGGATCGTCTACTGCGCCGTGATCGACTTCTGTCAGGAGATCTTCGACCTGAGGCGGGCGCACGAGTGGACGGAGGCATTGAGCCAGTGGATCCAGGGTCAGCCCGATCTGGTTCCGTTCCGCGGACAGTGCCTCGTCCATAGAGCGCAGATCCTGCAGCTGCACGGCGCCTGGCCTGATGCGGTGAGCGAAGCCCAGCGGGCATGCGAACGGCTCTCCGGCCAACCCGCGGTAGGCATGGCTTTCTACCAGCGCGCCGAGCTCCATCGCCTCCGTGGGGAGTTCTCTCCAGCGGAGGAGGGGTACCGGCAGGCCAGCGAGTCGGGCCACAGTCCCCAGCCGGGCCTGGCACTGCTGCGGCTGACTCAAGGGCACGTCGAGGCAGCCCTGGCAGCCATCCGGCTCGCCGTGGACGAGGCGCACGACCGTGTGACCCGGGCCCGGCTCCTCCCTGCGCTCGCCGAGATCGCGCTCGCCGCCGGCGACGTCCCGGCGGCCAGGGGCGCGGCCGATCAGCTCTCAGAGATCGCCGCCGCGTTCAATGCACCATTGCTCCATGCCATCTCAGCTCAAGCCACCGGAGCCGTCCTACTGGCTGAGGGCGAACCGAGAGCTGCGCTTCAGGCCTTGCGCCCCGCTTGGAAGGCCTGGCAGGAGGTCGAGGCTCCGTACGAAGCGGCGCGCGTCCGGGCACTCATCGGACTGGCCTGCAGGCAGCTGGGCGACGAGGACACCGCGGCCATGGAGCTCGAGGCGGCGCGCCGAGCCCTTCGGCAATTGGGTGCCCAGCCGGAGCTGGCCCGGGTGGAGAGGCTGTCCGGGGTCGCGGCACCGAAGGGCCAGGGTGGGCTCACCGCTCGCGAGGTGGAGGTCCTCCGGCTGGTAGCCGAGGGCAAGACCAACCGGGCCATCGCGGATCAGCTCGTGATCAGCGAGAAGACCGTGGCTCGTCACGTCAGCAACATCTTCACCAAGCTGGGGCTCTCGTCGCGGTCAGCGGCCACCGCCTACGCATACGAGCACGACCTCGTGTAGCCCCAGATCTACACAGAATTACCCACTTCGCCGGACATTTCGATTTGGATGGTTCGCCCGATGCGTCGCCACCCGGCTCAGACCTACCTTCCTCGCGAGCTCAACGTGAGGAGGAGAGCCATGGACGGAAATAATGGAGGGGAGCGTTTCGAGACCGTGATCATCGGCGGGGGACAGGCCGGCATGTCCGTCGGCTACCACCTGGCCAGGCGCGGACGCCGGTCCGTGATCCTGGACGATCACGAGCGGATCGGCGACTCGTGGCGCAAGCGCTGGGAATCGCTCCGGCTGTTCACACCGGCCAAGTACGACGGGCTCGATGGGATGCCGTTCCCAGGGCCCCGCCTGTCGTTCCCCACCAAGGACGAGATGGGCGATTACCTGGAGGCGTTTGCGGCCCGATTCGACCTGCGTGTTCAGCCCGGCGTGCGCGTTGACGGGCTAGCCAGGGAGGGGGATGGGTACATCGTGTCCTCCGGTGATCAGAGGTTCGAGGCCGACAACGTGGTCGTGGCCACGGGCGCCTCCCGCGCGCCAAAGGTCCCCGCCTTTGCCCGCGAGCTGGACCCGAGCATCGTGCAACTGCATTCCGAGGAGTACCGGAATCCAACGCAGCTGCAGGAAGGCGGCGTCCTGATCGTGGGCGTTGGGAACTCGGGGGCAGAGATCGCCTATGAGGTGGTGCGCACCCACCCCACCTGGCTCTCGGGCAAGCCGAGCGGCCAGATCCCCGTTCGCCACGGGCCCCGCGCGGCGCGATTCGTCTTTCCGGTGGTGCGGTTCATGGGTCATCGCGTGCTGACCAGGCGCACGCCGATCGGGCGCAAGGTCGCTCCGAAGCTCATCGCTCACGGCACCCCGCTCATCCGGGTCAAGTTGAAGGACCTCGCTGCCGCAGGCGTCGAGCAGATCCCGAGAACCATCGGGGTCCGAAACGGCCTCCCGGAACTGGCCGATGGCCGCGTGCTGGAGGTCTCGAACGTCATCTGGTGCACGGGTTTCCGGTATGACTTCGGATGGATCGACTTGCCGGTGTTCGGCGAGGATGGAGAGCCGGCGCATCGCCGCGGCGTGGTTGAGTCCGCACCCGGGCTGTACTTCATGGGGCTGCTCTTCCAGTACGCGTTCTCCTCCGACGTGATCTCCGGCATGGGCAGGGACGCCGAGTACATCGCGAAGCACATCGACGCCCGCTCAGCGAAGAGTCAGTCCACGGAAGCGCCGCAAGAGCACGCGGCAGCTGGGAGGTAGAGATGACCACACAGATGAAGGCGAAGGGTTCCACCCGGCGTTCCAATGATGAGGAAC
>JBIOUY010000143.1:0-14549 GCA_044867445.1 Gemmatimonadales bacterium
GCGATGATCGCGACCGGACCCCTGGGTGGACATACCGTCGAGACCGGCATCGTGATCGCGAGCACCGACCCGATCGCCGCCGACGTGGTCGGCGCCCACCTCCTCGGCTTCGGTCCGCAGGCGGTGCCTCATCTGTGGGAAGCGGAGCGGCTTGGCCTGGGCGAGACCGATACCGATCGGATGACGTTTCCTGCGATGAGCCTCAAGCAGGCTATCCAGCTGTTCACCCAGGCGGGCTATGGCAAACGGCTGACATTCGAGTCGGCCTAGGGCGTCCGTCTCGCCACGTTCCGTAAGGCCCTGGGTTGCAGCGGCAGGGTTAGATTCCACCGGTGATCCAGCTCTCCAATTTCCACCCGGTGATTGCCCGCTGGTTCGAGCGGCGCTTTGGCGAGCCCACTAGCCCGCAACGTCTGGGTTGGGACGCCATCCGTTCGGGCCGCCATACCTTGATCGCCGCGCCGACCGGATCGGGAAAGACGCTGGCCGCGTTCCTGGAAGCCCTGGACCAGCTGCTGCGCGAGGCGCTGACCGCTCCGCTGCCTGATGAGACCAGGGTGGTGTACGTCTCCCCCCTCAAGGCGCTGAGCAGTGACATCCATCTGAACTTGGCCGAGCCTCGCAGAGAGATTCGCCGGCTGGCCGAGGAGATGGGGTTTGGGGTGCCCAAGATCACCGCAGCGATTCGCTCGGGCGATACGCCGGCGGCCGAGCGGGCCGCGATGCTCAAGACCCCGCCGCACATACTCGTTACCACGCCCGAATCGCTCTATCTCCTTCTCACCGCCCAACGCAGCAGGGAGATGTTGCGCACCGTTCGCACGGTCATCGTGGACGAAATCCACGCCGTGCTCGAGTCTCGGCGCGGGGCCCATCTGGCCCTGAGCCTGGAGCGGCTGGACCACGTGGCCCGAGCGCCGGTTCAACGCATCGGGCTTTCGGCGACGGTGAAGCCGATTGAAGAAGTGGCGGAGTGGCTGGTCGGAAACGGTGAACGGGAAACGGGAAACGGGAAACGGGACGCAGAGGCCCGTTCACCGGTCACTGTTTCCCGTTCCCCCGCTGTCATTGATCAGGGCCACCGGCGGACGCTCGACCTGGCCCTGGAGCTGCCCGGATCGCCGCTCGAAGCGGTGATGTCCGCCGAGGTGTGGCAAGAGGTGTATGCCCGACTGACAGGGCTGATCCAGGTCCACCAAACTACTCTGGTGTTCGTCAACACTCGCCGGCTCGCCGAGCGGGTCTCCCGACACCTGGCCGAGCGGCTGGGTGAAGATGTGGTCACCGCGCACCACGGAAGTCTGGCGAAAGAGACTCGACTGGATGCCGAGGAGCGACTCAAGGCCGGTAAGCTCAAGGCGCTGGTCGCCACCGCGTCGTTGGAGCTGGGCATTGATATCGGGCATGTCGACCTGGTGTGCCAGTTAGGCTCACCCCGGCGAATCTCGACGTTCCTCCAACGGGTCGGCAGGTCAGGGCACACTGTGTGGGGCACTCCGAAAGGCCGTCTCTTCCCGCTCACCCGCGATGAGCTGGTGGAATGCACTGCGCTCCTGGGTGAGGTGGGCAAGGGTCTCCTCGACCGGGTTGTGATTCGGGATAAGCCGCTCGATGTCCTGGCCCAGCAGCTCGTGGCAGAAGCGGCATGCGAGGACTGGCCGGAAGAGCGGCTCTTCGAGCTGGTCCGCGGCGCACATCCCTACCGGGATCTGCAGCGCTCCGAGTTTGACGACGTCGTCCAGATGCTCGCGCAGGGATTCGCCACCCGCCGAGGGCGGCGGGCCGCGCTGATCCATCACGATGCGGTGAATGGACGGATTCGCGGGCGGCGAGGTGCGCGGCTCACAGCGATTACCTCGGGCGGTGCCATCCCAGACAACGCCGATTATCGAGTGGTGCTCGAACCAGAGGGGACCTTCCTCGGCACGGTCAATGAGGACTTCGCCATAGAGAGTCTCGCGGGCGACATCTTTCAACTCGGCAACACATCCTGGCGTATTCTGCGAGTGCAGCAGGGAGTGGTACGGGTGGAGGACGCTCACGGCCAGCCGCCCAGCATTCCCTTCTGGCTGGGGGAGGCGCCCGCCAGAAGCAACGAGCTTTCGCTGGCCGTGTCGGAGCTGCGACGGGGCATCGAGCAGCGACTCGGCGACCGCGAGGCGGCCATCGACTGGGTGGTGTCGCTGCTCGGGGGTACTCCTCCTGAACCCGAGCCCCGGCCTTCTCATCCCGAGCGCAACCACAAGCGCAGGCCTCCTCATCCCGAGCCCTTGGGCTGCGCTCAGGGCAGGCTCCGCGAGGGATCTAACCCAGCAGATCCCTCGGTCGCTTCGCTTCCCCTCGTTGCGCTCGGGGCAGGCTCTCGAGATGAGGAGCCGGAGCGACGCCGTGATGAGGATTCCAGCAAGGATTCAGCCCACGTCGCCGCTCACCAAGTGGTCGAATACCTCGCTGAATCCCACCGCCTGCTTGGCGCACTTCCTACGCACGAAACCTTCGTGGCTGAGCGTTTCTTCGACCAGTCGGGCGGCATGCAGCTGGTAGTCCACGCGCCTTTGGGGAGCAGAGTCAATCGCGCCTGGGGGCTCGCCCTGAGAAAGCGGTTCTGCCGCCAGTTCAATTTCGAGCTGCAAGCCGCCGCCACCGAGGAAGCGTTGCTGCTCTCGCTCGGACCGCAGCACTCCTTCCCCCTGGAGAATGTTTTTCGGTTCCTCCATCCGGACACGGTGGAGAACATCCTGATCCAGGCACTGCTCGATGCTCCCATGTTCGGGACGCACTGGCGGTGGAACGCGACTATTGCCCTCGCGGTCCCGCGGAGCCGTGGAAGCCGCAGGGTGCCCCCACCGATCCAGCGGATGGAATCGGAGGATCTGCTGGCGGCCGCCTTCCCCGATGCCGCGGCATGTCTGGAGAACATCCCGGGTGACCGAGAGGTCCCCGACCATCCCCTGGTCCAGCAGACCATCGACGATTGCGTCCACGAGGTCATGGATCTCGACGGGCTCACCCAGGTCCTGCAGAGGATCCACGATGGTGGGATCAGGTGTATCGGCCGTGACCTGCCGGAACCTTCGCCGCTCTCGGCGGAGATACTGAACGCCAAGCCCTACGCGTTTCTGGATGATGCACCCCTGGAGGAGCGCCGCACTCAGGCGGTCTATACCCGGCGTGCGTTCGACCCCTCTTCGGCCGATGACCTCGGCGCCCTGGACCCCGCCGCGATCGAACGGGTTCGGGATGAGGCCTGGCCGGAGGTGCAGAACGCCGACGAGCTCCACGATGCCCTGCTCACCTCGGGGTTCCTGACCGAGGTCGAGGGGATCATTGGACGGGATGGCGTCTCCTGGAGCGGCCATTGGCGAGAGCTGGTGGAGAGCCGGAGAGGTGTTCAAGTAGATCGCGGTGCTGGTGTCTCGGCGCTGTGGGTGGCGCGAGAACGCTTACCCGAGATCCGAGCGATCTATCCCGACCTTCCGGTCGGGCCGATTTCCTCCGCGACGGAGCCCGTCACCCGCGAGACTGCAATCCGAGAGCTGCTGCGTGGAAGGGTCGGAATCAGCGGACCAGCGACCTCCACAGCGCTGGCAGCGCCGCTCGCGGTGGACGAACGTGAGGTCGAGGCCGGGCTGATAGCACTCGAAGCGGAGGGCGTGGTGCTGCGGGGGCGGTTCACCCACCAACCCGATGTGCAAGCGGCGCCGCTGGAGTGGTGCGAGCGCCGGCTCCTTGCCCGAATCCACCGGTATACCCTCAATCGGCTCCGGGCCGAGATCGAGCCGGTAAGCTCGGCCGACTTCATGCGCTTCCTATTTGCCTGGCAACGGATCGATCCCGAGCATCGGGTAGCGGGAGTCGAAGGGCTCGCAGCGGTGATCGCCCAGCTCGAGGGATTCGAAGTTCCGGCCGGAGCCTGGGAGTCCGACGTACTGTCGTCCCGCTGCGAGGAATACGATCCCGCGCTGCTGGATACCTTGTGCCTCATGGGACGGGTCGCCTGGGCCAGACTCTCGCCAGGGACTGCGTCCGCTGGCCCGATCCGGACGACTCCGATCGCGCTGCTCCTGCGGGAGCACTCCAACGATTGGCAGGCTGACGGAGAGACGGCAGACTACCGGCTGTCGAGCTCGGCCCAGACCGTTAAGCAGATTCTCGAGCGACGTGGTGCGTTGTTCTTCCACGAGCTGGTGGCGGGCTCCGGCCTGCTCCCGACCCAAGTGGAACACGCGTTGGCGGAGTTGGCCGGCCTGGGCCTGGTTACGTCCGACAGCTTTGCCGGACTCCGGGCGCTGATCACGCCGTCCAGCAAACGGAAGCCGCTCGCGGGCGCGCGCCGGAGACATCGCACGGTTCCCTTCGGGATTGAGAGCGCCGGCCGGTGGAGTCTGTTCGGTAGCGCAGTAGAGACTGCCGCGAGCGAAGCGAGGGGGCGGGAAGGCGATACGGCGGTAAGGTCTGCCGAGGATGCCACCGCCATATCGCCCTACCGCCATACCGCCTGGACCCTGCTCCGCCGCTACGGTGTGGTGTTCAGGCGCCTACTGGCCCGCGAGCCCAACCCGCCCGCCTGGCGAGACCTGCTGCTGGTCTATCGCCGGCTGGAGGCGAGAGGTGAGATCCGGGGTGGACGGTTCGTCGCCGGAATGTCGGGCGAGCAGTTCGCATTACCCGAGGCCGTGGGTCAGCTGCGCGCGATTCGGAGAAGCGAGCGCAATGGCAGGCTCATCTCTGTTGCGGCTGCGGACCCGCTCAACCTGACCGGAATCGTCACTCCCGGCGAGCGGACGCCGGCTCAGGGCGGCAACCGTATTCTCTATCGTGACGGGACACCGGTGGCCGCGCTCGATGGCGGGATGATTCGGTCTCTAGATGCCTCCACTGAGGAACTCACCACAGAACAGGCTCAGGTCCTGGTTCGGAAGCCAATCACCCCTGCCCTCCGGGCCAGGTTAGGGCTGGCGGGTGTCGCCGCGACCGCCGCGCAGCTGACCCGGCGGCCGCGAAGGAAGCGCGCACCTTCGCCTTGAGGTTCGCCGCCATCGCAGAAACCTCCCGCCGGGTGACCCAATTCGGCGGACGCCGCGACAAGATCGGGCAGCTGGCCGCTCTGCTTGCCACGATCCCACCCCACGAAATCGAGATCGCCACCGCATTCCTCTCGGGATCGATCCGACAGCAGCGCCTCGGCATCGGGTATGCCGCGATCCAGGAGGCCGCGGCCGGCGCAGCCGCCGACGCCCCCTCGGTCGAGCTTATCGAGGTGGATGCGGTGTTCGAGCGCATCGCGGCGACCGTGGGCAAGGGCTCCGTCGAGACCAAGCAGCGACTGCTGCGCGGGCTGCTGTCGCGACTCACCCGAGACGAGCAGCAGTTCCTTTTTGGCGTGATCGCAGGCGAGCTCCGTCAAGGCGCAGTGGAAGGCGTGATGGTGGAGGCGGTGGCCAAGGCCGCCGCCGTACCCGCCGAGCGGCTGCGGTACGCGGTCATGATGGCGGGAGATCTTCCCAGCGTGGCCAGGGCCGCGCTGCTCGAAGGCCAGACGGGATTGTCTCGGTTCTCGATTCAGCTGTTCCGGCCAGTGCTTCCCATGCTCGCGGGAACGGCAGATGGCGAGGAAGACGCGCTGGCGGAGCTGGGAGAGGCGGCGCTCGAGTACAAGCTCGACGGCGCCCGAGTGCAAATTCACAAGGGCGGTGAGGAGGTTCGGGTCTTCTCCCGGCGGCTCAACCAAGTCACCGGCGCGGTCCCCGAGCTGGTCGAGGCAATCCGCGCTTTGCCGGCTCGCGAGCTGGTGGTCGAGGGAGAGGCAATCGCGCTCCGAGCCGATGGTACGCCGCATTCATTCCAGACGACCATGCGCCGATTCGGCCGCAAGCTCGATGTCGAGCGGCTTCGCCAGACGCTTCCCCTTTCGCAGTTTCTCTTCGACATCCTGTACCTCGACGGGACGGCTCTGCTCGACGAGCCCGCACGTCGCCGGTTCGCGGCTCTGAGCGAAATTGTTCCGTCGGCCCTCCAGGTCCCTCGGCTGGTCACTGCCTCGGCGCCTGAGGCCAGTGAGTTCCTGACGGCGGCACTGGGGCGCGGACACGAGGGAATCATGGCCAAGGCACTTGATGCGCCGTATGAGGCAGGGCATCGAGGACGCCGCTGGCTCAAGGTGAAGCCCGCGCGAACGCTGGACCTGGTCGTGCTCGCCGCCGAGTGGGGACACGGGCGCCGTCAGGGCTGGCTCAGCAATCTTCACCTCGGAGCTCGCGACCCTTCAGCCGGTTTTGTGATGCTGGGGAAGACCTTCAAGGGAATGACCGACGAGATGCTGGCGTGGCAGACCACCAGGCTACTTGAGCTGGAGGCCGCTCGCGACAGCTACACCGTCTACGTTCGACCGGAGCTGGTGGTTGAAGTGGCCTTCAACGATGTGCAGGCGAGTCCGCAGTATCCCGGAGGACTGGCGCTCCGATTCGCACGGATCAAACGCTATCGCACCGACAAATCAGCGGCTGAGGCGGACACTATGGATACGTTGTGGGAGATCTTCCGCCGCCAGACTGGAGCCGCCGGACCCCACTCAGCGCCGGGCGCCACGTCGTCCTGAGATCATCTCTTCGAGATGCAACAGCCGCGCCTCCAACCCCCGAATGGTCCGTCGCAGCCGGTACCCTAACTGGCGGCGACGGCTAGCACCACGATCCCATCGCTCCGACCAATCCCCCTGCGTTGCCCGCGCCAAGCCGCCTACCTTCGCCGCCCACCGGCCGACCCGAACCACGGGCTCGGACGTCATCCTCGCGGGCCTGGTGGAGAGGGCGACAGGCACTGGACCGGCCCTGTCGAGCAAGGCCTGCAGCCGGGTTTCGGTCAGAAATGGGGCTCCAGCCGGAACGTCGGAGATCACCCTCGAGTCCTTGCTGGAATCGAACCGCAGCCGGCGGCCAGGCAATGCCGCGACGCTCCAGAACCAGCGCGGCTGGACCGGCGGCAGCCCCTCGATGTAGACCAGCCAGAGCTCACCCTCGCGATCGGTGAACGGCATCGAATGGGTGAGCGGGTTTCCCCTGGGGTACAACGGTGAGGAGGACACGAGAGGGACCGGTATCAGCTCGGCGCGTTCGGGCTTTGGACAATCTTAAGCTATGGCCAGAACGCACAGTCTGCCAGAGCCCCGGGTCACAAAGCCGTCACGCCCCGGGACGGGGGAACAAACTTGTCAGCCGAACTGTACCCGGAGACAAGTCTGTGACCCAACCACGGGGCAAGACGAGATACCGGGGCACCAGCCTGATGGATCTATGGCCCGCGGCTTGCTCGGCTATCGGCCTGTGTACCCGAGATCCTCATCTCCAATTGGGAGCATCATGAAGCACTATCTGCTGGCCAGCGATTTCGATCAAACCCTGAGCTTCAACGATTCCGGCATCGTGCTGAGCGAGCTGCTCGGGATTCCGTCCTTCGAGGACCGGGCGGCGGGTCTGTCTCGAATCCACCTGGTACAACAGGGGGCCGAACTGGCTTACCTGCTGCTACACGACCCGGAGTATCGCCGAGTGCGGAAGGAACACCTCCACGAAGTGGGCAAGCGGATCAGGCTGAAGCAGAACATCGGCGCCCTCATGCCGTTGCTCGAGGGATTGTCGGGCCATCGCTTCGCCTTCTACGTCATCTCGGCCGCGCCTGAGGAGGTCATTCAGTCGGCGCTCGAGGGGATCGTGCCGCCGGACCACATCTTCGGCACCCGTTTTTGGTACGACGGCGGCTCGGGTGAGATCCAATCGATCGTGCGGGTGCCCGCCGGCTATGGCAAGGTGGCGGTACTCGAAGAGCTGCGCAGCAGGCTGGCCGTGAGTCACGACCACGTGATCTACGTGGGCGACGGCAGTTCCGACGTGCACGTCATGCTCCACGTCAACCGGCTCGATGGTCTCACCATTGCGGCCTCGGAGAACCGCTATCTCACGCCGATCGCACGGCGCACGATTCTCAGTGACGACGTTCCCAGTGTGCTCGTGCCCATCCTGGAGGAGATCGTCGGGATGGACGCGACCCGAATTCGGGCGTACTTCGAGTCCCACGGCTTCAGCCTGCAGGAATGGGAGAAGACCCGCACCGACTCGATCATCATCCGGGGAACCTCACCGGCATCGGCGGTGGCATGAAGCAGTGAGAGGTGAGAAGTGAGAAGTAAGCAGTGCAGTAAGGAGTGATCCTCATCCCGAGCGAGCGGTGGCGAGCGAGGGATGCCGAGGCTGAGCGCTGTTAGCCGTTAGCTGTTAGCCGTTAGCTGTTAGCCGTTAGCTGTTAGCCGTTAGCTGTTAGCTGTTAGCTGTTAGCTTCCACGAGCATTACCGCGCACATCCCACCCCGCTGGGCAACGTTGACCACCTGGCGCTGGGATGCGCGGGCAAGCACCGCGAGTCCCCGCGGCCCTGACGCGAAGCCCATCACGTGGTAAAACGCTTCGGGGTGCAGCGCGCCATCGGGTGCGAGCGTCGGGACCTCCAGCACCGGAATCTGCGCCAGTCGCTGCACCACCCAGAGATCCGGGTCGGCCAGCGCCGCGTCGAGCGCGTGCTCCCACGCGGCCGCGTCCACGGTGTGGCCCAGCAGCACGCCATCGCCACCGTATCCGCGGGAGGGCTTGATCACCAAAGTCTCCCGCTCGCGACGGGCATACTCCAACAACTCGCCTGACTCCCCACCGGGCAACTGGGTGCGGCGGTCGGCGATCACTCTGGTCCACAGAATGTGACGCTGGAACACCCGCCGCTCCTCCTCGCTGAAGTGGCGCTCAGCCAGGACCGGATCGGTGAAGATTTCCCAGCAGCTCTTCTGGTCCAGCTCGGCCCCGATCGACGAGATCACCCGATTCTCCCGGAAGAGCAGCCGCATGGGTTCCACGTCCACGCCATCGGCCTGGAGGTCCACCAGATCGAGCACACTGTAGTCCCGATACACCAAGTCCACACGGCGATCGCCGCAATAGACCTCGCCGCGCTGTAGCCGCAGCTCGCGAGGATCGGCGTGCAGCAACTCGAGGCCGTGGCGCCGCTGATAGTATTCCACCAGCCGCCGCTGCTCATCGATGCCCTCGAGCTCGTATTTCGGCTCGATCAGGCAGATGCACCCGCCGCGCCGGCCGATCGCCGCAAGGTGGTCGGTAAGCTCGTCCAGCAGCAGCTCTCTGGCGTCAGTCAGCCGTCTGATCCGGAGTCCCGGATCCTGTGACAGCACCAGCGGGACCACCACCTCGTCCACGATCTCTTCCACCGATGGAATGAGGTGAAGGCCACCGACTCCTGTCAGATTGGGCTCGACGAACTTGAGGGTCTCCTTCCACACCGCGCTGGTATAGTCCACCATCGCGTCCAGCCGGTCGAATACCGGGTTTCTCGCCTGATGAGATGGTCCCCAACAGCTCCGGAGCCACTCGTCCTCCTCGGGCGTCAGTTGCAGGATCTGGCGCACCACCGGCTCGCAGAGGTAGAGCTCCGGCAGTTTGAGCAACGCCTGGTGCAGCGTCCGAGTGACCTGGCGCAGGTAGTCGAGCTCGGCGGGGAGCATGGTGATGGGACAGGGGAGCACTCGGATGGTCTCCACCTTTCCCTCGTAGAAGTAGTCCATGTGCCTTTCCACCGCCCCGGATCGCATGCGCTCGTGCGCACGGGCGAGCTCCGCCGCCGGCACATGGTACAGTGCCTGCCGCACTCGCGCTGCCAGGCGAGGCCCGTGCAGACCCAGCGCTTCAGCGACGCTGGGCTCATTCACAAGTGTCGATTCCTCCGCCATTGGACTCCTCGATCCAGGGACGAACGACTATCTTCTTCGCGGTCTCGAGCGCACACCCGCCATGCAGCCCAAATCGGCCTACGACGAACTGATTCGGCTATCTCGCGACGAGGCGACCCTGGCCTCGTGCCTCGACGTCCTCGAGTGGGACGAGGAGACCGTGCTCCCTCGCGGCGGGATTGACCATCGCAGCGAGCAGCTCGCGTTGCTTGCTGGCATGCTCCACGATCAGAGCACCGATCCTCGGGTCGGCGAGCTGCTCGACGCCATCGAGCACTCGGATCTCGTGGCCGATCCGGAATCACCTCAGGCGGTCAATGTCCGCGAGCTCCGCCGGGCGTACGATCGGGAGCGCCGGCTTCCGCGCCGGCTGGTCGAAGAGATCGCCCGAGTCACCGCGCTGGCGCAGCAGGCCTGGGCCGACGCACTCGATGCCGCGGATTACGATCGCTTCCAACCCTGGCTCGATCGGCAGCTGGAGCTGGCCCGGGAAGTGGCCGAGGCAGTGGGCTATCCCGAGACTCCCTACGACGCCCTGCTGGAGGACTATGAGCCCGGCGTCACGACCGGGCAAGTCGCCGAGCTGTTTGCCGAGCTGCGCCGGGAGCTGGTGCCCCTGCTACAGTCGGTGCCGAACACCGGCAGGCGGGGGCGAAACTCGGTGCTTCGGCGGGAGTACCCGGTCGATCGCCAGAAGATCTTCGCCGAGGCGGTGGCTAACGCCGTGGGGTTCGACTTCGACCGAGGCAGGATGGACAGCTCGGTGCATCCCTTCTGCACCAGTCTCGGTCCGGGCGACTGCCGCATTACCACCCGGTTCACTGCTCGCAATTTCGCCAGTGGCTTCCTCGCGGTGCTACACGAGGTGGGGCACGCGCTATACGAGCAGGGACTGGACCGGCAACATTATGGCACTCCCATGGGGGAGGCGGCCTCGCTCGGGCTGCACGAGTCGCAGTCGCGGCTGTGGGAGAATTTCGTCGGCCGCAGCCACTCGTTCTGGAAGCACTTCTTCGGCCGGGCGCGCGGAGTGTTTCACGAGGCCCTGCATGATGTCAAGCTCGATGCCTTCATGGGGGCGCTCAACCGGGTGGAACCGTCGGCCATCCGGGTTGAGGCCGACGAAGTGACCTACAATCTGCATGTACTGGTCCGGTTCGAGATCGAGCAGGCGTTGCTCTCAGGCGATCTGAAGACGGCCGACCTGCCGGAGGCCTGGAGCGAGGCATACCGCGATTGTCTCGGCGTCACCCCGGCGACCGATCGTGAGGGCTGCCTCCAGGACGGCCACTGGGCCGAGGGGCTGATTGGATACTTCCCCACCTATATGCTGGGCAACGTCTATGCGGCCCAGCTGGTCGCAGCGGCGCAGGCATCGCTGGGTGATCTCGACGAGCAGTTCGCCCATGGCGAATTCGATGGGCTGCTCGGCTGGCTGCGAGATCAAGTCCATCGACATGGCCAGCGATACCGCGTGGCTGACCTGATCCAAAGAGCTACGGGCAGTCCGCCGAGCACACAGGCGCTGGTGCAGTCGTTGCGAGCGAGATATGGGGACGGCGGTGAGAAGTGAGAACTGAGAGGTAAGAAGTGAGCAGTAGGAAGTGAGAAGTGAGAGGTGAGAGGTAAGAAGTGGGAAGTGAAAGGTGTGGAAATTGGTGTCATGACACATTCGACTCCTGACACACACGCGGTAGGAACTTAGCTGGCCTTGCCTAGCATCCCCCCGCGCCGCAGTACAGATTGAGACTTCCCGCCAAGGATGCCAGCCGATGACCCTCCGGAACACCGCCGCTCCCGAACCGGCGCTCACCCGCAAGCCGCGGGACGATGAGATCGACCTCCACGGCCTGACCCATCCAGGCAACGTACGCAAGGACAATCAGGACCACTTTCTGATCTGCTCGCTGCGAAAGCAGGTGGCCGTGCACCTGACCAGCCTGCCCGAGGCGGATCAGTTGACCAGCGGAACCGAGCGACTCGCGTTCCTCGCAATGGTGGCCGACGGTGTCGGCGCCGCGGCCAAGGGCGAAGCGGCGAGCCGGACGGCCGTCGAAGCGGTCATGCAATACGTCAACCGGAGCATGCGTTGCTACTATGCGGCCGATTCGGCTGATGACCAGGAGTTTTCCGAGGCACTGGATGAAGCGGCCCGCCAAGGCCACGCGGAGCTGCTGCGACGCGGTTCCGAGGATCCGGACTACCGGGGTATGGCCACGACGCTCACTCTCTTCCTCGGGGTTTGGCCCAAAGCCTACCTACTGCAGGTCGGCGACAGCCGCTGTTATCTCATGAGGCGGGGAGAGTTGACCCAGATCACCCGGGACCAGACCATGGCCCAGGAGTTGATTGACCGGGGCGTGCTGACCCACGCGGACGCGTCGAAAACCCGCTTCGCCCATACTCTCTCCAGCTCGATCGGCGGCCCCCAGACGGAGCCGGTCGTGACCCGGATGGACTCGGACTGGGGCAATGTCTTGCTGCTATGCAGCGATGGCCTCACCCGCCATGTCGACGACGACCGCATTCGTACTCGCCTCCGCGCCATGACCTCCGCCAAGCAGGTATGCGAGGACCTCCTGGACGATGCCCTGAAGGGTGGCGGCAGCGACAACATCACCGTCATCGTTGCACGGGCTCTTCGGAGCGAGAGCGAGTGACCGCTGCCCCCGATCGGCTGGCCGCCGCCCTGGCGGATCGGTACCGGGTGGAGCGTGAGCTGGGTCAGGGCGGGATGGCGACGGTCTACCTGGCCGAAGACCTGAAGCACCATCGCAGGGTGGCCCTCAAGGTGCTGCGACCGGAGCTGGCGGCGACCCTCGGCCCCGATCGGTTCTTCCGAGAAATTGAGGTCGCGGCCAAACTGCAGCACCCCCATATCCTCCCGCTGCATGACTCCGGCGAAGCCGGAGGATTCCTCTACTACGTCATGCCGTTCGTGGACGGCGAATCGCTTCGCCGACGGTTGGCCCGCGGGGGCGAGCTGCCGATCCATGACGCGGTGCGCATCCTGGCCGAAGTCGCCGACGCGCTCGCCTACGCCCATGGCAACGGCGTGGTTCATCGGGACATCAAGCCGGACAATGTGCTACTCTCGGGCCGGCATGCGCTGGTCAGCGATTTCGGGGTCGCCAAAGCGGTGAGTGAGGCCACCGGAAAGCAGCAGCTCACGACGGCGGGAGTCGCACTGGGCACACCGGCCTACATGGCTCCGGAGCAGGCAGCGGCCGAGCCCACGATCGATCATCGGGTGGATATCTACGCGCTCGGCGTCATGGGCTACGAGCTGCTCACCGGCCGGCCGCCCTTCGTCGGAGCATCCTCGCAGGAAATTCTGGCCGCACACATCACTAAACCGCCGGAGCCCGTCTCGGTTCGGCGGCCTGCCGTGCCGGCCGGCCTCGCCGAAGTGATCATGAAGTGCCTGGCCAAGCACCCGGCCGACCGATGGCAAAGCGCTGACGAGCTCGTCAGTCACTTCGAGCAGCAGCTCACGCCGACGGGAGGGACCACTCCGAGCCAAACTCGACCCCCCACTCCTGCGGTGCGACCGGGCCGCGGCCTAGCCGCTCGAGTCGCAGTGATCGCGGGATTGGTGCTCCTGGCGGTGGCAGGAGGTCTGCTCCTGGCCCATAGGAGCGCCGGCGAGGTGCCTCAGCTTGGCAAACGCTCCGAATTGACCCTAGAGCCGGGACTGGAACTCAACCCCTCCGTCTCGCCCGACGGGAAGTTCGTGGCCTATAGCCGAATGATGCCAGCGGAGTCGCGACTGGTCATTCAACAGTTGGCGGGGGGAGAACCGGTGACCGTAGCCCATTGGCCCGGTCTGTACTCGGCAACGCCTTCCTGGTCGCCCGATGGTTCCCGCCTGGCCTACAGCTCTCCCCGTGGGCTGGAGGTGATCCCCGCATTTGGTGGAGCCTCCCGCCTGGTGGCCATCGAGAGCCGCGAGCCAAAACACGGGTGGGCCGCGTGGGCACCAGATGGGAACACGATCGCCTACACCAGCGCGGACACGATTTATGTGCGAGACCTGCAGGCGGATGCTCCCCGGCCTCTGCTCCGGACCGAGGCGCCTCACTCCCCGGTGTGGTCGCCCGATGGCAAGTGGATCGCGTACGTCTCCGGTAACCCGCAGTATCCTGGCCTCGCGAACCTCGCCCCCAGCTCGATCTGGGTGGTCAGGGCAAGCGGCGGTGCTCCCATTCGGATCACTGAGGACCGGCCGCTGCATGCGAGCCCGGTCTGGCTTCCCGGTAGCCGAGGGCTGCTCTACGTGTCCGACCAGGATGGCGGCCGAGACATCTACTTCGTGCGGATCTCACGGTCCGGTGCACCGGAGGTCGCACCGGTCCGCCTCACGACGGGGCTGTACCCCCACACGATCAGTCTCTCGGCCGATGGACGGACGTTGGTGTACGCGCTCTATGGCGAGACCTCCAACCTTGCCGCTATCCCGCTGCAACGGGGCAGGTCGGTCTCGCTTCGGGACGCGAAGCCGATCACCAGCGGCTCGCAGGTGATCGAGGGTTTCTCCGTCTCTCCGGATGGTGCCTGGCTGGTGTTCGACTCCAACCGCAATGGAAACCAGGACATCTGGCGCATGCCGGTGGATGGAAGCAGTCCCCCCGAGGTACTCTCCGCCGGTCCGGAAGACGAATTTCAGCCCAACTATTCGCCGGACGGCAAGTGGATCGGTTTCCACGCCACCCGGAGCGGCTCGGTCCGCGATCTGTACCTGATGCCGTCCACAGGCGGCCAGC
>JBIOUY010000144.1:0-2632 GCA_044867445.1 Gemmatimonadales bacterium
ATCGGCGACCAGGTGGACGCGGAGCTGGACTTTCACCTGGAAATGCTGACTCACGAATTGATGGAGCGGGGTTTGAGCCGGGAGGCGGCACGGGCGCAAGCACTGCTCCGGTTCGGTGACGTGGCCGCAGTGAATGCCGCCTGCCGCAAGATCGGCCTCGAGACGGAGCGAGAGATGCAACGGACCGAGTATCTGTCCGCCCTGCGCCAGGACGCCGGGTACGCCCTGCGCCAACTGCGAAGGGCGCCGGGGTTCGCCGCGGTGGCTGTACTTACGCTGGCGCTCGCGATCGGCGCCAACACCGCGATCTTCAGCGCGGTGAGCGCGGTGCTGCTGAGCCCGCTGCCCTACCCTGCCGCGGACCGCCTCACCGTGCTGTGGGCCTCTCGCGGAGAGCAGAAGCAGCTCCTGATGGCAATCCCGGACGTGAAGGAGTGGCAGGCTCACAACCACACGTTCGACGACATCGCGATCGTCCGGAGCCAGAGCGTCAATTTTACCGGGAGTGAGCGGCCCGACCGGCTGCTGGGCAGCTTCGTCACCGCCAACGCACTCCGGATGCTGGGTGCCAGGGCCGGCATGGGGCGGCTGTTCACCGACGAGGAGACGGCCGAAGGAACCGGACAAGCGGTCGCCCTGATCTCGGATGCGATGTGGCAGACCCGATTCGGCGGCGATCCCCGCATCGTCGGCCGGACCCTGATCCTCAACAGTCGCCCCCATGTGGTCATCGGGGTCATTGCCCCCGAATTCCGCGACTCCTATGACCCAACCGAGGTCTGGCTTCCGATCACGTCGGCCCCGAATCCCAACTGGTTCACCCGAGACAACCGGTCGGTTTGGGCCCTGGGCCGCCTCAAGCCGGGGGTCACGCTCGACCAGGCGCGGCGCGACCTCTCGGGGATCACGCGGCAGCTCGCGGCGGAGTATCCGGCGACCAACGCGGGCTTCGATGCCACGGTGCTTTCAATGCAGGACAACCTGGTGGGTCAGGTACGGCCATTCCTGCTCATCATGTTCGGGTTCGTGGGCGTCGTGCTCCTGATCGCCTGCGCCAATGTGGCCAACCTGCTGCTCGCGCGCTCCGCCTCCCGCCAGCGCGAGATGTCGCTACGAGCGGCACTGGGCGCGGGCCGGGGACGGCTGGTGCGCCAGCTGCTTACCGAGAGCCTCATACTCTCGGCGATCGGCGGGATTGTCGGCATGATCGTGGCTCAGTGGGCTATCCAGTGGCTGATGGCGGCCATGCCGGGTCGGCTGCCGGCGTTCGGCGAGGTTGGGCTCGACCGGCGGGTGCTGCTCTTCTCCACCGCGATCACGGTGCTCACCGGCCTCCTCTTTGGCGCCATCCCCGCGCTCTATGCGGCCCGAGCCAACCTCAACGACTCGCTCAATCTCCGGGCCGACGGAGCGATCGGCGGAAGGGGCGACGTCCGAAACACCTTCGTCGCGGTCCAGCTCGCGCTCTGCATTGTGCTCCTGGTGGGAGCGGGCCTGCTCGCTCGGACGTCGGCGGCCCTGCAACGGGTCGACATCGGGTTCAATCCCGATCACCTCCTCACCGCGGAGTTTCGCCTGCCGGCCGCGAAGTACGGTACGCCGGAGCAGATCAATCAGTTCACGGCGCAAGCGATCGCGAATCTGAGAGCGACCCCGGGCGTGAGGTCGGCCGCGCTGGTCAACGCCGTGCCACTCAGCGGGAACTGGGGCCGCACGAGTTATCTGCCGGAGGGGCAGGCAGAACCGGCTCCCGGCCTCTGGCCCAATACCCAGATCAATGCAGTGACCGACGGCTTCTTCCGCACCATGGAGATCCCGCTGCTTCAGGGACGCGACTTCGCGGTAACCGATCGCGCGGACGCGGAGCCGGTAGCCATCGTCAACCAGGAGCTGGCCCGGCAGGCTTGGCCCAATCAATCCGCCATCGGGAAGCGGATCAAGATCGTCGGGCCGCCGGATGTGAGGGCCACCGTGGTGGGAGTGGTCGGGAATCTGAAGCAGTTCACCATCGGCGAGCCCGCCGGCGCGCAGCTCTATCAGCCGAAGGCACAGGTCGGGGGAATCTTCTCCAGCATCGTTGCGCGAACGGCGGGCGACCCGATGGCATTGGCGGACGAGTTGCGAGGCGCGATCTGGTCGGTCGACCGGGACCAACCGGTGTGGAAGATTCGATCCATGCAGTCGCTGGTCGAGGGGGACCTGGCACCGCAGCACTTCACCATGATGCTCGCGGCGTCCTTCTCGCTGCTGGCGCTGCTTCTGGCTGGGGTAGGGGTATACGGCGTGATGTCGTACACCGTCGCGCAGCGGACCCGCGAAATCGGCATCCGCATGGCGCTCGGCGCGTATCACGGTCAGGTCGTGGCGCTGGTGGTGGGACGCGGTCTGCGAATCGTTGCTGTCGCCACCCTGCTCGGATTGGCTGCCGCGCTTGCTGGAGCGAGGCTGCTCCGGAGTCAGCTCTTCGGCGTGAGCGCCACCGACATGCTCACGTTCGTGACCGTGCCGGCAATACTCGCGGCGGTGGCTTCGCTGGCCTGCTACCTGCCCGCCAGGCGAGCGTCACGGGTCGATCCGTTGGTCGCGCTGCGAAGCGAGTGATTCAGAATTCGCGGCGCTTCATTTCCTTGAA
>JBIOUY010000145.1:0-14816 GCA_044867445.1 Gemmatimonadales bacterium
GGTACACCCGGTCGAGGTAGCGGTGGAAGCTCGCGGCTTCGGTGTCCACTGCGAGCAGCGGCTCCGACCGGAGCCGACCGGCCAGCGCGGCCAGCTCGGTCCCGGTCCGGATCAGCCGCACGAGGTCAATCCGCCTTGGAGACGAGCTCGAGTCCGGCGGCGATCTCATCGAGGGCTTTCGACAGCGCCTTGTAGAACTCGGCGTCGGGCTGAGGCGTGCCGCCCATCGCGGCGTCCATCTGGAGCTTGCGCGCGAGTCGGGCGGCATGGCGGATGTAATCGGTGGAGGGTTTCATGGGAAGTCGTTGGTCGTTGGTCGTTGGTCGTTGGTCTGAACTGACCCACAGAAGCAGCATGTAGTATATCTAGGCTACTCTCAGATACGACCAGAGACCAAAGACTTAAGACCAAAGACCAAAGACACCTGAAGATCGACCAGACCCCGAATGACCCCACCCGACATCGACCTCACGGTCTATCCCGACGAATGCGATGCCTTCGGTCATCTGAACCAGGCCTCGTTCCTCACTCTGTTTGAACGGGCCCGCTGGGAGATGCTCGCTCGAGGGCCCGGGATGGATGTGTTTACTCGAAACGGCGCCTGGCCGGCGGTCCGCAAGACAGTCATCGACTATCATGCCGCGGCATTTCCCGGTGATGTTCTCCGGTTTCAGCAGGCGTTGACTCATCACGGCCGTACCAGCTTCACCATGCGACAGACCGCTCGCCGAACCGGGGACGACATCCTCATCGCCACGGCGGAGTTCGTCTTCGTCTGCATCGATCGGGAGGGGAAACCGACACCCATCCCTGCCGAGCTCACCGACTACCTGAACGCGACCAGGGGGCGAGGCGGCTCGGGAGCTCTCCAACGGTTCACGGTCAACGGGGTGAGTCTGGCGGTGGATATGAGGGGGGAGGGCCCCGCGGTGTTATTGGTTCACGGCTATCCCCACAATCACACGATCTGGGCGGCGCAGATGGCCGCGCTCGATGGCTATCGGCGGATCGCGCCCGACCTTCGAGGCATGGGACAATCCGATGCGCCGGACCTCGGCTATAGCATGGCCACCTACGCTGCGGATCTCGCCGCTCTTCTGGACGCCGTGGGGGTGAACCAGGTTGTGTTGTGCGGGCTCTCGATGGGGGGCTACATCGCGTTCGAGTTTCTCCGGAGCTGGCGGCGACGGGTGCGTGGATTGGTGTTGGTGGATACCCGCGCGGAGGCAGATTCGCCGGAGGGCAGGCGAGCGCGGGATGCCGCGGCGGCACTCGCGCGGGAGCGTGGCGCCTCAGCCATTGCCGAGGAGATGCTGCCCAAGTCGCTCACGCCGGCGACCCTTGCCCGATCGCCGGAGATGGCCGAGCGGGTCCGGGCCATGATGGCCGCAAATCCGGTGGCAGGACTGGTTGGTGCCCTGGGCGCCATGCGCGACCGGGCCGACAGCACGGCTTTGCTTCCGACCCTCGGCGACATTCCCACGCTCGTTCTCGTTGGTGAATTGGATGAGCCCACGCCGCCGGCCCGCGCTCAGGCCATGGCGGAAGCGATCCCGGGAGCTCGCTGCATCGTGATCCCCGGTGTGGGTCACCTTTCCTCAGTGGAGGGCGCGGACCGGGTCACCCAGGCCTTGCGCGAGTTTCTCCCGAGTCTTTGAAACCTTTTCCCTATTCTCTTCGTTGTAACCCCAGAATCAATCAGCTTCGATTTCGATTCTCCGCTGGTTCTGCAGTCCCTCCATAGCGGCCCCGGCTCGCGGCCATGCAGTACGAGTCGGGGCCTCTCTCCTCCGCGGCGAAGCCGCGGAGCTAACGGCTAACGGCTAGCAGCTAACGGCCAACGGCTAACGGCTCTGCTCCTCGGGCTAACATACCAGAGCGGCCCTCCTCTCGCACCGAGGAAAGCCGCTTCGTAGGATCATTAGCCATTAGCTGTTAGCCGTTAGCTTCTATCGCTTCGGCCTTCCCGGCGGCGTGTCGCTGTTGAACACCTCTTTGTTCTTCTCGATGAAGGACGCCATGTTGGGCGGTACGTCTTCCTCGGGAAAGATGGCCGTCACCGGGCATTCTGGTTCGCAGGCGCCGCAGTCGATGCACTCATCGGGGTGAATGTAAAGTTGATCCTCACCCTCGTAGATGCAGTCCACTGGACACACATCCACGCAAGCCCGGTCCTTCACTCCGATGCAGGCCTCGACGATCACATAAGTCATTGCGGCGGCTCCTTCGGGGTGTCCAATAGCCCAACCTCCGTCCTTCGACGGGCCCTGTCGCAAGGTATACGAAGCCGGGTGGGGCGGCGCAAGGGGTAATAGTATCTTCCACCCCAATGCGTTGTCGGCTCCCGTTGCTCCTCGCGCTGCTCCTCGCGGTCGCACCACTCCACGCCCAGACCTGCCGTTCTCCTCGCACCGCTCTGGTGCTTTCGGGAGGCGGCGCTAAGGGATTGGCCCACATTGGTGTTCTGCGGGTCCTCGACAGTCTCGGCATCCGGCCCGACCTCATCGTTGGCACCAGTATTGGCGCCGTCGTGGGAGCGCTCTACGCCAGCGGCTACACCGGGCGCGAGCTCGACTCGCTCGCCCGGGTGGTGCCCCTGGCCACCCTCTTCCGCAGCTATCAGCCGCTCGCCCCCCGTTCGCTGGGCCCGCTGCAGCCGCTGGTGGTCTGGGAGCAGGGCGACCGGCGTTTCGCCTTGCAGAGCGCCTCCGTGGTGGAGGCCGAGGTCAACGCCATGGTGAACGCGGCGATGCTTCGCGGCAATCTGCTCGCGCGGGGAAATTTCGACTCCCTGTCTATTCCCTTTCGGGCGGTTGCCACTGACCTGGCCCATCGGGAAGTAATGGTGCTCTCCTCTGGAGATCTGGCCCAGGCGGTGAGAGCAAGCGCCGGAATCCCGCTGCTCTTTGCCCCAGAACGGCGGGACGGACGATTGCTCATCGACGGCGGGCTCGCCGCCAACATTCCCGTCGCGGTAGCGCGACAGACCGGCGCGGAGCGGGTGATCGTCTCCGATGCCACCGCTCATCCGGTGGATTCGCTGGCTCCTGACACGCCGCTCCTCGTGGCAGACCGCCTGGTGGATTTTCTCTTTCAGCAACACGGCGATACGCTATTCCCGGGAGATGTCCTGATTCGGCCGGAGGTGGAAGGCTTCACCAGTCTGAATTTCGCTCCCCGGACTGTCGAGCGGCTCCTCGCCTTGGGCGTCCACGCGGCGGATAGCGTGCTCCCCCGGCTGCAGTGTCCCCCGACCAGGCCCGCCGCACCACTCCGCTCGGCCCCCACTCGAATCGCGGGAGTCGCCACCGACAGCACCGTGAACCAATCCGAGCGCCTGGCTTTGACTCGCCTATTGGGCCTGGGCGTCAGCGATACAGTCGATCAGAAGCTGCTGTTCTCCCGGGTTAGAACCCTGTCGGTGGCCTCCGAGGCGTACAACTCGGTGTGGCTCACACCCTCCGGTGCCGCGGACTCGGTCGTGTTTCACCTCGTCGTGCATCGTGCCCCGCGCCGGGTCGCCGGTCTTGGTATCGCCTATGACAACGAGCTGGGCGGGCGAGCGTGGGCTGGCCTAGTCGACCGCCGCTTTCTCGGACTCGCGCTCGAGGGCAGTGCGGCAGTCTTTCTGGGTGAGCTACGCCGAGAGATTTCCGCGGGGCTGCGACGAAACTATCAATTGGGCCGGCAGCTGCTACGGCCCACTGCGACCATCCGATTAGCCACTGAAAAAGTCCGCTTGTTCCAGTCCGATGGCGACGAGCTCGACCCTGCCCGGACCCGCGAAGCCATTGGATTTCTGGGGGCCGAGCGGGCGCTCGATCCCAGTTGGGAGGTCGCCCTCGGTGTGGAAGGTCACGCATGGCACGACCCGCGGGGAGATCATTCGACGGCCGGTGTCGGCGCCCGGATCGTCCGGGTCACTCGGGCCCGAGGGCGCGTGGTCCAGACGGAGTTCCTCTGGACCGGCATCTATTCCCGCCTGGCGTTCGAAGGTCAACTGCTCGCGAGAATGGGAATCGTACGGTTCACGCCACGGCTTCGGCTGGGGTGGGGCGAGCATCTCCCGCTTCAGGCTGGATTCCCGCTGGGTGGCGATGATGGGTTCCCGGGCCTGCACCTGGGCGAGCGACGAGGCGACCGGGAGGCGATGCTGGGCCTGATGTTCAGCTTTCCACTCAAGGGACCATTGCTGGGTCGCGTTGAAGTGGCAGGCGGCCGCACCGCCATCGGGGGGCCGTTCTTCAGTTCGAGCGGGTGGGACGCAGGAGTGCGCGCGGGAGTCGGCGCCGACACACCGGTAGGCCCGGTTCGGTTCGAATACGGACTCGCCACCCGCGGCCGGGACGCCTTCTTCGTGCGCCTCGGCCGCTGGTTCTAAGATTTGGCTGAAAAGCTGAAAAGTGGAAGACTACAGCAAGCCGGAGAGCGGAGTAGCGTAGTTCTCGTTGCGAGCCTCCGGTGGGCCGTACCGGTCCGGTCCGTGAATCCGGTGCCACTCTTCCCGAAGACAGAACGGATCGAGCCCGTGTGGCCGATCGACGGCCAGCACCCCGTCGAGGTGGTCGATCTCGTGCTGGAGCAGCTCAGCCCGATCGCCTTCCAGATCGATCTCGGTCCACTCGCCCTTGAGATCCTGGTATCGGATCCTGATCCGGTACGCTCGGGAGACGCGGATCAGAAGATTGGGGAAGGAGAAGCAATCGTCCCAGACCGCGAAATCCTCGTAGCCGATATCAAGGATTTCAGGGTTGATGAGCGGCCACGGCTTGTCCATCTCGACGAAGACCATGCGTACCGGTGCGCCAATCTGGGGCGCAGCAATCCCGCGCCCACTGCCGAAGCGCGACTGCCAGTCTCGCAGGGTCTCTCGCATGTCGTCCATGATGACCCGCACCGCCGTGGATCGCGGCTTGGTGATCGGCTCGCACTTGGCGCGGAGGATCGGATCGCCGAGCAGGCGGATACGGTGAATGGTCATCGAGAGTTGCCCCCGGTCATCGGAGAAGCTGCTTGAACTTGACCAATATGCGGAGTAGATACTCGCCAGGCCAGTAGTAGCACATATGAATACTACCACGCGAGTGGTCGTATGCTCTCAACTCAAGATACCAATGGCGACTTCCAGGGCTGCGTAATGCTATGCTAAGTACCACATGCACATAGGGTTACTAATTCGCACCAATTTTCTTGTGCAATTTGACAATCCCGACAAAGTTACTTAAGATTCCTTGTCATGGGAGCACCGCTTCCGATCAACGACTCGGCGCTGCCCCTCGGCCATGCTGGTTCTCGGGGGGAAGTGCTGGTGCAGCTCAAGCGAGCTCAGCCGCTGGCTGCCAAGCAGCTCGCGGCGCGAATGGGACTCTCGCTCAATGCTGCCAGGCATCATCTGAAGGAATTGGAGGCGCAAGGTTTGGTCCAGTACGAGTTGGAGCATCACGGCGTAGGGGCCCCTGCATTTGCGTACCGCCTGACCCCCGCCGGCGAGGCGCTCTTCCCCCGGCGCTATCAGGAGACGCTAACTGCGCTACTCGATAGCCTGGTGGAGCAAGAGGGCCGGGAGACCGCCATCGGTCTCCTCGAATCGCACCTTTCGGGGCTGGCTCGCCGGCTCCGGGAAGACTTGAAAAACGCCACCCCGGCGGAGCGGCTGCAGGCTGTCGCGCAGGTCCGTTCCGAGCAGGGCTATATGGCCGAGGCCGCCGGTGGCGAGTCGGGAGGAACCCTGACGGAGCACAACTGCGCCATCCAGGCCGTGGCCGAGCGGTTTCCTGAAATCTGCGCGGCTGAAGCCCGCTTTCTGTCGGAGGTGCTTGGCGCCGAAGTCGATCGGCGGGAGCACATTCTGAGCGGCTGCAGCGCCTGCGAGTACCACGTGAGATTCAAGCCGGAGCACGAGATATGAGCTCGTCGGTCGAGAGCCTGGTCAACAAGGCGTACAAGTACGGGTTTGTTACTGACATCGAATCCGATATCGCCCCGAAGGGGCTGAATGAGGACATCATTCGGCTCATCTCCTCCAAGAAACAGGAGCCCGAGTGGCTGCTGGATTGGCGGCTCAGGGCCTATCGTGGATGGCTCAAGATGACGGAACCGCACTGGGCCAACGTGAAGTACGATCCCATCGACTACCAGTCCATCCGCTACTACGCCGCGCCGCGCAGCCAGAAGCCGCTGGGCAGTCTCGATGAGGTCGATCCCAAGCTGCTTGAGACCTACGAGAAGCTCGGCATTCCACTTTCGGAACAGAAGCTTCTGGCTGGGGTGGCTGTCGATGCGATCTTCGACTCTGTCTCCGTCGGCACTACCTACAAGGCGAAGTTGGCCGAGCAAGGCATCATCTTCTGCTCCTTCGGCGAGGCGGTGCGGGAACATCCGGAGTTAGTGCAGAAGTATCTCGGCTCGGTGGTGCCGTTGAGCGACAACTTCTTTGCCGCCCTTAATTCGGCGGTGTTCAGCGATGGCTCCTTCGTGTATGTGCCCAAGGGCGTAAAGTGTCCGCTGGAGCTCTCGACCTATTTCCGCATCAATGCCGCGGAGACCGGTCAGTTCGAGCGCACCCTGATCATCGCCGACGAGGGAGCCTATGTGAGCTATCTCGAGGGCTGTACCGCCCCCAAGCGGGATGAGAACCAGCTGCATGCCGCGGTGGTGGAGCTGGTCGCGCTGGACAACGCCACCATCAAGTACTCCACGGTGCAGAACTGGTACGCGGGAGACGAGCGCGGCGTCGGTGGGGTGTTCAACTTCGTGACCAAGCGGGGCAAGGCCCTCGGCGCCAACTCCAAGATCTCCTGGACCCAGGTCGAAACCGGCTCAGCCATCACCTGGAAGTACCCTGGGGTCATTCTCCAGGGGGACAACTCGGTAGGCGAGTTCTATTCCGTTGCGGTGGTAAACGGAAAGCAGCAGGCGGACACCGGTACCAAGATGATCCATATCGGGAAGAACACCCGGTCGACCATCGTGTCCAAGGGGATCAGCGCGGGCGAAGGTCAGGGGAGCTATCGCGGCCTGGTCAAGGTCATGCCCAAGGCGGACAAGGCTCGCAACTACACGCAATGCGACTCGATGCTTGTGGGCAACCGATGCGGGGCGCACACCTTCCCGTACATCGACGTGCAGAACTCTAGTGCCAGCCTGGAGCACGAGGCCTCGACCTCGAAGATCGGGGAAGACCAGATCTTCTATCTCAAACAGCGCGGCCTCAACACCGAGAACGCCATCTCGATGATCGTGAACGGCTTCTGCAAGGAAGTCTTCAAGGAGCTCCCGATGGAGTTTGCGGTCGAGGCGCAGAAGCTGTTGAGTATCAGTCTTGAGGGAAGCGTCGGGTAACAGCGTGAAAGGTGAAACGTGAAAGGTGAAAGGGACCAACTCGCCTCACTTCACGTTTCACGGTTCACGTTTCACGCAGGTTCAAGAGGAGATTCGTAGTGCTCGAGATCAAAGACCTCCATGCCGGCGTTGCTGGGAAGGAAATCCTCAAGGGCATCTCGCTCACCGTGAACCCGGGCGAGATCCACGCCATCATGGGTCCCAACGGCTCCGGTAAGAGCACGCTGGCCCAGGTATTGGCCGGCCATCCGGCCTTCGAGATCACCGGCGGGCAGGTGCGCTTCGAGGGGCAGGATCTCCTGGACATGCAGCCCGAGGAGCGGGCCCAGGCCGGGCTGTTTCTCGCTTTTCAGTACCCGGTCGAAATCCCCGGCGTGACCAACGCCTACTTTCTCCGTTCGGCGTACAACGAGCTGCGGAAAGCTCGGGGTGAGGAGGAGCTGGACTCCATCGACTTTCTCGATCTCCTAGAGCAGAAGCTCAAGGTGGTCGCTTGGGAGTCCGAGATCATGCATCGGGCGGTCAACCACGGCTTCTCGGGCGGGGAGAAGAAGCGCAACGAAATCCTGCAGCTCGCGGTGCTGGAGCCCAAGCTCGCCATTCTCGACGAGACCGACTCGGGGCTGGACATCGACGCCTTGCGGACGGTGGCCAATGGGGTGAACAACCTGCGGCGTCCCGATAATGCCTTCATTGTGATCACCCACTACCAGCGTTTGCTCAACTACATCGTGCCGGACTATGTGCACGTGCTTTCCCAGGGCAGGGTAGTCATCTCGGGAGGAAAGGACCTGGCGCTGGAGCTCGAAGCCCGGGGCTACGAGTGGGTGGACGCCCAGGCCGAGGCGATGGCCAAGTGAGCGAGTCGTATGTGAAGGAGTTCGAGAGCTTCACAGGTGCCACTACGGCGGAAGGTCCCGAGTGGCTCGAGCCTGTTCGCCGGGCGGCGATGGAGCAGTTTGTCCGGACCGGCTTCCCGACCTCCCGGCAGGAGGAGTGGCGGTTTACTCCGGTGTCGCCGATCGCGCAGGCGAGCTGGCGATCGGCGGCAGTCGGCGGGATCGAAGATGTGGCCCGCGAGCAGCTCACGCCTTTCGTCTTCGGCCACTCGGAGTGGTGCACCCTGGTGTTCGTCAACGGCGAATACGCGCCCGCGCTTTCCTCGCCCGGGAACCTGCCGGACGGCGTCCTGGTCACCAACCTGGCCGAAGTGCTCCGGAACGGGAGCGGGACGGAGATCCTGGAGCGTCACCTTACCCGCTACGCCCAGGTTGACGAAAGCCCATTTACTGCGCTCAACACCGCCTTTCTTCGCGACGGTGGCTTTATTCATGTCCCCTCGGGCACGGACCTGCCGCATCCGGTCAATCTGGTATTCGTCACCACTTCCGATGCCGCGGGTGCGGTGATCCATCCGCGCAATCTGGTCATCGTGGAACGGAACGCCCGTGCCTCCTTGGTCGAGAGCTACGTGACGCTCGCGCCCGGCGACCGATACTGGACCAATCCGGTGACGGAGGTCTGGACCGGTGCTAATAGCTGGGTTGAGCACACTCGCATTCAGCGGGAGAGCGAGGCCGCGTACCACGTCGCCACCACTCAGGTTGAAGTCTCTCGCGATAGCCATTACCGGTCATTCTCCATGGCCATGGGCGCCAACCTCGCGCGGCACAACCTCAACGCCAGGCTGGGAGACCAAAGCTCAGAGGCGCTGCTCTACGGGCTCTACATCACCCATGGCGACCAATTGGTGGACAACCATACCGTGCTCTACCACGACCACCCGAACTGCCACAGCTGGGAGGTTTATAAGGGCATCCTCGATGGCCACTCGCACGCGGTCTTCAACGGCAAGGTCTTCGTAAAGCCGGAGGCACAGAAGACCGATGCTAAGCAGACCAATCGCAACCTGGTGCTGTCGGATTACGCCAAGGTCGATACTAAGCCCCAGCTCGAGATCTTTGCCGACGACGTGAGGTGCACCCATGGTGCTACCGTAGGTCGGATGGATGAGATGGCCCTGTTCTACGCCCAGAGTCGGGGACTGCCGGCCGACGAGGCTCGCCGGGTACTCACCTACGGCTTCGCCGCTGAGGTAATCGACGAGGTGTCGCTGCGGCCGGTCCGGGACGAGCTGAATCGGCTGGTGCTCCAGCGGCTGAATGGTGAGGTGTGAGGCAGTATGGCGGTAACCGCTGTACCGACCACCCCCTTCGACGTCGATCGCATCAGGCAGGATTTCCCCGTCCTTGGCACAAGGGTTCACGGTAAGCCGCTGGTTTATCTCGACAATGCCGCGACCAGTCAGAAGCCCCGCTCCGTCATCGAGGCCCT
The DNA here is from genome assembly GCA_044867445.1 of Gemmatimonadales bacterium. Taxonomy (GTDB): domain Bacteria; phylum Gemmatimonadota; class Gemmatimonadetes; order Gemmatimonadales; family GWC2-71-9; genus CAVVWJ01. The sequence continues at coordinate 9,676 of JBIOUY010000145.1, forward strand.
CGTCCGGTTCTATAGCGGCGAGAACGCCAACATCCACCGTGGGGTCCACCACCTGAGTCAGCAGGCGACTCGGGCGTACGAGGGTGTGCGAGAAGAGGTGGCCCGGTTCATTGGGGCACGGTCGCCGCGGGAAATCGTCTTCACCCGCGGGGCCACCGAGGCCATCAACCTGGTGGCCTGGAGCTATGGCGCCAGCATGCTCCAGCCGGGTGACGAGGTACTGATCACCGGCATGGAGCACCACTCCAACATCGTGCCATGGCAGCTGGTGTGCGATCGTGCAGGGGCAACGCTCAAGGCGGTCCCCATCACCGATGCCGGTGAGCTCGATCAGGACGCGTTTGACCGACTGCTCTCCGATCGCACCCGCCTCGTCGGCATGGTCCACCTCTCCAACGCGCTCGGCACCATCAATCCCGTTACGGAGCTGATCGCGCGAGCTCATGCCCGAGGCATTCCGGTCTTGGTAGACGGTGCCCAATCGGCACCCCACCTCGCCATAGATGTGACCGCGATGGGTTGTGATTTCTTCGTCTTCTCCGGCCATAAGCTCTTTGGCCCGACCGGTATTGGCGTGCTCTACGGTCGAGAGGCGCTGCTGGAGCAGATGCCACCCTGGCAAGGCGGCGGCGACATGATAGCGTCAGTCACACTCGAGCGCTCGACCTGGGCCCCGATTCCTTCCAAGTTCGAGGCCGGTACACCGCCGATTGCCGAAGTCATTGGCCTCGGCGCCGCCATCGAATACATCGAGTCGATTGGCCTCGAGGTCATTGCGGCGTGGGAAGGTGAGCTGCTGCAACGTGCCACTGAGCTGGTCGCCGCGATCAATGGAGTACGGTTGGTGGGCACGGCCCGGGAGAAGGCCAGCATCCTCTCCTTTGTGGTCGATGGGGTTCATCCGCACGATGTCGGCGCCATCCTGGATAATGAGGGCATCGCGGTTCGGGCAGGTCACCATTGTGCTCAGCCGGTGATGGATCGCCTTGGCGTACCGGCGACCGCGCGGGCCTCGTTTGCCTTTTACAACACCTTCCAGGACATCGACGCGCTGGCGCGAGGGATCCGGCGGGTGCGGGAGGTCTTCGGCTGATGACCGCTTTGAATGAGCTCTATCAGAGCGTCATACTCGACCACAATCGCTCCCCCCAGAACTATCGGGTTATGGCCGACGCCAACCGCCAGGCGGAGGGAAACAATCCGCTCTGCGGAGACCGGTTGAGCATCTGGCTGCGTCTCGATGGAGATCTAATTCAGGATGTGAGCTTTCAGGGTTCGGGCTGTGCCATCTCCAAGGCCTCCGCGTCATTGATGACCGGGGCGGTCAAAGGAAAGACCAGGGCAGAGGCGATGAAACTCTTCGAGCGTTTCCTCCGGCTCGTGACGGGACGGCTGGAGCCGACGGAGGCGGAAACCTTGGGGAAGCTCGCGGTGTTCTCCGGAGTGTCCCAGTTTCCCATTCGGGTCAAGTGCGCCAGCTTGTCGTGGCATGCGATGAAGGCGGCGTTGGATCAGCCCGGGGAGACGGTCAGTACTGAGTAAGGCGTGAAGCGTGAAAGCTGAAACGTGAAGCGGAGCCGGACCAGTGATCCCTTCACGTTTTACGTTTTACCTTTCACGTCGTCATCGATAACGCTTAAACTTTTCACGCTTCTGGAGTAGTACATGCCTTACAATCCCGCTCTGGTTGCTCCGATGCGCGACGAGATGGTTCGCATGGGTGCCAAGGAGCTCACGACGGTGACCCAGGTAGACGAGGAGTTGGGTGATCAGAAGGGTACGACGCTCGTGTTCGTCAACTCGGTCTGCGGCTGTGCCGCGGGCAACGCGCGTCCAGCCCTTCGGCTTGCTCTGGAGCACGGCGTTCGCCCGCGCCAGATCGTGACGGTGTTCGCGGGACAGGATCTGGAGGCAACGGCCCGGGCTCGGCAGTATTTCGGGGAGTACCAGCCGAGCAGCCCGTCCATCGCGCTCTTCCGCGATGGCGAGGTGGTTCATTTCGTCCACCGGCACCAGATCGAGGGACGCTCTCCTCAAGCGATCGCCGGCGAGCTGACGGCGGCGTTTGAGAAGTACTGCGGCGCTCCGGTGTAAAGAGCAGCGTCTTTGGTCTTTGGTCGTTGGTCCTGAGTCATCAGTCTCCGCTCCCCAGAGACCAATGACTAGCGACCAAAGACTGCCAGATTCACCACGGAGTCTAGAATGACAACCTTCCATCCAGGCCACCACGAGCTCCATGGCGTGACCGTGGTGCTCGACGCGCGAAATGCTCGGACCTATGTGGGTCGGTTCGATAGCCAGGATGAGCGCGGGGTGCATCTCCTGGATGTCGGGGTGCACCAGGGCGGCGGGGAACAATCCAAGGAAGAGTACCTGAACCGGACGCTCAAGTTCGGCGTGCGGGCCGAGCACAAACACGTACTGGTGGCGACAGGGGATGTGGTGGGGATTACTCGCTTAGCGGATGTACCGACGGAGAGCGTGAAACGTGAACCGTGAACCGAGAAAAGTGAAGCGCAACTCGTGGACAGGATGCAACGGCAGCAGAAGGGGCCCCACCATGGGGCCCTTTCACGTTTCACGTTTTCACACTTCACGCTGTTCAAACTCAGGCCGGCCACACCACTTCCTCGAATTCATCGATCAAGGCGATAGCATCAACCGGGCAGGCCCGAGCGGCGTCGAGCACGGTCTCGTCGGCGCACCCGGTACCCAGGGTACGGTCGATCTTGCTCCGGTAGGGGATAGGCGCGTTCTAGGGGGACCGGGGCAGGCGCTGCCTTAGGAGCCCTCAGGAGGCCGGCTGGAAGTCTCTCCAGTCCCGCCGCTCCGCCGAGGCCCGTAGATTCCCTGCATGACGGAACGCTTCGATGTCATCGTCATCGGTGGCGGCCACGCCGGAGCCGAGGCCGCGACTCTGGCCGCTCGGTCGGGCGCACGCACGCTGCTCGTGACCCAGCATCTCGAAACCATTGGACAGATGTCGTGCAATCCCGCAATCGGCGGGATCGCGAAGGGCACCGTGGTGCGCGAGGTAGACGCGCTCGGCGGGATCATGGGTCGCGCAACCGATCGCGCCCGGGTGCAGTTCCGAATGCTCAACCGATCGAAAGGCCCCGCGGTCTGGTCTCCCCGGGCTCAATGTGATCGAGGGCTCTACCGTCGCGCGGTGCGCGGGCTGCTCGAGCGACAGGCGAACCTGGAATTCGCCCAGGCGACCGTCGCCAGGCTACTGATCGGCAGCGCCGCAATTCAAGGAGTGGACACGCTCGACGGCCGCCGGTTCCTGGCACCAGCAGTCGTGCTCACGGCGGGCACCTTTCTGCGGGGGCGCATCCATCTTGGCCTGGAGACCCAATTACCAGCTGGCCGAGCCGGGGAGGGGCCCTCTGTTGAGTTGGCGCAAGCTATTGAGGAACTTGGACTTATAGTAGAACGTTTCAAAACGGGAACCCCGCCGAGGATCGATGGGAGGACCGCGGATCTGAGGGCGATTCAGCGACAGGACGGCGACCTAAGTCCCTATTGGTTTTCCTTCTACGAAGTCGCCGACTACCCCCGACAGCTGCCGTGCTACCTCACTTATACCGGTCAAAGGCTCCGAGACATTATCGTAAATCATCTCCATCGCTCGGCGCTGTACGGGGGCGCGATCAGCGGTCGAGGGCCACGGTATTGCCCGTCGATTGAGGATAAAATCGTGAAGTTCCCGGACGCGACCAGGCATCAGGTGTTCCTGGAGCCGGAGGGGCTGGACACCTCGGAGATGTACGTCAACGGTCTCTCCACCTCTCTTCCTCCAGAGATCCAGCTTGAGTTTCTCCGAACCGTGCCCGGGCTCGAGCACATACGCATGACGCGTCCGGGGTACGCGATCGAGTACGACTACTACCCTCCCACCCAGCTGCAGGCGAGCCTGGAGACGAAGACGATCGCGGGCCTCTTTCTCGCGGGGCAAGTGAACGGCACGACCGGGTACGAGGAGGCAGCCGGTCAGGGGGTTGTGGCTGGGATCAACGCGGCTGCGTTCGCGCTCTCGCGCGAACCGGTGCAGTTCGCCCGCGCGAACGCTTTCATTGGCGTATTGGTGGACGATCTGGTGAGCCGTGGAGTGGACGAACCCTATCGGCTGTTCACCTCCCGATCCGAATACCGCCTTTCATTGCGGCAAGACAACGCACTGAGGCGCCTCTTCCCGCTGGCCGAGCGACTCGGAACTCTGAGCGACGAAGAGCGAAGGACTGCAGAAGCAAGACTTCGCGCTGAAGAACGGATCCAGGAGCTGGCAGAGAGCACAGTGCTCGACCCATCAGACTCTGGGCATGTACTCGTTGAATTCGGCTCGACCCCGGTACCGGGAAAGGCCCGAGTCGCTGAGCTTGCTCGTCGCCCCGGCGTCCCGACGCACGAACTGCTGCGCGCCGCGGGGGTCGAGGCTGACGAAGACGTCGCGCTATGGGCGGACATGGAGTTGAAATATCAGGGCTACCTGGCGCGGGAACGTGCCGCGGCGAGCCGAATGGCGCGAATGGATGACTTCGAGCTCCCCGAGAAGCTGGAATACCGGAGCCTCCATACTCTCTCGTTCGAGGCAAGGGAGAAGCTCCACTTGGCTCGACCCCGCTCGCTGGGGCAGGCGAGTCGGATTCCCGGAGTGTCTCCGAGCGATCTGCAGAGCCTGGTTATGGAAGTCCTGAAGCTGAAAAGGCGAGAGGAGAAGGCCGACTGTTTCACGTGAAACAGTAACCCGCTCCCGCCCCCTCCCGTCGCACCCCACCCGTCCCAACCCAGTCTCTGGTCTTTGGTCGCTGAACACCAAGCCACTCCTCACGTCACCACACCCGTCTCGGGTCTTTGGTCGGTGGTCAATGAGATGCCTCGCTCTATCGACCCAAGCTCGACAGCCGGGGTAGATCTTCGCTATTGGCGTGAACAAGACAGGCTACCAAAACCGGAAAGGAGAAGTCTCTCGCCAGCTCGCCGTAGCTGAAACACACGATTGACAATCAGCCTACGCTTTGATCCCAATGCCGGGAAGACCAAAGACCAAAGACCAAAGACCAAAGACCAAAGACCAAAGACCAAAGACCAAAGACCAAAGACCAAAGACCAAAGACCAAAGACCAAAGACCAAAGACCAA
>JBIOUY010000146.1:0-7034 GCA_044867445.1 Gemmatimonadales bacterium
TGCAAATGAAATATCTCTGGAACTTCTAGGATGAGAACATGACAAAGTCAGGCGCGAGCCAAGGCCAGTCGGCATCGGAGCTCATCTCGAAAAGAATCGCCGAACTCGGGGACTGGCGCGCGGAAACCCTCAGCAGAATGCGCAAGCTCATCAAGGAAGCAGACCCGGACGTCGTCGAGGAGTGGAAGTGGATGGGCACTCCGATTTGGTCGCACGACGGCATCATCTGCACTGGCGAATCCTACAAGAATGTCGTGAAGCTTACCTTCTCCAAGGGCGCGTCTCTGAAGGATCCGGCCCGTCTCTTCAACTCGAGTCTCGAGGGAAACGCACGCCGCGCGATCGACATCCACGAAGGAGAAGAAGTTGACGAGTCCGCCTTCAAGGCGCTCGTTCGCCAGGCGGTCGCCCTCAACAGTTCTGGCAAGTCGAAACCTTCGAAGAAAGCGAAGCCCTGAGGGATTCCGCCCCGAACAGGTCCGCCATCGGGGTGGCAGAGGTGTCGTTCCGCCCGAGCGTACCCCGGTTGAAGATGGCCTCGACAGTCGCAAGAAGCGAATAGTGGGAATACTGGAACCAGCGCGTCGCGCGCGCGGATTGGATCATCGACATGGGGCCAGGCGCAGGCGCCGAAGGTGGCAAAGTTGTGTTTGAGGGAGCGCCGCGCGAGCTGCGGAAAGCGAGCAAGTCGCTGACGGGGAAACACCTCGCTGCGCGACTGGGATGAACCCGACCGAGACATCCAGGCGCGCAATCAGGCGTTGAAAGATCGCCTCGACAAAATCTGGCTGCTCCTCAACGCGCCGAAGGCGAACTGGACAAGCAGTTCAACACGCAGCTGAACGCTGCGGGAACTGCCCGCGCCGCCTCGACTACCGTTCGCGCATTGGCGTCAGTTGGCTCGCGGTCAAATGCCTCGCTCACATCGAGTACGCCGCGCTCCGGATGGGATGCGTTGGCACGCCATTGCTCTCGGTGCTTCGAACGCTCGGAAACGGCCGCCGTAGTTCGCTCCGCGGCCACCCTGGCTGCTATCGCGGCCGCCTCTCGCTCCGCGGCTCTACGACCGACGAGTTGCGTGATGTTCGGGAATCTGACAGCGAGGTGTTCAGGACAGTTGATACAATTCGCGTCGTAGAACTCAAGGGCCAAATGCTCAAGGTGCATGCTGGCCGAGCGAGTGGAAGAGCGCTGATGCTTGCACGCCTGTTCCGATGGGCAGTCCGGTCATCGCTTCCACCATCCCGGTGCCTCCCACTTCTCGACGCGGAGATGGCCGCACCAGTCGGTCAGAAGCTCGATCACTTCCTTGTTCTTCTTCCCAATTTCGATCGTGTGCTCGATTTCCCGATCCATGCTGGGTCACCCGCCGAACGTCATGGCGACAACGCCTGGAGACGGCGACTAAGCGAAGCTCAGGCAGTCTCCCGGCGCCTGCAATGTGGCGAACAATCGACGCTCATGCGCGGCGCGACGAGCTGAAGCTGCACGCGACGCTTTCGAGCATCGCCGATATCCACTCGACGGCGTTCGTCCGCGTCCGTCCAGCTGCGAGAGGCAATCCTACTCCGTTGGCGGCGGGCCGCACTCGATCAGAGTGGCCCCCAAAGTGGCCCCAACGAAAAAACGCTGGGGCCACTGGCCTCCCAGCGCTTTCTAACTTCTGAAAACCCAACCACTTCCAGAGAGCGGGCGACCGGACTCGAACCGGCGACGTCCAGCTTGGGAAGCTGGCATTCTACCACTGAATTACGCCCGCGACACTATCCCACAAAACGACTGGCTTCCGACCGAGAAAAATGGTCGAAATTGCACGGCACATCAAGGGCGTCACCACCATCGGGCGGCCCGGCCCCAGTGGCGCATCTCCTGAGCGATCCAAACGGCGGTAGCCAGAACCAGCGGCAGTAGGAAGTAGATCACCCGATAGCCAAAGAGCGCGACGATGATAGCCGGCGTCTTGATTGCCGGCGCGAGCGACCACAGCATCACGGCCTCAAAGACACCCAGACCCGCCGGCACCTGGGCCACGAGCGACGCGATCTGGCCCAACAGGAAGACCGCGAAGAACACGTGGAACGGCATGACGTGGGGAAGGAGTACGTAGAGCGCAGCCCCGGAGAACACCCAATCCAGCCCCGACACGCCCATTTGGGCTAATGCGCCCGGCAGCGTTGGCCGGGGAAGCTCCCAGGAAAAGATTCGAAGCGGGCCACCCTTCCTGGCACTCCAGCCGAGGTATAGGCCAACCAGCACGAGAAATAGGAACCCAAACGGTCGCGCGCTGCGAAGCGGCAACCGAAGAAAGCCGGGCACCAGCACCGGCTGAGCGGCGAATGCCACTCCGGCCGCGGCGAGCAGTCCCACCATGTAGGTGACGGTATTCAGGGTGACCACCCGCGCCGCTTCTCCGGAGGAGAGTCCCCAGCGGGAATAGAGCCGATAGCGGGCCGAGCTTCCGGTGACGACCGACAGTGGAAGGCTGTTGGCGAACGCGTAGGCGAGAAAGGCAGCGTAGGCCACGCGCCAATAGGGGAGGCGATGCCCGAGAAACCCGAGCGAGATCGCGTCGTAGCCGGCGAGGGCCAGGTACCCGAGAACGGTGGCGCCCGTCGCCAACACAAGCCGGAGCCGCGGCAGGCTCCGGAGCTCCGTGACGATTTCGTCGAGGGAGTGGGTCCGCAGCTCCGCGCGCAGCACGTAGACCGCTCCTCCGAAGAGGATCAGGCCCACGAGCGCGCCGACCAGCTGCCGGCGCCGGCTACGAGGGCGCGCGGCAGCCCCCCAAGGTCAGCCTCGGCTCACTTGCCGCGAGATGCTTCGAGGAAGCTACGGAGGTCGGGCTCGCTCACTGCCGCCTCGCCCGGTGAGACGTTGTCCAGCCGGCCGTGACGCATCCACCGCTCCAACTCGCCCACCAGATCGAAGAGGTGATCGAAGGAATCGACGACGAACAGCAGCGGCTGATAGTGATCGATCTCGAAATACTGATTGATCACCCATTCGAGCTGAATGGGATAGCGCTGCACTTCCGGTGAGTCGATGCAATGGGCGATTTCCCGTTACGAGCTCAGGAGTCCGCTGCCGTACACCTTGACTCCCCCCGTGCCCCGCATCAACCCAAACTCGATGGTGAACCAGAAGAACCGCGCCAGCGCCTTGAAGATGCTGGTGACTCGGCGGATCTTCTCCTTTTCGTCCGTGATTCCCGCCACGATCTCGGCCGCGGTATGAGCGCAGTCCCCGAACCGCACCAGCGTATCGGCGAAGGCCCGATCGGTGTGCATCGGCACGTGGCCCGCGATGTCGTGGAAGATGTCAGGTTCGGGCAGGTAGTCGAGCGTCGCACCGTCGCGGATCGTGATTGTAGTAGGGAATTCGCGGTTTCGGAGGCAGTCAAAAAAGAGGAAGGAAGGAACATACCCGCTCACCGGCTTGGCCTTGAATCCGGTGAGCGGGCTAAGAAAGCGATTCACATCGTCCAGCCTCGGCACCCGGTTGGGATCGAGACAAAGATTCTCGATGCCCTGGAGGAATCGAGGGTTGGCGTAGCGGCGCCACCGATCTTCCATCCGGGTGAACAGCCGGCGCCAGGCATCGTGATTGGCCTCCGAGTAGAGCTCGTATGGCTGGTGGATGTACAGCCGGCCTTCCCGCTGGGCCTGCTCGATAAAGGGAGCCTTGGTGGTCGTGAGACCACTGCCCGCCATATGCTCCGTCTGCACTCCCGCCATGCACAGCTCCTTGGGCGCAACGCTACGGCCCTGGGATGAAAGATATCCGCCTATTTCACCCTATAGCGCCACGCCGCGATACCGGCTCCCTGAGCCTCTACCTTGACGCTCTGGGTCGCGGCCGGCGCCAGCGCGGGCACCTTCGCATCCTGGGTGCCAACCACATTGCCCTTCGGATCCAGAAATTCGAATGTCAGGTTGAGCTCGGACGGCTTGATCGCGGTGCCCGATGCCGTCTGTGCCTGCCTGCCCGTCGCGGTGGCCTGGAGGGTGGCGCCGGAGCCCGTGGTCGAGAAATCGGTGACTTTGACATCGGCCGGCAGGGCCAGCACCTTCTCCGCGGTCTTCACCGCATCGTTCACCTTACCGCTCTGCTTGTACCCTTCTCCGAGCAGCTTGAGTGCGTTTTCGCTGGCGGGCTCGATCGCTACCAGGCGCTGCGCCGTGGCGAGGAGCTTGGGGCCGTTCTTCAGGGCCAGATACGTATTGCTCAGGTTGTAGAGCGCATCACGATTGTACGGCTCTGCCGAGGCCGCCTTTTCAAAGGCCGCGGCCGCGTCGGCATATTTCTTCTCGTTATAGAGATTCACTCCGACGCTCATGAGATCTTGGGCCCCTGCTCCTCCGGCGGCTTCGACGCCTGCCGCTCCCGGACCGCCGGCAGTGGCCACTTCCTTCTCCAGGGCCTGGGCTTTGTCTAGCTGACCAGCGCCCCGGTACGCCGCGGCCAAACCGCGCTTGGCCTCGTTGTCATTGGGAACCCAACCCAGATAGCGCTGAAATGCGGTGACCGCCGCGGGATAGTTCTTCGCGTTGAGCTGGAGAGCGCCTTCGTTGAAGGCCGATCGGTCGCGGTACTTGAGCTCGGCGGTGTCGGTAACTCCCTGGGCCGAATTGACCGCCTGTCCGAAGTAGTAGGCGGCGCTATCGGTCTCGCCCTTGGCGTTCAGGCTGGTGGCAATCTGGTAGTAGGTCACCGGCGAGCCATGATAGACCACCGCCGCCTGACGATACAGCGCCAAGGCCGAATCCGCGTTTTTCTCTTCGAATTTGGTTCCGGCGTTGATCAACGACACCCAAGCGTTACGGCGGTACCCCGCGATGTCCTTCTGGCACGCCGGCGCAAGCTGCTCCGCCTTGGTCAGTGCAGAGTCGGCGCCGTAGATATCGCCCTGGGTCAGGTTAATGCGGCCGAGGTAATACCATGCCGCAGGGTTCTTCTCCTGGCCGTTCTGCTGGATCGCCTCGAGCAGCACCTTCACACCCTGACCCAGAATACGGGTCTTGCTCTCCGGCACATCGGTCTCGATGGCAGACTTCAGATAGCCCGCCGCGCTCGAGACCTTGAAATGGTTCGGCTTGATCCCGCAGTTGGCGGACTCGTATTTGCTAGGCTGGGACTTCGCCACTCGGTCGCTGATCACCTTCGGCTGACCCTGGGCTGCGGCAGATGACGCGGCAATGGCCATCAGCATCGCGGTCATCACAAGGTTGCGTCTCACTCGTCACAACTCCTTGTTCGAGGTCAGAGGCCGGGCGCTGCTCTCGGCATTCACCAGGCGGAGCGCCCGGGATTGCAAGTCTCTTGCCACCTCATGGGCTGGCCGACCCGTGCGTCGGGCCACTGCCGCCACATCATCGAACTCCGGCTTCGCTCGAGGACCATCGGGACCCTCGAGCACCTTGACTCGGACGCGAGTCCCGTCGCCCGCGTCGACCTGCACCTCGCGCCGAGCGAGAGTAACTCGTTCGGCCATCTGGCGACGCACCCCCGCAGTCGTACTGTGGCGGAAGAGGGCTTCGGTAACCCGGTCGCTCTCGGATGAAGGCGCGGATACCTCAACCCGGAACCCGGTCCTTCCCTTTTTCATCTGACTGGCCCAGATCTGGACATCCAGGGCACCGGCTGCCACTACCGCCTCCCTCAGCGGCTCGAGGTATTCGGGGTTTAGATCGTCCAGGTCCGTGGACAGCAACACGACCTCTCCAGCCTCGCGCACGGGCTCGGCGATGATCATCCGTAACGCGTTCGCATAGGTCTTGGGATTGCGCCCGCCAGCTCCCCAGGAACCTGCCGAGATCGCCCGCCAGTGAGTGGGTGGCGGCCCGCTGGAGAGCACTCGAAGCAGAACCGCTCCTGTCGGGGTGGTGGCCTCACCCCTCACCGGGCCATCGGGTCCGACCTCGATTCCCTCCAGCAGTATCGCCGTGGCGGGCGCGGGCACCGGCATGGTCCCGTGGGCGGCCCGGACCCAGCCGTGCCCGACGGCGACCGGTCGGTTATAGATCCGAGTGATCCCCAATCGCTCGAAGCCCTCGATCGAGCCCACGATATCGATCAGCGCGTCGAGCGCTCCCACTTCATGCAACGCCACCTGCTCCGGCGAAAGCCCGTGCACTCTCCCCTCGGCCTCGCCCAAGAGGCGGAGAGCCCGGACCGCGCGTTCCCTCACCCACGATGAGAGCGGTGCCTTTTCGACCATCGCAATGAGCTCCCCCATGTGCCGGTGAGGGGCATGCCCGTGATCGTCCGGGTGCGACACCGTCGAAGCCGGATCCCCGTGGCCGTGGTCGGGGTGCTCGTGATGATCGTGATGATCGTGAATCGCGATCGAGGGCAGCTCCTGGTGTCCACCCGGCAGGACGACGTTCACTTTGGTCGCCCGCACGCCGCAGCGGCTGCTTGGCGCCAGCTGGATTGACACCTCTGGGCAACCCATTCGCGCCGGCAGCTCGGTCAGCCACTCCTTCGGCGCCCCGGCGGCCATCAGTGCCCCGAGGAGCATGTCGCCGCTGATGCCAGCGGCCGGATCGAGAATGGCAAAACGTCCATCAGACATAGACTTATAAATATCGCGCGGGGTCAGCCAGGAGGCAAATCCGCCGGGTCGCGATAGAGCCAGCCGGCCCCCGTATTGAACACGACGATCCGCTCGTCCGGAAGGAGCTGCCCCAACTGCCTCAGGGTCACGACCGCGGCCAGCGCAGCTCCGCCCTCGGGCGATAGATCCACGCCCTCCTCCTCCGATCCTCGGCGGGCCTCCGAGACGAGGCGATCATCGCTTACCGAGACCGCCCCTCCGCCGGTCTCGCGAAGAATCCGGAGCATTAGGCGGCCCCCGAGCGGTGCCGGCACTCGAAGTCCGCTGGCCACTGTCCAGGGATCCTCCCAAGGCTGACACTCGGTTGCGCCGGTCTCGAATGCCCGGACGACGGGTGCGCACCCGCTGGACTGCACGCTGTACATTCGCGGTGCCCGATCGGTGGTCCACCCTGCCCCGCGCAGCTCCTCGAACGCTT
>JBIOUY010000147.1:0-4213 GCA_044867445.1 Gemmatimonadales bacterium
CTCAAGCGCCACGAAGGGGTCAAGAGCGTGATGGTGAACCTGGTGCACGGCATCGTGCTGGTGGAGGCCGACACGAAGCTGGTCAGCCACGAGGAGCTTGCTCGAGGGGTCGAAAAACTCGGCTACAGCGTGGCATCCTCCGAGGTGCAGCAGTTCGCGACCGATGAAGCACTTCACGGCGTGATCCGGCGACGGGGCATGCTGGGGATGGCGCTCTCCGTCGTCGATTTGCTGGTGGATCCGCTCAACGTGCTCGGTCTGCCGGCGAGGTGGCGGGCGTGGTTCAGCTTCGCGGTGGCGGTGTTCGTGCTGGCCTGGGTGGGCTACCCCATCCTGCGCAAGACGCTGCTGGCCGTGGGGCAGCGGGTCATCAACGCCAACGTGTTGCTGTCCGCGGCGGCGTGGGGCTCATTCGCGGTTGGGACGGCATCGCTCTTTGACCCCAGGTGGCCGAACTTCCTCCCAGTGGCGGCGTGGCTCATGTCGCTGCACCTGTTCTTCGGGTTCTTCAAGCTCGACGTGCGCAAGAAGGCGGCCGAGGCGGTGCGCAAGCTGATGGCGCTGCAGCCGGCCCGTGGGCGCGTCATCCGCGGCGGCCAAGAGCTCGAAGTCCACACCGCCGATATCGCACTCGGCGAGACCACGGCCGTGCGGCCCGGCGAGCGGATCCCGCTCGACGGCGAGGTCATCGAGGGTACGGCGAGCGTCGATGAGTCGAGCTTTACCGGCGAGTCAGTGCCGGCCACCAAGCAAGAGGGCTCCGAGGTCATCGGTGGCACGCTCAATCTCGACGGCTTTCTCAAGGTGCGGGTCACGAAGGTGGGCGCCGACAGCTTCCTGAGCCAGATCGTGCGGCTCATGTCGCAGATTTCCGAGCGGAAGCCGCCGATCGAGCTGCTGGCCGATCGACTCATGAACTACTACGGGCCGGTGGTCTTTCTAGTGGCGGCGGCCGCATTCGTCGCCTGGCTCCTCATCACCGGCAACTGGATTGCATCGGCGCTCGTGCTCCTGACGGTCATCATCATGGGCTACCCGTGCGCCCTGGGCATCTCGACGCCCATGCTCGCGGCGATCGCGGGCGGCAAGGGTATTTCGATCGGACTCCTGGTGAAGGCCAGCGAGGTCTTTCATGGGCTCTCCGAAGTGAACACGGTGGTGCTCGACAAGACTGGGACGCTGACGCACGGCCGGCCGACGGTGACCGACGTGGTGCCGGTCGGGATCGATGCAAAGGAGCTGCTCACACTGGCGGGAGCGGTGGAGCAGCCATCGGAGCACCCGCTCGCGCAAGCCATCAGCTTCTACGCGCAGCGCGAGCGCGCGGAGGCGCTCCCCACACGGAACTTCCGCGCCACGCCGGGCAAGGGGGTAACGGCGAGCGTGAACGGGACGGAAGTGACCGCGGGGAAGCCCTCTTTCATTGAGGAGCGCGGCATCCGGGTGAGCGACGAGGTGAGGTCCGCAATCGATGGCCTGGCCGCCGCCGGCAAGACGGTGGTGATGGTGGCCGACAACTCCGAGGTCGTGGGCATGATCGGGTTGGAGGATCAACCGCGGCAGAGCGCGGGCCACCTCATCGAGAAGCTGAAGGCTCGTGGCATCCGAACCGTGATGCTGACGGGCGACTCGCGCGCCGTGGCTCAGGCCATCGGGCAAAAGCTCGGGCTAAACGATGTGCGGGCGGAGCTCCTGCCGCCGGACAAAGTCGCGGCGGTGGAGTCGCTGCAGGCGAAAGAGGGCCGGAAGGTGGCGATGGTGGGTGATGGCATCAACGACGCCCCGGCACTCGCTCAGGCGGATGTGGGTATAGCCATTGGCGCCGGAACAGACGTGGCGATCGAGTCAGCCGGCGTCATCCTGATCGGTGACCGGCTCGAGGACGTGCTCAACGCTTTGACGCTCGGCAAGGCGGCCTACCGGACGCTCACGGTGAACGTGGTGATCGCGGTGCTGTTCAACGTGATCGGCATGCTGCTGGCCGCGGCGGGGCTCATCACGCCGCGCTTGGCGGTGGGCTGGATGATTCTGAGCATCTTCGCAATCCTGCTCAGCACGCTCCGGATCCGGGTGATGGCGCTCGAGCGGGAGGAAACGATCGAAACCGGGCCGCTGGCCGAGGTGGAATTCGCGGTGCCGAATATGGTGTGCGAGGGGTGCGCCGCGAAAATCAGCGCCGCGCTCGAGGCCGTGCCCGGTGTCCGCGAGGTCAAGCCGAGGATTCCTCAGAAGCACGTCGTGGTCCACTACGAGCCGGAGAAGGTGAAAGAGCCCGAGCTCAGGGAGGCAGTTGGGCGAGCCGGCTATACCGCGGTGGAGGTATGAAGGCTCCGCCGACACCAGTTAGCTAGTTACGATTCTGGTGGGGTGCGGACTCAGCGCCGCGGTCGAGTGTAGAACTCTCAGTTAAGTCGACTCCCAGAGAGGATGTGTAGCATGAAATGGGGAACGCTGCTCTTGGTTGCGCTTCTCTTGGTCTGCCCGCTCACCATGTTCTGGATGATGCGCCATGGGCACGGGGATCATCGGTCGGACAAGTCCGCCGCTCCCGACCAGGAGTCTGATGAGCACCGGACCTAGGGAATACCCGAACCGGCCCGGTGCGGCGCGGATCGGGAGTACACGGATGGCATCCTCGCTGAGCCACAATGGTTGCCACGCTCAGCCTCCAGTGAGGTAGTCACCAGAGTGAGGCAGCTCACCGACCCACCGCGGCGCTGGCCAACATTGCAACGCATGGGACAATTGGCGAGCCGTCGCGCCGCCTGAAAGGAGGCCAGCGAAGGATACCGGAACATTTCTGCTTGTCGCCTTCATGCTGGTCTCCGCACAATGCTCTGGATGACCCGTGGCACCGCAACAGCAGGGAGCATCTGCTGACCGGCCGCGACACAGCACGAACTGAATGAGACTCCTCGACCACCCATGCCGGATCGCCGGCCCCCTGGAACTGGGTCGGTGCACCGCTGTTTATGGACGTTCGTAGAGACGAAGTCCTCGTGACGGGCAGCAGCGGCTTGATCGGCTCGGCAGTCGTCAGGCGGTTCGCCGAGTCCTTCACCGTGATCGGCTTCGATCGCGCCGGCGACCCTCACCCGCCGAAAGAGGCCGAGTGCGTATGCGTGGACCTGACGTCCGAGGAAAGTGTACAGGCCGGCTTGGCCCGGGTACGCTACGCGTACGGCGACCGACTCGCCTCCGTGGTCCACCTGGCCGCTTACTACGACTTCTCCGCGAGCCTAGCCCCAAATACCAAGAGGTCACCATCGGCGGGACCGAACGGCTGCTTCGCGCCTGCAGGGGTTTCAGGTCGAGCAGTTCGCCAGTACCATGCTGGTCCACACGCCCACCGTGCCCGGCCAGCGCATAACGGAGGAATCGCCAGTCGACGCTCGATGGGATTACCACAGTCGAAGGTCGAGACCGAAGCGCTCCTTCACGCCCAGCGGGGGCCGATCCCGATCGTTGTGCTCCGCATCGCGGGAGTGTACGCACGATGACTGCCACTCGATTCCGCTGGCGCACCAGATCCAGCGCATCTATGAACGCCGCTTCATGAGCCACGTGTTTCCGGGCACATCGCCCACGGCCAGGCGTTCATTCACCTCAATGATCTTGTAGAGGCCCTCCTCTTGACCGTCCAGCGCCGTCAGGGGCTGCCGGCGGAGCTGACGCTTCTGCTGGGTGAGGCCGAGACGCTGGGCTACGACGAGCTCCAGCACCAACTCGGCCTCTCATCCACGAGGAGGAGGAGTGGGAGACGCGGGAGATCCCCAAGGCGGTGGCCAAAACCGGCGCCTGGGTCCAGGACGCCCTCCCGCTGGCTGAGGAGCCTTTCATCAAGCCGTGGATGATCGACTTGGCCGACGACCACTACGCGCTCGACATCACCCGGGCCCAGGAGATCCTTGGCTGGAGCCCCAAGCGCTCGCTTCGCGACACTCTTCCAGCGATGGTCGCCCGGCTCAAGGCAGACCCGCTCCATTGGTACCGCGCGAACCACCTGGAGCCGTCCTCCGAGCTCGCGACGGGTGCCGGCCACCAGGGGCGGGAGAACGCTCATGAGACCTGATCACCCCGGGCAGGCCCTCGCCGCCGACCGGCCGCCTCACCGAGGCGGGGACCACGACCAGGCTGCCGAGATGCAGCAGATGATGCGGGAGCAGCACGAGCGATGGCTCTGGCGGGATTGGACCAGTGTCGTCCTCGGGCT
>JBIOUY010000148.1:0-2841 GCA_044867445.1 Gemmatimonadales bacterium
AGCAGGATGCGGTTGTAGTTGCCGTACGGCTCCTCGCCGAACATGACGATGTCGAACAGGTCATTTTGCCGGGCGAGCACTTCCTCGACCAGGCGTGCGCCCACCATCCCGTTGCCGATCACGACCAGGCGTTGCCGCTTCGATCTCATCGCGCACTCCTCGAAATCAGTCGTCCAGCCGCTCCACACGGACCGCACACACCTTGAACTCCGGCATCCGGCTGACTGGGTCGAGCGCCGGGTTGGTAAGCCGGTTCACCGACCGCTGGCCTCCCCAGTGGAACGGAGCGAACACCGTGTCTTCCCGAATCGCCGTCGTCAGTCGGAGGGTGCACCGCGCGTCCCCACGACGGGTCGACAGGCGCACCGTGTCCCCCTCGGACAATCCGGCGCGCTGCGCTGCTCTCGGGTGCATCTCGGCTATTGGATCCGGTGCCATGTGCTCGAGCGCAGCGACCCGGCGGGTCTGGGTGCCGGATTGGTAGTGCGCCAGGACCCGGCCCGTCGTGAGATAGAGCGGGTACTCGCCGCTCGGCTCTTCCGCCGGCGGCTGATGCCGCACCGCATGAAAGCGTGCCTTGCCGTTCGGCGTGGCGAAGCGCTTAGCGAACGGCCGCTCGGTCCCGGGATGGTCGGTAGTGGGACAGGGCCAGAACACCCCGCCGGAGGCTTCGATCCGCTCGTAGGTGATGCCGGCATAGTCGGCCAAGCCGCCCGCGCTGGCGCGGCGGAGCTCCTCGAAGACGTCGCGCGGCTCTCGATACGGAAACTGATTGCCTCGGCCGAACGCGGCGGCCAGCGCGCCGATCACCTCGATGTCGGTGCGTACCCCCTGCGGCGGGGCGACGGCCTGCCGGCGAAGGATCACCCGCCCTTCCAGGTTCGTCATCGTGCCTTCTTCCTCGGCCCACTGCGCGGTGGGGAGCACGACATCCGCAAGCCGTGCGGTCTCCGAGAGGAAGAAGTCGGCTACAACCAGGAAGTCGAGCGCACGAAGCCGCTCCTGGACGTGAAGAGCGTTCGGAGCCGACACCACCACATTGGAGCCCATCACGAGGAGCGTCCGGACCCCGTCTTCGCATCCGAGCGAGTCAAGCAGCTCGTAGGCCGAGCGTCCCGGGCCCGGAATCTCGCTCTCGGCCACGCCCCACACCGCCGCGAGGTGGGCTCGCGCAGCCGGGTCGTCGATGCGGCGATACCCGGGCAGTTGATCGGACTTCTGTCCGTGCTCCCGGCCGCCCTGCCCATTCCCCTGCCCCGTGAGACACCCGTAGGCCGTGAACGGGCGGCCGGAGCGACCCAGCGCCAGCGCCAGATTGATGTACGCGAGGGTGTTCGCGACCCCCTGGGAGTGCTGCTCGGCGCCACGGGCGGTGAGGACCATCGGGCTCGCCGCCGTGCCGAGGCGGTAGGCGGCGCTCACGAGGTCCGATTCCGGCACGCCCGTGATCCGCTCCACCCGCTCGGGCCAATAGGACGCAACTGCCGCCTTCACCCGCTCGAATCCTTCGGTGCGCTCGCGCAGAAAGTCCTTATCGAGGAAGCCCTCGCGCACGAGGAGGTGCAGCAGCCCATTGGCCAGCGCGGTATCGCTCCCTGGGGTGAGCTTGAGATGGAGCGCGCCGGCCATTGCCCGGGTCGTAGCCGAGCGGCGCGGGTCTGCCACGATGAGCCCGCCGCCGCCCGCCCGCTGCGCGTCGAAATAGCGCATCATCGGCGGCATGGTCTCGGCAAGGTTGCTGCCGGCCAGAAGAATCGCGTCCGCCTGTGCAATGTCCCTCACCGGAAAGGGGAGCCCACGATCCATCCCGAATGCGCGGATCCCGGCCGCCGCGGCGCTCGACATGCAGAACCTGCCGTTGTAGTCGATGTGCGGCGTGCCCAGGACCAGCCGCGCGAACTTCCCGAGCAAATACGCCTTCTCGTTGGTGAGCGAGCCGCCTCCGAAGACCCCCGCGGCCTCACGTCCGTAGCGCTGCTGGGCGGCACGAATTCCCTGCACCACGCGCTCGATCGCTTCGTTCCAGGTCACCGGCACGAGGGAGCCTCCGCGGTCCCGCGCCAGGGGTGTGCGCAACCGGTCGGGATGGGTCAGGGTGGCGGTCGCGGTCCAGCCCTTGATGCAGAGGGCGCCGGCGTTCACCGGGAATGCGGGGTTGCCGCTCACCGAGACCTCATCGACGGTCCGCGTGAGGAGCATCCCGCACTGAAAGGCGCAGTAGGGGCAATGCGTCGCCGTGGTGCTCGAGCCCGAATCGATCGCGTGCGCTGTCACCTGACTCCCAGATCCAAAGGTCAACATGCCAATACGAAGGCCCCCGCGTCCGGTGGATCGAGTCGCGGGGGCCTCGGCTGCTCGAGCGCGCCGCGCTCGGGCCGTCGGCTTACGCGGTGGTACCGCGCGCCGACACCTCCCGCACGTGGGCCAACCGGTTTCGATGCTCGAGGGGCTTCGTCGTCATGGCGTTACTCGTCTCCCGGTGGTCGTTCGACCCGACATCCACAGGATACGAAGCCGGACACACCGCTGTCAAGAGAAATTTGCAGAAATTGCAAATCAAATCGAACACTTGGTCGTCTTATGGTCTGATACGACGATTATGTGGGTAGATTTGTGCAGGGTACGCAAAAAACAAAATACACTTAGACTTAGCTTCGATCCGGCCGTTGCCGGCGATTCCCCTCCCGCAAGCCCGGATTGGCGATTGGGACCTTACGAGAGCCTTTCCGACATTTCTGTCGGCGGCCCTCGGGCATGAGAGGAGCCTGGACCATCGTGATGCTGGACATGAATCGGCCCGGCGTGGAGCTGTCACGCCGCTCCCGAGGTAGGCGCGGCGGA
>JBIOUY010000149.1:0-4960 GCA_044867445.1 Gemmatimonadales bacterium
CAGGATTCCGGTCGTTGATCAGCACTTGATCCGGTCCGGCCGCCTGACCCAGGTAACGCAGGTAGGCGCAGTCAAAAGAGACCACGCCCTGGACTCCCAGGAGTGGCCCTCGGGACGGATCCATCAGGTGCACCGCCACCGCGATTCGCTCGCCGGGCGCCGCATCCGCGGACGATACCTCCAAGCGCAGCGACGACGGAGTCTCCGGCTGGGGAGCAAGATCCCCCCGAACCGCTGCTGCAGGCGATCGTCAGGATCAGAGCAAGGGCGAGTGCGCACACTGTTCGAGGCATGCTGCCTGAGCGCTGCAGCTGCAGTCGAATATCCGGGATTTGTGGTGCGCTCCAATATACCTTTCCTCACCAGCGACCATGTGCATCGGAGTGGGCCAACGTGTCGCGATGGTGGTGGAGGCCGCGGGTGGTCTGCGTTCCGGTGCATGAGATCCGCCTTCAGGTTCGCTGGATGGCAGTGAGGTAGGGTTCGATGCAAGAGTCCGAGCACGAGCACGACCCGCCGTTGAGGCACGGTGACGTCGCCCGGGTGGGCTTCGTGGCCCTGGCAGCGGCGGCGGTGTGGTTTCACGTCTGGGAGCCGTTCGCCCGCATTAGCATCATCGGGCTCATCGCGACGATCGTGGGTGGCTATCCGATCTTCAAGGAGGTAGTCGAGAATATCCTCGAGCGCAAGATGACCATGGAGCTCTCGATGACAATCGCGCTCGTGGCGGCGCTCCTCATCGGAGAGTTCTTCACCGCCCTGGTCATCACCGGCTTCGTGCTC
Organism: Gemmatimonadales bacterium; assembly: GCA_044867445.1. GTDB lineage: Bacteria > Gemmatimonadota > Gemmatimonadetes > Gemmatimonadales > GWC2-71-9 > CAVVWJ01. Next base: position 784 of record JBIOUY010000149.1, read on the forward strand.
GCGGCCGAGATCCTGGAAGGGTTGACGGTGGCCCGAGGCCGACGGGCGATCAAGCACCTGCTCTCCTACCTCCCACGCTCGGCGACTGTGCGCCGCAATGGCGAAGTGCATGATGTCCCCGCGGAGTCCCTGCGCCCTGGCGATCTCGTGCTGGTGAATCCGGGCGGCCGTATTCCGGTCGACGGAACTGTGGTGGGCGGACGCTCCTATGTAGATCAGGCGACCGTCACGGGTGAGTCCATGCCCGTCGAGAAGGACCTTGGCGCTACGGTCTATGCCGGGACCATCAATCAATCGGGGGCGCTGGAGATCCGGGCTGAGCGCCTCGGGCGCGACACCAGCTTCGGGAAGATCATCGAGGCCGTAGAGCGGGCCGAGCGCTCGCGCGCGCCGGTCCAGAAGACGGCCGACCGGCTTGCCGGCTATCTGGTCTACTTCGCGCTTGCCGCCGCCGCTCTGACCTTCGTCATCACCCGGGACGTCCGCTCCACCATCTCGGTGGTTATCGTCGCCGGCGCCTGCGGCATCGCAGCTGGCACTCCGCTCGCGATCCTGGGCGCGATCGGCCGCGCGGCCCGCCAGGGCGCGATCGTGAAGGGCGGCCTGTATCTGGAAGCGTTGGCGGCGGTTGACACTGTGGTGCTGGATAAGACAGGGACTGTCACGCTCGGCACTCCGTCAGTACGGGCGGTTCTCCCGGCGAACGGCGCATCGGAGGAGGACCTCGTCCGAGCGGCCGCCGTGGCGGAACGGCGGTCGGAGCATCCCCTCGGCAAGGCGGTGCTCGGGCTGGCCACCGAGCGTGGCCTGCCTCATGTCGAGCCTGAGCGCTTCAGCTACGTCCCGGGCAAAGGAGTCATCGCCGAGCTCGGGGGCGAGCGCCTCCTGGCGGGAAGCGCGGCCTTACTGGCAGACCATGGTCTCAGCCCCTCATCGGTTACCCGGCCGACATCTGATGGCGCGTCACCCATCTTCGTGGCCCGGGGAGACCGGCTCCTTGGCGTCATTGAGGTGGCGGACGCCATTCGCGCCGAATCGGTCGAGGCGGTGCGCGCGCTTCGAGCGATGGGCATTCGCACGATGCTGCTCACGGGTGACGCTCGGCGGGTGGCCTACGCCGTCGACCGCGAGCTCGGGACAGACGAAGTCGCCGCGGAGCTCCTCCCAGAGCAGAAGCGGGAATGGATTGCCGGGCTGGTCGGTAAGGGTCGAAAGGTCGCCATGATCGGCGATGGCATCAACGACGCTCCGGCGCTGGCCGCGGCGAGTGTTGGCGTCGCCATGGGATCGGGCACCGACGTGACCCGGGAGAGCGCGGACGTTGTTCTCCTGGGCAACGACCTCGTGAAGTTTGTGGAGACGGTTCGGATTGCCCGCCGCGCACGGCGGATTATCCTGCAAAACTTTGTGGGCACCCTTGCGGTCGACACCATCGGGATGGGCCTGGCGGCCGTCGGCCTGTTGAACCCACTGCTCGCGGCCTTCATTCACGTCTCCTCCGAGCTGGGATTCATCCTCAACTCCACCCGGCTGCTCCCGGGATCGACAGCCCACTAGGATGGAAAGGCGAGAGCTCCGGGCCAGCTACAACCGGGCGGCGCGCTGGTACGATCTCGCCGAGGCACTGCCCGAGCTCCTCGGCTTGCGAAGACTCCGCCGAAAGCTCGCCGGCGTAGTGCGGGGCCGCGTGGTCGAGGTAGCATGTGGGACCGGCAAGAATTTTCCTTTCTACCCATCCGGCCAGCAGGCCATCGCGGTCGATCTCAGCCTCGAAATGCTCAAGCACGCGCGCTCCAGGTCGCAGCGCCTCGGCATGGTCGCGCACCTCGCGGTCATGGACGGGGAGGAGCTGGCGATCCGCACTCAGGCCGCGGACACCGTGCTCTCGTCGTTGACGCTGTGCACCTTTCCTGAGCCGATCCAGGCGCTGAGGGAGATGTCCCGCATCTGCCGGCGCGAGGGCCAGGTCCTGCTGCTGGAGCATGGCAGGAGCGATCGGCTGTGGCTGGGACGGTGGCAGGACCGGCGAGCGGCCCCGCACGCCCGCACGCTGGGCTGCCAGTGGAATCGGGAGCCGCTGGAGCTGGTGCAAGAGGCCGGCCTCGAGGTCGAGCAGGCTCGCCGATGGTTCCTGGGAGTCTTCCACCTGATCGTGGCTCGTCCAGGCAGTTAGCGTCAATTCGACGGGCCGGGAGACTATACTTGCAGTGCTCCCACCGCTCATGCTCCCCACCCAGGCAACAGGAGGGTCGCATGCCCGCCCAATCTACCGCAGGATCGCCCGTTCCCTCATCGGACCTCGGCGCCAAACTCGTCGCCCTCGCCGGCGTTGGTCTCGTTGGCTACGGTCTCATGTTCCTCGTCCGCAACTTCAGGGGCTTTATCGAGCTCGGCCTCACCCCGGAGCACGTCGGCGGGACCCCCGAGCAGATTCGGGCCTTCAGCCCGCATCTCTTCTATTACATCAGTCACCTCCAGGTGGCGGTGGCTGCCTTCATCATCGCCCTGGGAGTGGCGGTTATCCCTCTCGCATGGCAAGGGATTCGAACCGGCCAGCGGTGGGCCCTCTGGACCGCCTTCCTGGCCCCGGTGATCGGAGTCGGCCTGGCGTTGCCGTTGCACTACGTCTATGGCCTCGCCACCCTGGGCCATCTCGGGCTCATCTATCTGGACGCGGCCATACTCCTCATCGGAACCGTGTTGGCCCACAAGGCTCTCGCCCGTTAGGGGGACGGAGTAGCGATCAGGATCGCCCCCAGGACGAACAGAGCACTTCTCAGAACAGTCGCTCGCTTCATGATGTCTCCCTGGGGAAGTGAGGATTACCTCAAGGCGACCCGACAGTCCGCGGAAGGGACGTCAAGCACGAGATTACGAGCGGCGGGATGCGTCCGACACGCGGCGGCAGGTCTACGCAACGGAGAAATACCGACCGCGTGCTGATGTTCCTCGATTCAATGTCGAGGTTTCTGGAATTGACGCGAGCGGCCTGTCCCCCAAGGCACAGGCCGCTCGGTATCAGGCAGACAGCGCGTGGCCGCTCGTCAATAGAGGTAGGCCGCGCTTAGGGCAAACGTGACCTGATCCTTCTTGCCGTCGAACGCCGGCAGATCGGAGCGGTCATACCGAATCTCAGGACGGACAAGCATGTTCGGCCACCTCCGGATGTTCAGCGTCGCGGTGCCGCTGCCCACCTTCAGGCCGGTATTGGCCGGGAATCCGAGAACGCCGCTGGTGCGCGCCCCATCCCGGTCGTCTAGGTAATCGCCGCGGAACGCCACTCCCACTGAGGGGCTGAAGTCGTAGCCGAGCCAACCCCCGATAGCCCACCAGTCGGCGTCTCGCGTCGGGTCCGGAAGCGCTGCGTTGGCCTCTTCCTTGCCATAGTCACCCTGCAGCCAGACAGAAGCGCGGCCGAGCTTCCGATTCAGCACGACATTGAGCCCGTACCGGTCGGCCGAAGAATCGATGGCCTGCTCAGGGCCCAGGTAGCCGACCACGCCGATTGAGGTCTTGTCGTCGGGGTACAGTCCGACCCGCCCCATGAACGACTTGCGGCTGTTGTTATCTGCGACGACATCCCATCCGTTCGTCACCCGCAGCTGGGCATCCACATGCGGATTGAACTTGTACTCGGCGCTGAGACCGAGCGCAGTGAAGTTCTCTACGAAGATGAATTGGTACCCCTCGGACCAGGTGGGATTCACCACGTCCTCGATGACCTCCACCCCCATCAGAGTCACCATTTTCCCGGCCTTAAGCTGGAACCCGTTCCCGTTGGCCGTCGGGATGTTGAGCGTGACGAAGAGCTGGGTGATGTCGCCCTGGTCGCCCAACTTCAAGCCGGCCGACTGAATCACCGACGCGTTCTGGCCGAAGAGCACGTCGGTGTGGAACCCAGCGTCGAACTTGTCAGTCGCATACGGCCGGTCGAGCACGATCTTGAGCGCGTTCAGTGCGACCTGATCGCTCGTGCGATCGAAGATCCGGCCGACGGCCGTGCTGCCCACGTTTCCAGTGGCGTAGGAGTACGAAGCCTCGGCATAGCCGCCGATCGTAACGCCGGGTATGACACTCTGGACAGAATGGGACGCCGGAGCTGCTGCGGACCCGGAATCGGCCGCGGTCCCACTGTCCGCCACGACCGCGGTGTCTTTGCCGGCCGCCGCGTCAGAGG
>JBIOUY010000150.1:0-28150 GCA_044867445.1 Gemmatimonadales bacterium
CCTCCATTCCTGTACTGAGCGTCGCCGAAAACGTGGCGCTCTCCGCCGGCTGGCCGGTTAAGCCAGGGAAGCTGCGGGATAGCGTGGTCGCCCTGACCGAGCGGGGTCGGACTTCCCCTCGATCCGAAAGCGTATGCCGGCCGACTCACGGTCGCCCTGAAGCAGCGGCTCGAGATCGTCAACGCCCTCGCCTCCGATGCGAGGATTCTGCTGCTGGACGAGCCGACTAGCGTGCTCACTCCGGGTGAGACGGAGGAGCTGATGCGCGTCGTTCATCGCTTCACCGAATCGGGCGGTGCCGCCGTTCTTATCACCCACAAACTGGATGAGGCGCTGCAGGTAGCCGACCGGATCACGGTCCTCCGCCAGGGTGAGACGATTCTCACCGGCCTGGCCTCGAGCTTGAGCCAGGGCTCGCTAGCGGAAGCGATGCTGGGGCAGACGGCTTCTGGCGTAAGTCCAAACGCGCGGCGACCGGCGGGTTCGGGGACCAGCCTCATCCGAGTCCAGGCATTGGAGGTTCCTCGGGAAAGCGGATATGGCATGGAAACTGTTCGTCATCCCGAGCAATAGCCAGGGACCTACTCCATCGGGATCGACATCTGGCCGAGTAGGTCCCTCGGTCGCTGTCGCTCCCTCGGGACCGCATTTCTCCAGCTCACTCCTCACTCCGCATTCCTCCAGCTCACTCCTCACTCCTTACTCCTTACGCGGCTTCCTGAGATTCTCCCGTCCTTCCACGATCAGCCGTCTCACCCGATCCCGCAGATCCGGGACATCAGCGACCGTAAGGCCTGCTGTTTCGATCGGCTCCAGCACCCGCACCTCTGCAGTGGAGCGACCGAAGCGCCAGTCGTGTTTGGGGAGTGCGGTTCCTGTCCCGTGCACCACCAATGGCAGGATCGGCACGCCGGCCTCGATCGCGAGCCGAAAGGCTCCGTCTTTGAAGGGGAGGAGATCGGCAGTGGTGGACCGGGTACCCTCGGGGAAGATCATCACCGACACCCGCTGTGCCAGGATCTCCTTACAGCGAGTCATCGCCTCGATCGCGCTCGGCCCAAAGCCTCGCTTTACCGGCACGTCGCCCACGATCTGCATCATCCAACCCAGGAAGGGAATCCGAAACAGCTCCGCCTTGGAGAGCCACTTCATCTCCCAAGGTAGATGGCTGATGAGGAGTATGTCCGCGAAAGACTCGTGGTTGGACACCACGACGAAAGGACGCCGAGGATCAGGGGGGAGTTTACCGGAATAGCGGAAGTGCCAGAGTGGATTCAGCGTGGCCATGACCGGGCCGATGCGCCGGAAGAGATAGCCGACAGCATACCGGCCGGGATCGAACAGCGCGGTCACCAGTCGCAGGATCGCCATCAGTGGGAACCACAGCAGAATGCAGCCGGCGAGGACCAGCCAGGCCCAGATCGACATCACTGACCGCCAGAGGCGCGACATGCTCCCCAACATGTTCGAGGGTACCGGTGTGCTGGCGCACAGACCTACCGTGCCGGGCCGGGGTAACCTTAGCGGGGGCCGGTGGGACAGGACAAGGGCGACCTATCCTTCAGCAGAAGCAATCGATGACCAAGGACTCCCAGCGGAAGGCCACAGCTGCGGCGTGCTCGCGCCCGGCGTTCCCGCCGAGGCCACGGCACCGAGCGCGCAGGAAGATCAGCCCGACCTTGGCAAACTGAACGCGGTCCTCCGCGGCCGGATGGAAGTCCGGTCATTGGGGCTCACTAGATTGCTCGTTCTTGCCGTACTCTACACCTTGTACTTCGCGCGAGCGTTTCTCGTCGCGATCCTGTTGGGACTGGTGTTCTGATGGTGGCTCTGGGATATCGGAGGAGCCTTCCTCGCCGTTCCTCTCCTGGTCAGCTTCAAGATCCTCTGCGATCATATTGAGGCGCTGGCTCCGATCGGAGAGCTTCTGGGGAGCTGAGAGGTGACGCGCCTGACACCGAACCTCTGTGCTCGACTGGGCGAGCTCGCCCTGGCGCTGGACTGTTCCCGGGTGCGGATTCACTCCCCCGACTCTGATGGCCTCTCCCAAGCCGTCCGGCGTCTCGTGCTGTGGGTCAGCCGAGGACGAGCGGTAGCTCTGGGGAACCACATCTTCCTGCCCAAGCGATCGGATGACGATCTCCCTGTGCTAGCGCATGAGTTGACCCACTGTGTGCAGTATCAGACGTGGGGAGCGCGACGCTACTACGCTCGAGGGCTCGGGGAACAGGTGCGCTACCTGCTGCACCGGCTTCTCGTCGTCGGCTCGAGTCCGTATGCCTATATCGTTGAGGACGAGAAGCCCTTCGAGAGCTATGGGATGGAGCAGCAGGGACAGATCGTAGAGGATTGCTTTCGCAATGATGGCTTGGCGCGCAGGATTTCGCCGTATAGGCCGGGGGAGCTAACAGCTAACAGCTAACGGCTAACAGCTAACGGCTAACAGCTAACAGCGAAAAGGCTAAAGGCTAAAGGCCAAGAGCAACCGTCCACGTCTCACCTGTTACCTGTCACCTGTCACCTGTCACCTGTTACCTGTCACCTGTCACCTGTTACCTGTCACCTGTCACCTGTCACCTGTCACCTGTCACCTTCTCACTTCTCCCTTCTACCTGCCCCTCCGGCACGCTGTCCTCCCACAGGGCTAGAATGTTGCCGTCCGGATCCACCACCATCGCCATGATCCCCCAGGGCTGCTGAGTCGGTTCAGTGATGAACCGTACCCCACGGTCGTGGAGCTGCCCGCAATAGTGAAGCAGATCAGGCACGTAGAGTGTGATCCCGGTGTGGCGGCCGACCAGCGACTTGGCCTCCGCATGCACCGCAGGATGAAGCCCGATGTGGGTGGGACCTTCGAAGAACTCGGCGCCAAATGAGCCCTGCTTGGTGAGTGGGAGCGCCAGCCGGTCACGATAGAACTCGATGGCGCGTTGAATGTCCTCGACGAAGATCGCAATACTGTAGAGCGACGGAGGCGGCGCGCTCACAGGACAGGACGGCTCATGAGGAGCTTGACCAGGAGCACCGTCAGGACAGCCGCGCCGGCCAGCAGCAGGAAGAGCGCCAAGCCTACTCCCATCATAAATCGCCGGTTGACCCGAGCTGATTCAGCCGGCCGGTGCACCTGGCGCTCGAGCAGGGCCAGGTTCCGGAGGTTAGCCTTCCAGCCGGCATCGAACAGATCTCCCAGTAAAGGCACCGCTCCAACAAGCACGTCGATGGCCACGTTCCATCCCATGCGAGCAAGCAGCGAGCGGGGAGCTCCCAATCGCGCCGCCTCGAGAATGATGTAGAGCGAGAACGCACCACCAACCAGATCCCCCACCCCGGGAATCAGTCCGATGATACTGTCCAAGCCGATCCGAAACGGCGTTCCTGGAATCGGAATGGAGTTGTCCAGCAGGTAACTCAGCCGCCGGAGTCGCCCGACCCGGTTGCCCTGGACGGTACCGACTTCGGCTGCGAGCACATTAGTCGAGGATGAGCGGTCCATCCGTTCAACTTAATGAGCCACCGGCGCGGCGCGGCCCGCCATGCGCCGGCGGCTCCCGCAGTTGCTGACAGTAAGACGTCGAAGGCGGCATCAGCAACACTGCGGGCCGCAAAGAGTGAGAAGTAAGAAGTAAGAAGTGAGAAGTGAGAAGCGAGAGGTGAGAAGTGAGAGTGGAGGAGTGGAGGAGTGGAGGAGGTAGTCCGAGACCGACGATGCCATCCGCGAGGGGCCTACTTCAAGGTTCCAGAACTGGTCGAGCAGGTCCCTCGGTCGCTCTCGCTCCCTCGGGATGACGTATCCTCGTACTTCTCACCTCTCGCTTCTCACCTCTCACCTCTTACATGAACCTCCTGATCACGTACAGGACCAGGCTCAGAACCACCGACACCAGGAGCATCGAGACCAGCGGAACGTAGACCCGCACTGAATCGCGCTCGATACGAATATCACCCGGCAGCCGGCCGAACCATCCGAGCCCTCCGAACCAGACCAGCAGGCCGAGCAACATCAGCGCGACGCCGAGCCCAACCAGAAATGGGCCGAGAGAGATCGGGCTCATTCGATCAGGCCCTGGCGAACCGCGTGGATGTAGTCGGTATAGGCGGGCGTGCCCCCGGCGGCACGGACCGAGGCGGCGATCTGGCCGCGATGGTAGTGTGAGTGGGTAATGATGTGCAGCAGGATATCGCGGACGCTGTTAGTCCAGAACTCGCCCTTGGTATTGCGATAACCTCGACCGTCGCTCAGGTCATCGGCCTCGAGCTGGTCCAAATACCGGGGCCAGATGTGCTCCAACTCGCGGAGCCAAGCGTCGCAGCCATCGAGGTCGAGCTCGGGCCAGACGGCGAGCACCGGCGGCTCCTCCTTGAGTCGGGCCAGCCAGAGATACTCGCTGCCAACGATGTGAGCCAGCCATCGAAGCGCCTGGGATGGCGGCGGGTCCATCTCTCGCAAGGAACGCAGCACGTCCCCGTTGGCCCAGCAGTTGAACTGCAACAGCCGGCGATGCTGCTCGAGCTCAAAATTCATCGGGAAGGAGCGCTGCTGCCACTGGGAAGAGCAGCCGACGCCATCGCGGCTTGGACATTCCGCCGCATCCCGGCCAGACCCGGTCGCTCCAGGGGTGTGTCGCCAAATCGTTGGGCGAATTCCCGCTCATCCATCGTCTCGAACACTTCGGGGGCGTGCTCCGCCAAGGCCGTGCGGGAGCGAAATTCAGGAACGTTGCTCGGCGTCGCGAAGCGCTGATTCCAGGGGCAGACGTCGTTACAGATATCGCAGCCGAAAGCGTAACCCTCGAACCGTGCTGCCAACGACTCCGGAATCGGTCCCTTGTGCTCAATGGTGAGATACGAAATGCAGCGGGTCGCGTCCAGTACTCGCGGCTCCACTAATGCGTCGGTGGGACAGGCCTCGAGACAGCGAGTGCAGCTCCCGCATCGATCCAGCTCGAACGGTGAATCGAACGAGAGGGGAAGGTCAGTGAAGACGGACCCAATGAAGAAGTACGACCCTGACTCGGGTCGGATGAGCATGGTGTTCTTACCGATCCAGCCTAATCCTGCACGCTGGGCCAACTCGCGTTCCGGCACCGGCCCGGCATCGGTGAAGGGGCGCGCGAGCTCGGCCCCGAGCTCTTTGAGATAGCCGGCCAGCTGCTCCAACCGTCTGAGAGTGACCCGGTGATAGTCTTCGCCCCGGGCGTAGCGAGCGATGCGCGGCGGACGGCGTTCGGCCTCGGTTTCCGGCTGATAGTAATTGTCCAACACCACCACGACCGCGCGTGCCTGCGGAGCAATGAGACGAGGATCCTTCCGCCGCTTCGCCTGGCGGTGAAGGTAGCGCATCGTACCGGCGTAACCTCGGGCAAGCCACTGATCCAGCAGATCGCCGTGCGGTGGCGGGCCCGGATCGGTGATTCCGCAGGCCAGAAATCCGAGATCCGCGGCGCGCTGTTTGACAGCCTGGCTGAGGCTCATGGAGAGGCGGCGCGGGCGCCAACCGTTGGGGCTTGGGAGGCCGCAGTGTTGGCCGGGGGCAGCGAATCTGACAGCGGGTGAATCTCTTCGGTGATCAGCCGCGCACCGCGACTGTAGGTCACGTACGACCAGGCCCACTGGATCAGTACCAGCACCCGATTGCGGAAGCCGATCAGGAAGAAGATGTGCACGAAGATCCAGGTAAGCCACGCGAAGAAGCCGTCGAAGTGAAGCCGTCCAATGTCGGCGACCGCCCGGCCCCGGCCGATCACCGCGAGCTGGCCCTTGTCCCAGTAGCTGAAAGGCCGCCGCGTATGCTGGGCCAGATCTCCCACAATGGTGCGTGCCGCGTACTGGCCCATCTGGATGGCGACCGGGCAGATGCCGGGAAGCGCCTCGTCGCCTTGGTGGAGATACGCAGCGGCATCTCCCAGCACGAACACCTCAGGGTGGCCTGGAATGGTGCAATCGGCCTCCACAATCGCCCGCCCCATCCGATCTAGAGGCGTGTCGAGGGTCTTGAGCACCGGACTCGCAATGTTGCCCGCGGCCCAGATGACGGTTTGGGTCGGGATGGTCCAGCCTGCCGCCCCCACCAATCCCGGCCGGACGTCGGTCACCAGGGTATCGGTGCGGACTTCGACGCCGAGTCGCCGCAGGTCCTGCTTGGCCTTGTCGCTCAGGCTCGGCGGGTAGGCCGGCAACAGGCGGGGCCCGCCTTCCAGTAGCATCACCGTGGCATCCCGTGGGTCGATGTGCCGGAAGTCCCGTCGCAAGGCGTAGCTCCGAATCTCCGCTACGGCACCGGCCATTTCGACTCCGGTCGGCCCCCCACCCACGATCACGAAGGTCAGATAGCCATGCCGTCGTACGATATCGGTCTCCCGCTCCGCCATCTCGAACGCGAGCAGCATCCGGCGGCGAATCTCGAGGGCATCTTCCAGGCTCTTGAGTCCTGGGGCCAGCGGCTCCCAATCGTCGTGACCAAAGTAGGAATGGTGCGCGCCGGTACTGACGATGAGGTAGTCGTAGCTGAGGGAGGCACCGTCGCTCAGCTGAACTCGGCGGCCGCTGGTGTCCACTGAGGTGACCTCGGCCAGGAGCACCTCGGTGTTCCGCTGTTTCCGCAACACCGAGCGAATGGGCGAGGCGATGTCACTCGGGCTAAGGCCCGCCGTCGCCACCTGGTAGAGCATCGGTTGGAACAGGTGGTGGTTCTTGCGATCCACGACCGTCACCCGAACCGGTGCGCTCCGCAGCGCTTTGGCGGCGTACAAACCGGCGAACCCCGCGCCGAGAATGACGACGTGCGGCTGGTCCTGAGCCGGCTTGCCACTGCTCACGGCTGTCCTCCCACGTCAGAGACCCAGGGTCTCCCGGCGCCACCTGGCAAACCGGATCACGTCCTCCAAGGGAGGAATGGCGTGCTCGTCCGCATAGGCGGTGTGCATCCGCCATTGCAGGTAGGTCCGGTCGGGCAACGGAAGAAAGGGTGGACGGGCCCACCACCGGCGCGCTCGAAACGCCCAGAGCGCCTTCAAAAGGTCGAGCCCGAGGCGCGGGTTCAGGACGCCGCGCCATGCGAGGCTGAGGGCAAGTGAGCTCCAGCGACCGGTCATGGGCGAAGTATAAATTGGGTATATTGATCCCCCTATGGTCCCGACCGCCGGTTTCGTTTTTTCCTGTCCCGTCTCACGTTCGAGCGCCTGACCCGTGACCAACAGCCCGTATCGCTCGATGGACGATAACAAGCCCCCCACTGAGGACGAGCAGCTCCTCGAGAGCCCGCCCCCTCAGCGCGCGGAGCAACTGTTCCTCAAGTCCGACTCCTGGCGGGTGCTCCGGATCATGGGAGAGTTCGTCTGGGGCTTCGATAACCTGGCCGATGTAAGTGACGGGGTCACCATCTTCGGCTCGGCCCGCACCAAGCCGACGGACCCCTACTACGCCAAGGCGGTGGAGACGGCACGGCTGGTGGCCGAGGCGGGGATTCCGGTAATCACAGGGGGCGGTCCCGGCATCATGGAAGCGGCCAATCGTGGGGCGACTGAAGGCGGGGGACTCTCCATCGGGTGCAACATCGAGCTCCCCTTCGAGCAAGGCTCCAACCCGTATTTGAGCCGGAGTCTCAATTTCAAATTCTTCTTCGTGCGGAAGACGATGTTCGTGAAGTATGCCACCGCCTTCATCGTCTTTCCCGGAGGGTACGGGACTCTTGATGAATTGTTCGAGGCTCTGACCCTGATTCAGACCGGCAAGGTCAAGCATTTTCCCGTCATTCTGTTTGGCTCGGACTACTGGTCGGGCATGGTGGACTGGCTCACTAACACCGTCGCCGGCGAGCGCAAGATCAACCCTACCGACCTTCTACTCTTCCGGGTCACCGATGACCCGGCCGAGGCGGCGCGGATTGTAATCGAAGCCCGGGAGGAAAAGCCGGACGACCCCGTGAGACGCATCGTCGGGTGACCCCATGACCCGTCCGTCAGCCCCGTACCTCCGCGGTCAGCGCATCGACCCCAAGGCGATCACTGGGCAGGAAACCCTGGCCGAGCTGGTGGACAACGCGTTCCTGGCCTACAACGCCGGTCGGCTTCGCGAGGGCTGCCAGCTCTTCGTTCAGCGGATGCTGGAACCGGACGTCACCATCGGCATGACGCTGACTGGGGCCATGACTCCTGCCGGCCTGGGCATGAGCTGCCTGATCCCGCTGATGGAGGCAGGCTTCGTAGACTGGATCATTTCCACCGGGGCCAACCTGTACCATGACGCCCACTTCGCCCTGGGGCTCTCGATGCACCGGGGTACACCCCTCGCCGATGACGTGGAGTTGCGCGACAAAGGCGTAGTGCGGATCTACGACATCTTTTTCGACTACACCGTGCTTCTCTCCACCGATGCCTTTGTTCGGGAGGTGTCTGCCCGGGAAGAGTTTCAGCGACCCATGAGCACGGCGGAATATCACTACCGCCTGGGCGGCTACGTGCTTGAACGGGAGCGAGCGCTGGGGCTCTCCCGGCGGTCGGTGCTGGCCGCGGCGCACCAGCTCGAGGTCCCGATCTACACCAGCTCGCCCGGGGACAGCTCGATCGGAATGAACGTCGCTGAACAGGCGCTGGCGGGCAGCAAGCTCCGATTCGACGTGAGCGCCGATGTGAACGAGACTGCCAGCATCGTGCTGGAGGCCAAGCGGTCTGGTGGAAAGAGCGGGGTCCTCATCGTGGGCGGGGGCAGTCCCAAGAACTTCATGCTGCAGACCGAGCCGCAGATCCAGGAGGTGCTCGGCATCGACGAACGAGGACACGATTACTTCCTGCAGATGACCGACGCCCGTCCCGATACCGGCGGGCTCTCAGGCGCCACGCCGGCGGAGGCGGTGAGCTGGGGTAAGATCGATCCCGAGCAATTGCCCGGCACCGTCGTGATCTACAGCGACAACTCGATCGCACTTCCGCTACTGACAGCCTACGCCCTGGGCCGCCGAAGCCCACGGCCGCTCAAGCGACTCTACTCCCAGCGTGAAGCCATGATGCAGCGTCTGGTCGAGGAGTATCGAGCAGCGGTGGAATTCCGGGATCAACGGGCGGAGGAGTCCTTGGCGCACATGCACCCAGGCGCCGGAGGAGCCGAGACGGTGGCGCGTCGGTGAGCCGGCGCGATGGCGACGGCGGGTCCTCACCCTATGCCTTCTACGGACTCGCGCTCCTCGCTGTAACCAACCTGCTGAGCTACGTCACCCGCAACGTCATCTTCGCCATCTTCGAGCCGCTGAAGCGCGATCTGCATTTGGCCGACGCTCAGCTCGGCTGGCTCGCATCAGCCTACGTGCTGGTCTTCTCACTCGCCGCTCTCCCGGCAGGAATTCTGGGCGACCTGCGTTCCCGGCGTGGCGTCATCGCGGGTGGTGTGCTGCTCTGGAGCGTATCCACCCTCGCCAGCGGCTTCGTGGCCACCTTCGGCGGTCTCCTGCTCTGTCGCGCGCTAGTGGGCGCGGGCGCTGCCGCATTCGGAGGACCGGCCCAGTCTCTCACAGCGGACTACTTCCCCTCGCGCGGCCGTGCGGTGGCGATGGGCGTTCTCGCCTCAGGTATCACTCTTGGCGGAGTGCTGGGAATCTGGCTCGGCGGGCGTCTAGAGGTGGACTATGGGTGGCGCTCTGCTCTCATGGTAGTCAGCGTCCCCGGTTTTCTCCTCGCCGCTATGACCTCCCGCCTCCGCGATCCGTTGCGAAACGCGCCGGTCTCCCTACGTGCGCGGCTCCGCGAACTGGAGATGGGACTTACCGCTCTGTCACGCCACTTCCTTCCACTCATCCTCTCGATCGCCATCGGTGGACTTTTGGCCTGGCAGCTCGACCGCGCATACGGGGCAGATTCCAGCGTCGACGTGGCGGTCTTCGGGGCGGCTGTGGCTGTGGGCCTCGCGCTCAACATCCGACTCTGGGTCAAGGCGTTCGCCCGCGCGCCGGAGGAGGGTCCCAGCGCGATGGTACGGGTCTTCGGAGCCAAGGCCGAGTCGCTCGCCGTGGTGCTGCGCACCCCCACGCTGATGTACATCTTCATCGGCGGCGCCCTGATCTCATTCGGGACCAACGGCCTGGTCGGATGGGCGCCGACGTTCATGGCTCGCGAACTGGGTCTCAGCGTTGCCGAAGGCGCCAAGCTGCTCGGCACCTGGGGACTCGCGGCCGGCATCAGCGGCGCACTGATCGGCGGGGCCGTAGCAGACTGGCTCCGACGTTACACCCCGACCGGCCGGGTGATCACCATCTCTGCCGGATTGCTGGTCGGTGGATCACTGGCGATCTGGCTGCTCACCGTGCGCGATCTCGACCTCTTTGTGCCGGTCTTCGGCGCAGCCTTCTTCTTTCTCTCCTGGTTCAACGGCCCCATCGCGGCGACCATCTTCGACGTGGTCCCGGCGCGGGTGAGCGCCACCGTTGCGGGCGCCTACCTGCTGTTCATTCATCTCGCCGGCGATGCGGTCGCCTTCCCACTGGTCGGATCCCTCTCCGACCAATTTGGCCTGGACCGGGCGGTGCTGCTCTTGCCCGCCGTTGCGATGGCTGGAGGAGTGGTAGTGCTGGGAGCGCTTCGCACGGTGGTCGGCGACATGCGAAAAGTCGCCCTTGCCTGAGCGTCAGGCCGTGGGTCGCCCCGGAAGAGATCGAAGGTAGGCCCACACCGCGCGGATCTCATCATCGGTCATCTTTCCCGAGCGGAGCCAAGGCATTTTCTCCGGATCGATCGCGCTCCCGTCGGGACGTTGGCCCTGACGCAGCGCCCGGAAGAAGTCCGCTTCGGTCCAGGCAGCGAGCCGGCTTCGAGTCAGGTCGGGTGCACCCGGTTCGCCGGTGCCGGCCAAATCAGAGCCATGGCAGTTGCGGCAGGTACCCACGGTGGCAAGGTATTGTCCGTATTCGACCGTGGGACCGGGCACCGGCACCCGGCGCACGGCAGCGTGATCGATGAGCTTGACCGGAAGCAGGGGGAATCCAGCCGCAACATAGAGGGCCCGTGCCATCGGTCCAACACTGGGCGGTTTCACCTCGCGATCCACGGGAGGAAGCCTCCGCAAGTAGCCGATCATAGCGGCAAGATCGGCGTCGCTCAGCACGTTGTATGCTTCCGCCGGCATGAAGATCAGCGCGCGCCCATCCCGCCCGACGCCATGGCGAATAGCACGTTCGTAATCGCTATCGGTGTAATCCCCGATTCCGCCCCGGCCGCTCGTCAGGTTCGCCGAGACGAGATGTCCCATAGCAAAGTCATCCACTAACACCTTGCCACCGTAGTCGTCGCCATGGCACACCGCGCACTTGCCGACGACCTCGACCAGGTGCCTGCCCCGCTCCAATCCGACAGAGTCGGTGGCCGCCGGGACCGAGGCATCGGGGAAGCTGTATGTCTTCAGCAGGTCATGTGAGGTTATGGCGTAGAGCGCGGCGAGACCCAAGGCAATCAGCGCGACCAGGCCGATCAGCCCGTAGCCGAGCCGGCGAAGCCAGCGGCGCACGAGGCTCTCCGATGGAGGAGGTGAGGCGGGTATTTACGGCTGGGCTGATCCGCTGTCAAGCATTACCGGGCGCTGCGGTAGATCAATTCCATCAGCTCATCATACGTTGCCTCGGCGAGGCTTGGGTCGCCTGAACGAATGGCTTGAGTGGCGCAGTGCTTCAGATGATTGTGGAGCAGCGCGCGCCCGACCCCGCGCAACGCTTCTTGAACCGAGGAGACCTGGACCAGGACGTCGGCGCAGTAGCGCTCCTCCTCCACCATCTTCTGTAGTCCGCGCATCTGCCCTTCGATCCGGCGCAGCCGGGTCAGGACCGAACGCTTGACCTCGGGATCGACCGCGACGGCATGGACGCCGTCGCCCGGCCGGGTGCCGCAGGCGCAGGGGACGGTCAGTTGCTCGTCAGTCATGCAGTACCTCGTGAGAGGTGAGAAGTAAGAAGTGAGAAGTGAAAACCGAGGAGTAGGAGTAGAGGGCCGGCGGGGCCTTCTCACTTCTCACTTCACCTCTCACGCTTTCCTCAACCTCAAACTATTGGCCACCACGCTCACACTGCTCACCGCCATCGCCGCCGCCGCGATCTCGGGCGTGAGCCGGAGACCAAAAGCAGGATAGAGCACACCGGCGGCGATCGGAATCCCGAGCACATTGTAGATGAAGGCCCAGAAGAGATTTTGCCGAATCACCCGCATGGTGCGCCGGGCCAGCCTGATCGCGCTCGCCACGCCGAGTGGATCACCTCGCATCAGCGTGATGCCGCCGGCTTCCATCGCCACGTCGGTGCCAGTACCCATCGCGATGCCCACGTCGGCCTGAGCCAGGGCCGGCGCATCGTTGAGGCCGTCTCCCACCATTGCGACTACCCTGCCTTCGGCCTGGATGCGGCGGATCTCCTCCAGCTTCCGATCCGGCAGGAGCTCGGCCACCACCTGATCGACGCCCACCGTTTGGGCAACGCTTTCTGCGGTTCGGCGCGCATCACCAGTCAGCATCACTGTCCGAATTCCCAGCCGCTTGAGCCGCGCGACGGCGTCTGGGCTCCCAGGCTTGATGGGATCGGAGATCGCGATGAGCCCAGCGGGTCTCTGGTCCACGGCGAGGTACACGATGGTGTTCGCACCGTCGCCGAGCCGGTCGGCGTCGGCGCCTAGCGATCGGAGCTCGATGCCCAGGGAACGCATCAAGGCAAGGTTTCCGGCCGCCACGCGTTTTCCCTCAACCATGCCGACGACGCCCTGCCCTGTCCGGCTCTCGAACTCGGTGACCTCCCCAAGCTCGAGGCCACGTCGGTTCGCCTCGCCGACGATGGACTCGCCGAGCGGATGTTCGCTTAGATGCTCCACGGTAGCGGCAAGTTGGAGCAGGCGTCGCTCGTCATAACCGGTGGCTCCGTCCGCTGGCTGGATGGACTGCACCGCAGGACGACCTTGGGTCAGTGTGCCGGTCTTATCGAAGACCACAGTATCAATCCCTTGGCTCCGCTCCAGGACCTCGCCACCCTTGATCAATATCCCGAGCTCGGCCCCCCGACCGGTCGAGACCATCACGGCGGTAGGGACGGCCAGGCCCATGGCACAGGGGCACGCGATGATGAGCACCGTAACCGCTGCCACGAGCGCATGGAGGTAGGCAGGGGCTGGACCGTTATCGAACCAGACGATGAAGGTCGCGACCGCTATGGAAAGCACGACCGGGACGAACACCGCGGAGATTCGATCGGCCAGGCGCTGAATCGGCGCCTTGGATCCCTGAGCCTGCTGAACCAACCGGACGATCTGCGCCAGCAGGGTATCCTGTCCCACCCGCTGCGCGTGGAATCGCAGCGCACCGTTGCGGTTGAAGGTCCCGCCAATGACTACATCGGCCGGTCCCTTGCCCACCGGCAACGGCTCTCCGGTGAGCATGGACTCGTCCACATAGCTGCTGCCCTCGAAGACCACACCATCAGCCGGGATCCGTTCGCCCGGCCGCACCACGACCATGTCACCGGGGCGGAGCTGGGCGATGGGTATCTCCACCTCGACTTCGTCACGCACGACGGTGGCGCTGGTTGGTCTCAGCCCGATGAGCCGGCGGATGGCACCCGACGTGCGGCTCTTGGCTCGAGCCTCGAGCAGATTGCCCAGGAGGATCAGGGCAATGATCCAGACCACGGCCTCATAGTAAACCTGAGGCTCGACGCCACGTCGGGCCAACCAGCCCGCGGCTAGCGTGACGGTGAGACTGTAGAGGAAAGCGGCGCCGGTGCCGACCGCGATCAGCGTGTTCATGTCCGCGGTATGATGGCGGAAGGCGGCCCATGCGCGGGTAAAGAAATGGCGACCCGCCCAGCCCACGACTGGCAGGGTAAGTCCGAGAAGGGCGTAATGCGGCTTACCAATGATGGTCACCAGGATCGCGGCCACGAAGCTGACCGTGAACTTGCGCCCTAAGTCACGAATCTCCTCATGGCGTGCCTGTTCTTGAGCGCCAATCAGGGCTTCGGCGGATGATTCCGGTGCCGGCAGCTCGGCGCCATAGCCGGTTCCCCGTATCACCTCCACCAAACCTTCGGGTGTGACGGTCGCGGGGTCGTAGCTGACCGTAGCCGATGCGGTCATGAGATTGACGTTCGCGGCACCGACGCCCGGGGTTTCTTCCAGAGTCCGCTGAATTCGAGCACTGCACCCGGCGCAGGTCATTCCCGAGACGGGAATGGTGCAGGTGGTGGTAGGGGCGAGAGAAGTCGTGGTCATTCAAGAGTGAGAAGTAAGAAGTGAGAAGTAAGAAGTGAGTAGTGAAAGCGTGAAGGTGAAGGGGAACTTGATCATCATTGGGATACCCGTTTCACGTTTCACCTTTCACGTTTCACGTGTTCTCCCCCTCCACAATGATCCGCCCCCGCACCATTCCCATCCCGCAGGTGAACTCATAGCTGCCCGGCTTCTCCGGCGTGAATTCGACCGGCGTGGTCCGGTGGGCCGGAAGGAAGGTTCGGACTCCGAAGGCGGGAATGACGACCTCTTCGGTGCAGCCGCCGGTCTCCTCCCGCCGAAATTCCAGCCGCACCTTGCGTCCGGCGCGGACCCGGAGGACCGCGGGGGAATAGCCGCCTCTTACTTCAATGCCAACCCGTTGCGTCCCTCTCTCCAGTGAGACTGCCGCGACGGCAACGCCCCTATCGGCTAGAAAGAAGTAGTAGTTGATCCAGAGGATGGTGAGGACGCCCAAGACCGTCACCAACACTTGCGCCGTCCTCATACGCTCTCCCGCGCCCCGAGCTTGCGGATCCAGCCACTCATCGGGCAGGCCGTGCTTCGCAGTACTGTATATAGGGGGGAGGGGTATGTCAACCCTGCCATCTGCCTGCACTTCCACTCGACAGCAGCATGCAACAGACGTGGGCACTACGCAGGTAGTGGCAGGGTTCAGGCGCTGGATCGGCGCCACAGGTTGTTGCAAGTACTGACGCTTCAACCTTTTGGACTTACCCAATCGTCGGCACATCTCCTGCCCCGAACTCCGGCATGGAGCTCATCTCAGGGGCCGATTCCTCCAAGTCTTCGCCGCCTCCCATCGCCGAGCCGCTGGTTCCACTCCTCCGGGTGGACGAGGGGCTGGGCGATCCGGTTGCGCTGGCCACCTGGCATGAGGCGCTCTCCAACGCGTTGTCGGTCGAGCTCCCGCACGATCTGCTGGGCTTGTGGCTCTATCCCATTGAAGGCGGCGTTGTGCTCCTCGGCCCGGCCGCATTGGCGCAGGACGACCTCGCGGTTCCTCTGCCCGCGCCTCAATTGCAGCCCGGGCAACTGGCCGCGCTGGAGGAAGTAGTTCGAGTTGCCGGCTACCGATCGGCCATTTGCCTTCCGATTCGGTTCGGCCGGCGGGACGTAGGCCTCCTGCTGGCGGCTGATCTGCAGCCCGATCGCTATCGTGAGATCGCTCGGGTGCAGCTCCAGCTGGTTACCCAGCGTCTTGCGCCCACATTGGGCAGAGTGGCTCGACTGTGGGGAACAGGACAACGGTCGGCCAGCTATCACCTCGAGCGAGTGGCCGCGCTGCTGGATCGTGTCGCCCAGGCGCACCGCCAGACGGCGACGCCTCAGCTGTTTGTGAGCGCCTTGAGTCGAGCACTCGAGCCGCTCCTTCCTCACGATCATCTCGAGCTGCTGGTGAGCGACGCATCGGGAGCTCGCAGCTATCGGCTGGGCGAGCACGCCGGCGGTGCGCCTTGGACCGATCCTTCACTCATCCTCACTCGAGCCGACCTGGATCCCGATGGGCTGTTCGGTGCGGCAGATCAACTTCTCCTGGGTGATGCCTGCCGGGACCACCGCTGGCCGCGTGGCTATTTCACCGCGGCCCAACCCGCTGGCGCGGAGCTCCGTGCCATCGCGGGCGCCCGGATGAAGACTGGACGGACGCGCGCCTACCTCTTGGCCGGAAGCGTGGGGCCCGATCTGTATGACGCCGAGGATGTAGCCCTGATTGCCCGGGTCGCCGGGCTGATCGCGCCTCAGGTGAGCCTTTTTGTTCTGGCGGCCGAATCGTCACGGCCTTCCGACGCCTCGCCCGATGCAACCGCATCACTGCTCAGCGAGACCGGAGAGCTGCTTGCAGCCGGAGGCGACTTGGCTCAGACAACCCGCCAGCTGGCACATCTCGCCGGGCAGATTCTCCCTTTCGACCAGCTGCGCTTTGCCATTCGGCTCAGCGAGGGCGATCGCGTGGTGTTGCTCGAGCCGGGTGAGACTCGGCCGCTGCCCGACCTCCCCTCGATACCGGTGGCAGGGACGGCGCTCTCCCAAGTACTCCACGGCGAGCTGGCCCACGCCTTCGCGTTGGTCCAGGGTGAGGCGCGCCTCATCGTTCCTCTCCGCGTAGCCGGACGAATCCACGGAGCCCTGGTCCTGACCGCCGGTCACCCCGCTATTCTACGGGAGGCGCACGCCGATCCGGCGCGCCAGCTTGCCAACCTAATCGCGCCCCACCTCGAGCTCCTCCGCCGGGCAGCGCTGCTCCCACCACCGTATCTCCCAGGGTGGAAGCGAACGCCCAAGCCGTGAGGCTAGAAATCGGCTGTTACTCGCGCAATGAAAGTACGCCCCATTCCTGGCAGCAGCGCGTTGGTCTTGATCCGGCTCAAAAAGTCAGCGTAGTTCTTGTTGAAGAGGTTGTGAATCGAGAAATCGAATTGAATCGGTCTCTCGCCCCCAGTGAGGGTGAATCCGGCGCCGGCATTCGCGAGGGTATATCCGGCTGACTGGAAGCCCTCTCCATCAAACGCTTCGGCGAAGAACTCGGCCTCGGCCGGGTTTAGTCTGGCCTGCTTCGCGTTTGTCTCCCCACCCACGGAGAGGTACGGGCTCTGAAATACTCCCCGGCCGGCCGGCTCAAACCGCACCGTGTAGGTCGCGCGGAACGGAGGTATGGTGGGGAGCGGTTCATCGGCTGAGGTGTTCTGACCGTTGGTGTAATCGGCACCCATCTGCAGATGCAGATAAGGCACGGGGTGGTATTGCACCGAGCTCTCGAACCCCAGAAGCCGCGCGTTCCCCTGGGTAAAATCGAAGATCTCGAACCCTGACTCGGGATCGGTCGACCCTGACGGGATCGAGAAGATGAAATTGTGGATGAAGTTGGCGAACGCCCCGATCTCGAGGGTGACCTTGGGATCCTGTACCCGAAGGGCGAGGTCGGTATTGACCGAGGTCTCGTTCTTGAGCGCAGGGTCCCCGTGCTCAAAGGCGACGGTACCCTCGTGCACACCGTTGGCGAAGAGCTCGAAGCTGTTCGGTGCTCGAAACCCTCGTCCCACATTGAGGACCAGCGCGACGGGTTCCGTCAGGCGGTAGAGCACCCCGAGATTCCCCGACAGGGAGTTGTAGGTTCGAGTCTGCGCCGCTACTCCCAGCTCGTCGTCCTGATCCACGTCCAGGTGGCGGTAGTCGTACCGGGCGCCAGCCGATAGACGCCACCGCCCGAGGTCCGCTTGCTCGAAAGCGTAGATCCCGGAGGTCCAGACGCGGTTGTTTGGTATCAACGTTTCCTCACCGAACTTATCGAAAGTCGTTTGCAGGCCCGACACGCCAACGATCCCGTACAGCTTGCCCAGCGCCGGGTGATGATACTGCACTGATCCCGTCCAGGTCTTGGCAAGCAATCCGAGCGCCACATCGCTCGTCACGCTGTCCTCGAATTCCCGCCGACGGCTGCGCTCCCACCCCGCCTTGGCTTCCAAGCGGGAAGTGCGGAACGGAAGCGTCAGGTCGACTGAGGCGCGATTAGTGACCATGCGTTGGGTTGGCGTCGCGGTGGAGTCTTCATCAGTCAGAAAGAGCTTCTCATTCCGCTGAGAATAGGTTCCGCGAAGGCTGCCCCACGCTCCTTGGTAGGCCAAGGTGCCCGAACCGCCGCCCTGCCGTAGACCGCTGTTCCAGAGGCGATAGGTCGGCGTACGAGCATCCCCAGCCGTCCGTCCGCTGCCTTCGGCCCTGAACGAGAATCCGTTGGAAGCTCCCTCAACCATGAGCGCACCATCAGGTTCCCGGTTGTTGGAGGAGTACGCAGCCGACGCGCTACCCCGGATGATGGCCGGGCGTCCGATCGCATCGGGCAAGTCCCGCTGCAGGACGTTGATGACCCCGCCAAGTGCATCGGACCCATAGAGCACGCTGGCGGGACCTCGGATCACTTCCACGCGGTCAGCATTCGCCGTTTCGATATTGGGGGAATGCTCGTCACCCCACTGCTGCGTCTCGAGCCGTTGGCCATCATCCAGTACGAGGACCCGGTTGGAAGTGAGCCCGCGAATCACTGGTTTGCCAATCCCCGCGCCCGTGCTAAAGCTGTGCACGCCCGGGACGCTGTTTAGCGTCTCACCCAGCGAAGGTGCCTGGGCCCGGTTGAGGTCTTCACCACCGAGAACTGCCGTAGGTTGTGGCGACTCGAGCGTCGAAGTCGCCAGCGGTGAGGCAGTCACCTGCAGCTCTGTCAGCTCAACCACAGTAGCCTTGAGGGCCAGATCGAGCGTGACGGGGTTGCTGCCGAGGGTGATACGGCGTACCTCAGGGCGAAAACCGATGGCTCGGAAGGAGACGCTGAACGTGCCGGGTGGGAGCTGATCAATTCTGTAGCGCCCGTCAGCGTCAGTTGCGGCGGAGCGATTGGCTTCGAGGACGGTCACCCGAACCTGATCCAGCGGGGTGCCGGTAGTGTCGGTGACTCGGCCGCTCAGTGTGGAAGCGGACGGAGGCATAGCCGTGGCCAATCCCGAATGGCCGACGGCAAGCGCGGCAACAAGGAGCAGAACGCGCATGGCGATCTCCAGGCATGAGGACGGGCTCCGTGGGTGCACGGAGCTCCGAGGGCTTCAATGGACGCGATGAAGGCCGATTAGGCCGGCGTCGGAGGAGATCGCTCTTGGGGAACACCGCCGCGGACTTGCTGCCACGGGACGGCACGAGGAAGGAGCAGCTGCTGGTCCCGCAAGGGCAGGACCATGAGAGGGAGAACGGCGGCCGGAGCGGTGAACCGAGGAGCAGCGTAGTCGGAACCGAGAGTGCAGCGGAGCCAGTGTCCTGGGGCCTCTCCAGTCCTTCCGATTTGGGCGTCGGCGTGCTCCGGCGCTGGCGAGCGGGTGTGATACAGGAGAACGTCGGCAGCGGGCAGCCCGAACCAGCCGCCCAGCACGACACAGGCGAGAACCGCAGCGCGAAGTCGAGCGGCCAGTCCGCCGGCTTTCACGCGCGTGACTCCATCAGCTCTGCTCCGCCGCGGTGAGTACCGGTTGTTCGACCCGAACGCCCAGGACGCGTCGCAAAACATACGCGAAGACCAGCACGAACCCGAACATGCAGACGATCACGGGACCAGTCGGCAGGTCATAGCGAAATGAGACCCACAGTCCGCTGGCCGAGGCCATGGCCCCAGCCGCCCAGGAAATGAGGGCGAGCATTCCCTGGCTCCGGGTGTACTGGAAGGCGATGGCGGCCGGCACTACCAAGAACGAGAAAACCAGCAGGACGCCGGCGATGGGGACCGAGAAGGTGATCACGATTCCGAACGAGAGATAGAACCAGAAGTCCCACCACCGGATCCTCCAACCGCCGGCGATCGCGGTGGACGGGTCAAAAGAGATAGTGAGGAAGCGCCGCCGCAACATCCAGTGAAAGGCACCGATTACCAGGTAGATGCCCGCCAGGCGGATGATCGTGGGCCAGGTGACCCAGAGCAGGCTTCCCACCAGGATGTCCTTGATGGCCTCGCCTCCCCGTGGCGTGCGGTCGGCCACCAGGATGGCAGCTGCGGAGGCGACCACGTACACGATGCCGATGATGGCTTCCTGCGGCACCCGCCCCCGCTCGTCGGTGCGCGTCAGGGCAAACAGGGCTGCCCCCAGGCTGGTAAACCCGAGGGCGTACACGAACGCGGAGGTGGAGTCGGGCTGGTTTCCCGTCAAGATGGCGACCGCGGATCCCAGCGCGGCCATCTGGGCCAGCGACAGGTCCACGAAGATGACCTCGCGCGCGATGACGTGGAGCCCGAGGTACGAGTGGATGGCCACGATCACCAGGCAGGCCACCAGCGGTGGCAGAAATAGGCCGAGGTCCATCACGAGGCTCCCGGAGTCAAGGCGAGGTCCTTGTAGGCCGCGGTGAGGGCGTTGATCCAGCTACTGACCAGCTCGAAGTAGGTGTTCACCCCCGGCACCCCCTCGGCGTTCTCGGAGACGATGACCGCCTTTGCACCGGTCCGTTCTGCCACCTGCTGGATCTGCTTCCGGTCGAAGTAATTCGAGGCGAAGAGCACCGGGATCTTGCGCTCCCGCATGAGCGCGATGACCTCCTGGACGTGGCCTGGTGTAGGGGGGATGCCCGGCTTGGCCTCGATGTAGGTCACGCAGGTGATCTTGAAGCGGTTGCTAAAGTAGGCCCATTCCTTGTGGTAGCAGGCCATCTCCTTCCCTCGAAGGACCTCGGCTTGCTTGAGCCAACCACCTAGACGGTCCAGCAGCGGCTTGCCCTGATATTTCTGCTGGCTCAAGAAGCCGTAGAGCTTGTCGTTCTGGAGCAAGCTGAGCGCAGTGCCTGGGGTAAGGATTTGCACCAGCCCGGGCCCCATCGTGGCCTCCAGCACCCGCCGCTCGAAGTCCTGCTCGCGCTGAGCGAAGTACTGCCCGTCATGGGGCGCTACCTGCTGAAGTCCCGCGAGGATGTTGCGAGCGATGATGATCCCGTTCAGCGGGTCAGTCTGGATATGAGGGTTGCCGTCCACGTGGATGTCGCCCGCCGAGCGACTCAGCGACGTGGGCACCTCGAGCAAAGTGATCCCTCGGTAAGCGGCGACGTAGCCCGGCCCTCCTTCCTGGATCTTGCGGTTGCCGGCGCGGTCGAGCAGCGCCGGCACCCAGAGCTCGAGGTCCAGGCCGGTGGTGACGAAAAGGTCCGCGTTGCGCAGTAGCGCGACGAAACTGGGCTTCGGCTGGACGAAGTGGGGATCCTCATCGCCCTTGGCGATCGAGGTTACGTTCGCCCTGTCGCCTACGATCTCCCGAGCGATGGCGGCGTACGTCGGGAGACTGGCCACAACCTTAAGGGGGGCTTCCCCCAGCGGGGCTGGCGATCCGGCGAGAGCGGCCGCGAGCACTAAAATCGGAGCAAGCATCCTGAAATCCCTTCACGTACTGCTGGGTCAGTAAGTTTCGTGTTTATGGGGACCCACTGCCCAGACTGCCTGGAACGTGAGCAGGTCATGGGTTCCCTCGAGGTCGCTGTCCCGGTGCTCGCCCTGGAGCCGAAGATAGACGAATTCGCTCTGCCACCAGGTGATGGTCGGGGTCAGCCCCCATTCGGTGTCTTCCAGTCCTCGAGGCGCCTCGGCGTAATCGTACCGTATCCCAAAGACCCAGCGGCGGCTGGTGCGCGCCTGCAGGTCCAGAAACGCGCCGTAGCGGTTGGTCGTCACGCCGACTTCCGTGGCATGAAGCCGGTATCCCTCGGCCCGGAAGGTGACGTCCCGGCGGGTGCCGGCCTGGGGAGGGCGGTACGTGAACCGAAAATCCAAGCCTAAGAGTCGGCTGCGGAGGTCGGCGTCGCTATTGTTGCCGCCGGTAGCAGTGAAGCCGACTTGAGCGTAACTGCTTCGAGAGAGCTGCCAGAAATTCTGCACCCGCCCAAGTAGAGTGGGCTGGCGGCCGCCGGCGTAGAGCGGCTCGCTCTCAGAGGTCGTCCCCTGGAGCCAGACCTCATGCGTTCCGCCCACGAGCGAGAGCGGGAGCACAGTGTAGAGAGACACGCCAATGCCGCTCAGGCCCTCGTCGCCGAGGAAGCGCTGATAGACCAGCGGGTACTCGGTCTCAGGCAAAGCATGGAGATGCCAGCGATTGAGGTCCCCGACGGGCTGGCGGAACTTGCCCGCGTCGGCGCGCAACCGGCCCGGAAGGGCGGCATAGTAGACATAGCCCTCCTCAACACCGATCTCCTCGTCCTCGAAGGTGAGAAAGATCTTGGTCTTGGAATACGGATCGAGGGCGGACTGGAAGGAGAACTCGAATTCTCGGGCAACGGCATTATCCCGCTGTGGTGACTTGTCTCGGGCGACAACGCGGACATCACCCGTCGCACTGATCTCAGGATTGAGCAGGTTAGCGCCGCGGGGCCCCGCGGACGGTGCCGCTGTCGTGGGCTCCGGCTTGCCTGCCGCCTGGAGTGTGTCAGCGGGACCGCCGCCTCTCGGCTCGGGGGTTCCGGCCGCGGCTGCGGCGGCGGCCCGGAGCGCCGCTAGTTCGCTGGTGTCGGCCTGCTGGGCGGGGGCCGCGGCGGGCGCCTGGCACCGTGAGCGGCGGACCGCCTCCACCCGGCGGCTCAAAGTGTCCGCCGCGGCTATCAGGCTGTCAGTCTGGGGAACACCGGTGCGGCCCGGAAGAGCAAGGGCGACTGCGCCGGGGCAGCGTCCCGCGGAGAGGGAATCCACCCGGGACGAGAGCGCTCTCAGCGCTCGAGCAAGTGAATCTCGAGTCGCGGCCTGCGGTACCTGGGCTTGGGATACCGCCGGCATTCCCAGCGCCAAGGCGACCGGGAGTATGACCCTGCAGAAACGGACGGACATGCTGCTCTCCGCTGCATGAGGAGCTCACGCCGGATGGCGTGGCAAATCAGGCGAACGGGAGGGTCGGTGGGGCTCGAGAGCTGACTGGACGGTTGGAGACAAGGTGCAGGATGCGCTCGTCGGGCGAGAGCACGATCCGGCAGACACGGGCGGACAACTCCGGCAGAACGGCGGGCGCGTGAGCAACGCAGGGAGGGAACAGCGCGGCCTGGCAGAACGCGCAGGTGGCCTCGTCATGGACCGGCGGTGGCAGAGACTGGCGGGGGGAGCCAATCGCGAGCAGGTCGGTTTGTGGCGCTCCCGCTGATTTGGCGGCCAATGACTCCACCCGTAGCGGCCCAGCCGCAAACGACAGGGCAAGAGCCAGTAGGCCGACCAGCCGGACGAGGCGCATCCGGTGAAGCTTAGTCGCTACCCGGGCCAATTCAAGGCGCACGCCCGCCACCGGGGCTACTCCACTCGCCGTACGACGACGTAGAAGTTCTCATCGACCCGAAACTCTTCCGGGTGAGTCAGGGTCGCCGTCTGCCAAGATTCCTTCGGTCTAAGTGTCATCCAGCGGCCCGCTTCCAGCATCACCCGCAGCGGCATGTCGAAGCCCGGTACCACCTGGGCCCACCGGTAACTGAGAGTCGAGTCCCGAATCCGGTACTCGAACGCCGGAAGCTGGGTCGTGGTCAGGTATTGGGTGAACACCTTGCTGAGATCGACACCGGCGTGAGCACTGAGATAGGTCTGGACCTGCTGCCCGGTGACGATCTGGTGGTAGAACGTGGCGTTGAGCCCGCGCAGAACGTTCCGCCAGGTGCTGTCATTGCCGATGATCTGGCGGATGGTGTGCAGCATGTTTCCGCCTTTGTAGTACATATCGCTCGAGCCTTCGGTGTTCACCCCATAAGGGCCGATGATCGGCCGGTCGTTCTTCACCTTCTTGCGGGTTCCGATGACGTAGGCGGCCCCGGCAGCCGATCCATACTGACATTCGGTGAAGAGATTCTCGGCGTAGTTGGCGAAGCTTTCATGTACCCACATGTCCGCGATATCCGCCGACGTAATGCTATTCCCGAACCATTCGTGGGCACTCTCGTGGATCACAATGAAGTCCCAGGTGAGCCCCCATCCGGTGCCCGAGAGATCGGTGCCCTTGTAGCCGTTCTCATACCCGTTGCCGTAGGCGACCGCGCTCTGATGCTCCATGCCCAGGAACGGCGTCTCGACCAGTTGGTAGCCGTCCCGGTACCAGGGGTATGGGCCGAACCAACGCTCAAAGCAGGCAAGCATCGGTTGCACCTGGCTGAACTGGCTTCGCGCGGCTTCCCGGTGACTCGGGAGTGGCCAGAACTCCAGCGTGAGGCGTCCGGCTTCGCCTGGATAGGAACTGTTGATTTGGGCGTATCGGCCAATGTTCACCGCGACGTCGTAATTGTTGATGGGGCTGGTGACGAACCATTCGTATGAGGTGCGACCCTGGCCCGCGGGAGTGACCCCACGAAGCCGGCCGTTGGAGACCGCCTGAAGCGAATCCGGAACCGTGAGGACGACGCGCTGGCTGTCGGGCTCGTCAGCCTGGGTGTCCTTGGTGGGCCACCAGATGCTCGCACCGGTCCCCTGGCAGGCCGTCGCGATCCAAGGATGACCCTCCTGGTCTTGCGCCCAAACGACTCCTCCATCCCAAGGCGCCTTCTGCGCCGCGTGAGGCTTGCCGCTGTAGTACGCACTCGCCTGCCTGATCGTACCTCGCTTCTGGCTCGCGACCAGCTTCACGAAGAAGGCGTTTCCGTCCCGGCGAAAACTCAGCCGCCGGCTGTCCTGCACCACGCTGTCGAGCTGGAGGGGTGGTTGAAGGTCGATCTGCATCTCTCGGGCAGGACCCACAACGCGGTAGCTGATGGCGTTCCAGCCGCGGAAGGTGCTGTCGGAGGGGTCGATGGTGACGTGAAGGTCATAGAACGTCACATCCCACCAGACTCGCTCGGCCGTGAGCGAGCCGCGAAGGGTGTCGGCGTGGGTAAAGGCGGAATTCTGGGCACTCGCGCGCCACCAGGGGGCCAGCGCAAGCACGATGAGCAGGAGCAGCTGGCGAGCCATGGTAGCCACTACGGCCAGAGCCGACTAGAGTTTTCAGGCGCCGAGAACGGTGAACAGCGCGAGCGACGCCGGAGGATACATTGCCCGAGCACCCTCAACAACGGATGCCAGCACCATGCTCGAGATGAGGGTTGCCACCCACGATTGGATCGTGTGGAACGTGAACCCGGTGCTGATTCAACTGGGGCCGCTCGGCATCCGATGGTATGGGGTGTTGTTCGCGGTCGGCCTGCTGGCGTCCTACGAGGTAGGCTGGCGCATCTTCCAACGAGACGGCCTGGCGCGGGCGGAAGTCGACCGGCTCTTCGGCTACGTGGTCATCGGCACGATCGTGGGCGCGCGGCTTGGGCATACGCTGCTCTACGAGCCGGGGTTCTACCTCACCCATCCACTTCAGATTCTCTACATCTGGCGGGGCGGGCTCGCGAGTCATGGGGGCGCCGTCGGCATCATCCTCGCGGTCTGGTGGTTTGCCCGGCGAAGCGGCCAGCCGATGCTGTGGCTGCTCGATCGTGTCGGGCTGGTGGCTCCGATTGCGGCTGCCTCGATTCGGTTGGGCAACCTCTTCAATTCAGAGATTATAGGAAAGCCGACTGAGGTGCCTTGGGCGGTCATCTTCGCACGGGTAGACCAACGGCCCCGTCATCCGGCCCAGGTGTACGAGGCGCTGGGTTACCTGGTGATCGGGCTCATCCTGTGGGCCGCACGCCGGCGCTCTTCCCTGCCCCTGCAGAACGGCCGACTATTCGGCGCCGCACTGGTGCTGATCTTTGGCTTCCGCTTTGCGATCGAGTTCTTGAAGGAGCCGCAGGTCGCGGCGGAGGCTGGTATGGCTTTCGATCTGGGTCAGCTGCTCAGCGTGCCGCTGGTAGTGGTTGGCGCCATCCTGATGCTCCTGCCGCCGCGCAGGGTCAAGGAGCCTCAGCCGCCTCACTAGTGGGGTGACGCCGGATGGGCCCGCTGGCGGGCAGGATAAACCAGAAACTCGAGCCCTTGCCCGGAATGGAATCAGCGCCAATGGTCCCTCCGTGCATCTCTACGAATTTCTTACAGAGCGCTAGCCCCAGACCGCTTCCCTGCGCCTGACGACTCGACGAGCTGTCCACCTGGCTGAATTCCTGGAACAGCTTGGGCTTGTCCTCCGGCGCGATGCCGATTCCGGTATCCACCACCGAGACCCAGACGACATCCTGAGTGACCATCCGGCGCTCATCTCCCGCCCGCTCGGCGGGAGTCGGCAGCGGCGCCCGGGTCCGCATGGCAGCAAGGGTGATCCGACCCTCTTCCGGCGTGAACTTGGAAGCGTTCGACAGGAGATTAAACAGCACCTGCCGGACCCGTACGCCGTCGGCCACGACGGTAAGCGTACCGTCTTCCAGCTGAAGTGCGCACTCCTGCTGTTTGGCGCTCCGCAGGCTGGCCGTATCCGTCACGGCTCCCACGATCGCCTCGCGCAAATCGGTCTTCGCCAGCGTGAGCGACATCCGTCCGGCCTCGATCTTGGAGAGATCGAGGACGCTGTTGATGAGCGCCAGCAAGTGGCGGCCGTTCCGCAGGACCGCCTCCAGAAAATCGCGCTGCTGCTCGTTGATCTCGCCCGATCCGCCCGCGAGAATCAGATCGGAGAACCCGATGATCGCGTTGAGCGGCGTGCGCAGCTCGTGCGACATATTCGCCAGGAATTCGCTCTTGAGCTGAGTGGCTCGCTGCAGCTCGGCATTCTTGGCCGCGAGCGCCCGCTCGTTCCGGCGGCTTTCCTGAAGCACCGCGGCCCGGTCCAGCCCAACCACCACCTGGTCGCCCAGAATTTGGAGCAACCGAAGATCGTGCTCACTGAAGGGGCGGCCGTCGTGACGATTGTGCGCACTCACGGTGCCGATCACAACGCCCGCGGAGCGGAGCGGAACCACGGCAACGGTGCGAAGCGCGATGGTGACATCTGGCGGCTTGTAGCTCCGGGGATCGGCGTCCATGTCGTCGGAGACCAGCGCTGTCCCGTGGCTTACCACCCATCCCAGGAGAGACTCGTCAACCGGGACGAGCCGGCCAGCCATCACTTCGAGCGGCCCCGTCGCCGCGGCCACCCTCAGGAAGCGACCCTCTTCTACCACGAGTGTGACTCCCCCGCTCTCCGCCTCGAGCAGGTCGGCCGCCGCATGGGCGACCTCATTGACCAGCCCGGGGAGCTCGGTTCCCGCAAGCATGGTTGCCGCGAGGTGGCGGAGCCGCTCGAGCTCGCGGTTGCGGGTGGCCGCCGAGCTCAGTGCCTGACGCAGGGCCTCGCTCCGCGCCCCGGCGAGAGCGTCGCCCCGGCGCAGGGCGGCCAGGGTGAGGATCGTCGTGACCAGCGGGAGTGCAAGTCCAAGCCAGTGTCCCTCGAAGGCGAAGTAGATGCCGAACCATGCCACGAGCAGAGCCAGGCCGGTGAGCACCCGGGGTACGTAGAGTCGGCTCCAGTTAATGCCGCGGATTCGAGGGAGGCTTCGAGAACCCATTCAGCCTGTTTCCTCGGCAAGCAGCTCGTGAAACACGGTTTCTCCGGTGGCCAGCATCCGCCGGAGATAGGGGCGACAAAGACCACAACTCGCGCCGCACCCGGTCTCTCGCATGAGCTCGGGCAATCCCCATCCGGCTGCCCGGGCCAGCGGCAGTAGATGCTCGAATGAGATCCGACGGCAGAGGCACATGGTCACCAGTACGCCAGGCATGCAGACGGACTTTCAGCTATGGGTTCGTGGGCCGGATGTCCAACTCGCTCACCAGCGCCCGCTCGGGGAGGCGGAGGGTGTGGAGGATAGTATCGGCAACATCCTCGGGACGCAGAATATGCCGGGGGTCGGCGTGAAGCAGAGGCTGGTTATGCAGCATCCCGGTATCCACGGACCCGGGGCAGATCGCGATCACCCGCACATTCTCCTTGCGGACCTCCAGCATGAGCGACCGGCTAAATCCCAGTACCGCATGCTTGGAGGCAGCATACGCGGTTCCCCCCACGAAGCCGTTGCGGCCAGCGAGGCTGGCAACGTTTACAACGACGCCCTCCTTCCTCTGCCGCATGGAGGGGAGGACCGCCCGGGTGACCACGAAGAGGCTCCGAAGATTGGTGGCCATGGTGGCGTCCCACTCCTCCAGCGTCAACTCTTCGAAGGGCCGCGCGATCAGGATGCCGGCATTGTTGACCAGTACCCCGACTTCCCCGAGCTGGCCGGTAATATGGCTCAGGGTACTGGCCACCTGCTCCGGGTTGGCCACATCGGCCGCGGCCCCAGCTGCCCGGATCCCCTCGGCCCCGAGCTCCGCGAGGAGCGTCTGGACCTTGGCCGCGGTTCGGGCACACACTCCGACCCGGTAGCCCGCGCGCCCCAGCGAAAATGCCGTGGCGCGACCGATACCCTGCGTGGCCCCTGTAACAAGGGCAGTCGTCAGCATAGGCGAACAATCTAAACGACAGTGAGAAGCGAGCAGGAAGCTGACGGCTAACAGCTAA
>JBIOUY010000151.1:0-15815 GCA_044867445.1 Gemmatimonadales bacterium
CTGCCGACCCTGGCGCGGCTATACTAGGGCATGATTACGGAGCACAGCCGGATCCCCTACCTTCCGGCCCGCATCGAGGGACTCGCTGCACTCTCGATGAATCTCTGGTGGAGCTGGAGTCGAGAGGGGCGGGGCCTCTTTCGCTCCATCGACGAAGCCCTCTGGCACCTCACCCGCCACAACCCTCTCGAGCTGCTCTGCCGGGTCGATCCTGCCCGCATCGCCGCGTGCGCCAGCGATAGCGACTTTCTCCGTCGCTACGACGACGTGATGACGCGCATGCAGCATGAGACCTCGAGCAAGGACACCTGGTTTGCCCGCAGCTATCCTGAGCTCGACACCAGACCGGTGGCCTACTTCTGCGCTGAATTCGGTCTGCACAACTCGGTGCCGATCTACTCCGGAGGCCTCGGCGTCCTCGCGGGCGATCACTGCAAGTCCTGCAGCGACCTCGGCGTTCCCCTGGTAGGCGTGGGCCTCTTTTATCGAAAGGGATACTTCGACCAGCGGCTCCGGCTGGACGGCTGGCAGGAGGACAGCGACGAAGAATTCGACATCAGTTTGACTCCTCTCGAGCTGGTGACCGGCTCCAAGCAGCAGCCCTACCTCACCACCGTGGAGTGTTCCGGCCGACCGGTGCACGTGCGCGCGTGGCGCATGATGGTGGGACGGGTGCCGATCTATCTCCTCGACACCAACCTGGAAGGGAACCACCCGGACGATCGTGGGCTGATGAACAAGCTCTATACCGGTGGCCCCGATCTCCGGATTCGTCAGGAGTGGATTCTCGGAGTGGGCGGAGTCCGGCTGCTCCGCGCGTTAGGCATCAATCCCTCAGTCTGGCATGCCAACGAGGGACACGCCGCGTTCATGATGATCGAGCGGGTGCGCGAGCTCACCGTCCAGGGTACTCTCTTCGAAGAAGCCGTGGCCAAGGTGAGAGCCCACGGCGTGTTCACCACCCATACGCCGGTCCCCGCCGGCCACGACGCGTTCTCAGTCGAGCAGCTGGAGAGCTGCACCGGACCGATCTGGAAGGAAATGGGAGTCGATCGGGACACGCTCTTCGGACTCGGGGCCCACCCTGCCCTGCCGGGTCAGTTCCACATGACGGTTACCTCGATGAGGCTTTGCGCCAGAGTGAACGGCGTATCCCGTCGCCACGGGCAGGTCTCCCGCAATCTCTGGCGGGATCTCTGGCCCGGACGGCCGTGGGAGACCGTCCCGGTCGGGCACGTGACCAACGGGGTCCACCTCGCCACCTGGATGGCGAGCCCCATCATGAACCTGCTGGAGACGCACCTGGGACATGATTGGGGAAACCGTATCGATGAGCCCGGGTTCTGGGATCAGGTCCTCACGCTGGATCACGGCCAACTGTGGGACGCCCATCTACGGCTGAAGCAGATCCTGGCCAACTTCATCCGGGAGGACGCGCGGCGGCGCTTCGCCGGACGATTCAAGGAGGCAGCGCAGGTGGTCGGGGCCGGGACCCTGCTTGATCCAACCGCACTCACCATCGGCTTCGCTCGGCGGTTCGCGACCTACAAGCGCGCTAATCTGATCTTCCGCGACCTCGATCGGCTGCGTCGGCTGCTGACCGACCCGTGGCGGCCGGTGCAGATCATTTTTGCCGGCAAGGCCCACCCGGCAGACAATCCGGGCAAGGAAGTGCTGCAGATCGTCTATCAGTTCACTCGCGATCCCGAGTTCGAGGGGCGAGTCGCGTTTCTGGAAGACTACGACATGCACCTCGCCCATCTGCTGGTGCAAGGCGTCGATCTGTGGCTCAACCTTCCGCGAGTGCCGCTCGAGGCATCAGGGACGAGCGGCATGAAGGCGGCGCTCAATGGGATTCCCCAGCTGAGCACCCTCGACGGATGGTGGCAGGAAGGCTACGACGGGCTGAGCGGATGGGCCATATCACCGGGCGGGGAAACGGAAGACGCCGATGCGTCGGATGTGGACCGGTTCTACCGGCTGCTCGAGGAGCAGCTGATCCCGCTCTATTACACCCGCAACGCCGGCGGCATTCCCCTCGGCTGGGTGGAGAAGATGCGGCATGCTCTTCGTCTGGCGGGGACCCGATTCACGGCCCGGCGGATGGTACAGAACTACGTTCAGGAATACTACGCTCCAGCGATCCGTGGGGAGACGACTGGGGACGACCCACCCACGGCATGAGGTATAGCGGATGGCAACCCTCCACCAAACGGCGCTGGCTCCGACGAGCGCCCCCCCGCGGCTGACCACACCAACCGGCGAGCCGGTGTCGGTCGTACATGTAGCCGCGGAGTACTACCCCTACGCCCGAACCGGCGGGCTGGCAGAAGCCGTAAGCGGTCTCGCCAACTTTCAGCAAGCGGCCGGCGTCCAGGTCGTGGCCATCCTCCCGCTGTATCGCACCGTCCGTGACGTCGAGCCTGACCTCGAACCGGTCGGCCCGCCGTTCATGATCCCGATGGGCCCCCGCACCGAGGAGGCCAGAGTCTTCCGGGTCACGGGCCCGGCAAACGGACCTCAGGTCTTCTTCATCGAGCATCTGGAGTATTTCAACCGGCCGGGAATTTATGGCGAGAACGGCGCGGACTACCCTGACAACGCGCGGCGTTTCGCATTCTTCGCCCTGGCGGCGGTATCGATCCTGCCCCGGTTGGTGCCGGGGCCGGTGCTGCTTCACGCGCACGACTGGCACACTGCCCTGGCGCCGGTTTATCTCCGTGCCCTCCCCAAGCTGGATCGCCCCGGCACCACCACGAGCACCGTGGTCTCGGTCCACAATCCCGGGTACCAGGGCCACTTCCCCCCGGAGGCCATGCCCGACATCGGGCTTCCCTGGGCGCTGTACAACTGGCAACAGCTGGAGTGGTATGGCAAGGTAAATTTTCTAAAGGGCGGTCTCGCCTTTGCTGATTTCGTGACCACCGTCAGCGCCACCCAGGCTCGCGAGCTGTGCACCCCCGGCGGGGGCTTCGGGCTGCACGACACATTCCTCTCGCTGGGAGACCGCTTCGTCGGTGTCCTCAACGGGATCGACCAGACCTCCTGGGATCCCGCAATCGATCCCCAGATCACCGCCCAGTATTCGGCCGACAAGCTGGATGGGAAGCGTCGCTGTAAGGCGGCGCTGCAGCGGTCCTTCGGACTGCCGCAGCGGCGTCGTGCTCCCCTCTTCGGCATGACTGGGCGGATGGTCACCCAGAAAGGCCTGGATCTCATTCTGAGCGCGGTGGAATTGCTCGCCGCCGACGCGCAGTTCGTTTTTCTCGGAAGCGGCGAGCATCACTATGAGCAGGCCCTGGTGGAGCTGGCCTCCTCGGCGCCCAATCGGATCGGAGTGCAGCTGGACTTTACCGATCGGTTGGAGCACCGGCTCATGGCCGGTGCCGACATTTTCCTCATGCCGTCGCTCTACGAGCCCTGTGGGCTGACTCAGATGCGGGCTCAGCGATACGGGTCGCCACCGATCGTCCGCCGGGTAGGCGGGCTGGCCGAGACGGTGGAGGACGGCGTCACGGGCTTTGTGTTCGACTCCTACACGCCTCAGGCCTTGGAGGAGGCAGGGTTGCGCGCGCTCAACTGGTTCGCCGACGCGGCGCGCTGGCAGACCCTGATGCGCCGAGGGATGGCGCGCGACTTCAGCTGGGAGGGCTCGGTGTC
The DNA here is from genome assembly GCA_044867445.1 of Gemmatimonadales bacterium. GTDB lineage: Bacteria > Gemmatimonadota > Gemmatimonadetes > Gemmatimonadales > GWC2-71-9 > CAVVWJ01. Next base: position 3,661 of record JBIOUY010000151.1, read on the forward strand.
CAAGTACCTCGACGTGTATCGGCGCGCGCTGGCACACGCGGGCAGCCCACAGTGAACGCCTCGACGATGGATTTCGTCTTTACCCTGCACACGCATCTGCCCTTCGTCCTGCACCACGGTCGCTGGCCCCACGGTAGCGACTGGCTGACCGAGGCGGCCCTGGACACCTACCTGCCCCTGCTCGAGGTGCTGAGACAGCTGAATCAGGAGGGGGTGCCCGCGCCCATCACTATCGGGTTCACCCCGGTGCTCGCCAACCAGCTCAGCCACCCCAGCTTCGTCGAGGAGATGGAGGCCTTCTTTGTCCAGCGGATCGAGGCCTGCGACAACGCGCCCGCTTCCCTGGCGGCGACCGGAGACTCGGCGCTGCTCCCGTTGGCCGAGTATTGGCGTGGTCGGCTGCTTCAGCTCCGGCGACTATTCCACGAGATCGGCCGGGATCTCATCGGCGCCTTTCGCGCGCTCGAGGCTGCCGGTCGGCTCGAGATCATTGGCTCCGCCGCCACGCACGGCTTCCTGCCGCTGCTCGCCCGGGATGAGAGCATCCGCTTCCAACTCGCGGTGGGCACCTTCGAGCACCGGCGCATCTTCGGGCGGGCTCCGGTTGGCTGCTGGCTGCCGGAGTGCGCCTACCGGCCCCGGGGGCCGTGGGAACCCTGGCGCGGCGCGCCCCGGACTGGCGTCCGGCGCGGCATCGAGGAGCATCTGGCCGACGCAGGGTTCCGCTTCTTCTTCGTGGATTCCCACTTGGCTGCCGCCGGGCGACCGCTCGGGCTGTACGGCGACCCCGCCGGTGATCCGACGGTGCACAGCCCCCAGGCCCGCGCCATCGAGGTCGCCGCCAGTCGCAGTCCCTACCTTGCCTATCGGGTGGCCCACGCGCGCGGCGCCGGCAGCGTCTCCGCGTACGTGCGCGATCCCCGCGCATCGATGCAGGTCTGGAGTCGCTCGGAGGGATACCCGGGCGACGAATGGTATCTCGAATTTCACAAGATGCGCTGGCCCGGCGGACTCAAATTCTGGCGGGTGAGCGGACCCAACGTCGATCTGGGGGGCAAACAATCCTACAATCCCGACGCGGCTATGGATCGCACCCGGGGACATGCCAGCCACTTCGCTCATTTGCTGGCGCAGATCGCATCCGACGAGCGCCAGAACCGCGAGGGCGTCATCGTCGCGCCCTTTGATACCGAGCTGTTCGGCCACTGGTGGTTCGAGGGCCCTGATTTTCTGGGAAACGTCTATCGCGAACTCACTCACCACCCCGGCGTGCGCCCGGTGACCGGCTCCCGCCATCTGACCGCGTATCCGCCTCGTACCGCCATCCGTCTCCCCACCGGTTCCTGGGGCGCCAACGGCGACTTCAGCATGTGGCTCAGCGATCAGACCGTCTGGACCTGGAAGCGACTCTGGCCCCTGGAGGAGCGCTTCTGGGACATCGCGCCTACCGCCCTCGCGTCGCCCGCGAGCCGCCCCATTCTGGTTCAGGCTGCCCGGGAACTCCTGCTGGCGCAGTCGTCCGACTGGCAGTTCATCATCTCCACCGGGGCCGCGGCCGACTACGCCGAGCGGCGCTTCACCGAGCACTGTACCGACGCGGAGGCGTTGGTCGGGGCGATGGTGGACGGTAGCGAGAGCGCGATCCAAACCGGTCAGCGGCAGGCGGAGGAGATGGCCCGGCGAGACGATCTCTTTCCCGATATCCTGCCGGCTCTCACCGCGGCGCTTGGCGGGTCCCGCTCGCTCGCCCTCGGCTGACCATGACGCCGATCCGGTTCGTGTTCGGACTCCATTTCCACCAACCGGTGGGCAACTTCGATCACGTCTTTGCCCAGCACGTGGACGACGTGTACCGGCCGCTGCTGGAACGGCTCACGTCACGCCAATTCTTTCCCGCCGTGCTCCATCTCTCAGGGCCGCTGCTCGAGTGGTTGGAGTCTCACGAGTCGGCCTATCTCGATTCGCTGGGCCGGCTGGTCGCGGACGGTAGCATCGAGTTGCTGCTCGCCGGATTTTACGAGCCGGTGCTCGCGTCGCTGCTGCGGAGCGATCGGGTGGAACAGATTCAGTGGATGCAGGAGGCGTTGCGGCGCCGCTTCGGGGCAACGGCCACGGGACTCTGGCTGACCGAGCGGGTCTGGGAGCCCGACCTGGCCGCCGATCTTGCCCAAGCCGGCGTGCGCTACGCCCTGGTGGACGACCGCCACTTCCTGGTCACCGGCTTCTCCAACCAGCAACTGCATGCGCCGCTCTGGACCGAGAGCGACGGCAGGCAGATCGCGCTCTTCCCCATCGACGAGCGGCTCCGTTACCTCATCCCCTTCCGGCCACCAGAGGAAACCGGCGCGTACCTGCGGGAGCTGCGCCACGCCGGTCATCGGCTCGCGGTGTTGGCCGATGATGGGGAGAAGTTCGGCGGCTGGCCCGGTACCAAGGAGTGGGTGTACGACCGTGGCTGGCTGGATCGTTTCATGACCACAATCGGCGAGCTGGTGCAGAGTGGCGAAGCGATGCTGAGCCGGCTGGACCATGCGCTCGATGCGGTGCCGAGCTCCGGCATCGCCTACCTGCCCACGGCATCGTACCGCGAAATGGAAGGCTGGTCCTTACCGCCCGACGCCGCGCTGCGCCTCGGGCGCATCGAGCAGGACCTGGGTGACGAGCGCATAGCCGGCCCCGATGGTGCGCTGGTCCGCGGTGGACACTGGCGCAACTTCCTGGCGAAGTACTCCGAGTCGAATCGGATGCACAAGAAGATGCTGGCCCTCTCAGCCCTTTGCCGCAGGATGGGGGACCCCGCGGGCGCGCGGCGGGCCATCGGCCGGGCCCAATGCAACGATGCCTACTGGCATGGAGTCTTCGGTGGCCTGTACCTGCCCCACCTTCGCGAGGCCATCTGGCGCAATCTCGCGATCGCCGAGCGCGAGCTCCGTCATGACCAGGGCCTATCCTGGGAGGTCCTGGACTTCGATGGCGACGGACACCTCGAGATCTGGATCCACTCGGATCAGTTCTCCGCCCTGGTGAGTCCTCGGCGTGGTGGTGCGGTAGAGGAGTACACCGTATTCGCCAGGGGTGTGAATTACGCCAGCGCGCTCACCCGGCGGCGCGAAGCGTATCACGATCTGGCCCTGCAACGCGCGGCTGAACTGGCCTCCGGCGATGGGCTCGGCAGCCAGAGTATCCACGACATCGAAGAGGGCATCCGCCTGGATACCCGTCCCCCGCTCGACGCCGACGATCGGGCGCTGTTCGTGGAGCGCGTCGTATCGGGCAGTCTGGGCCTCGAGGAGTACGCTCGCGGCGACTACCATCCGCTGGTCTCCTGGGCGCGGAGCGCGTGCGAGTTTACCGTTTCACGCTCCAACGGAGCAGGGGAAATCCTCTGTCGGGCGGAGGGACCGGTTCCCTTGGCCAAACGGCTCCGGTTTGGAGAAGACGGCCAGCTATCCGTGAGATATGAGTGGGATCCGAACGTGGGGGATCAGACCGCGCGGTTCACGGCTGAACTGTCGCTCTTTGCTCCCCTGGAGATCGATTGCAGTCCCGAGCCGGAGACCTGGCGGTTTTCCATCGATACGGTCGCCAAGTCGGAGCGGGGTCTCGACCGGACTCGCCAAGGAGAATCGGTCACCCTGCGTTGGCCCGTGTCGCTAGGGGAGGCCCAAGTGAATCTCCAGCTCACGCCCTCAACCGCGACCGCTTCTTGAGCCATCAGCCAGGCGGCGCGGGACGGCCCGCTGGGATGCGCTTATCGGCCCTGCCTTTCACGTAGGCGTAGATCGCCGCTGCTTGTCCTGGAGTCAGAGTCTTGCCGAAGGCCGGCATTCCCCGCCCGGTGCGACCGTTCTGCACTACGCCGACGAACACCTTTTGAGACTCTGACGGTCCGCCCGGCCCAGTCGCCTTGAGCAGGTCCGCCGCGACGGGATTTCCCAGCACGTCCTGACCATGGCACCGGGCACAGTGGACGCTGTACTGCCGCCAGCCCTCGTACTCCTGGGGACTGACCTCGGCCGCCTTCCGCCCCTGTGCTCGGGCTTGGCTCGGCGCCAGGAGCAGCGCTACCGCGAGCAGGACCAGCGGCAACGCGCGCCGTCTGTCATCCCGCCTGGCGGACAGCCGGCCGTCCCGGATGGATTTTCCCATCGCTGCGACCTTTCACGTAGGAGTAGATCTGCTCGATTTTGTCCATCCCAAGCCCCAAACTGCACCAGGCCGGCATGCCCTTCTCCGGACGGCCGGAGCAGACCGTGGACATGAACAGCTCTTTGCTGTTGATCGGGCCATCGGGTTTGAGCGACATGATCAGATGGGGCGCGATGGTGGTGCCCAGGACGTCCTCACCGTGACAGCGAGCGCAGTTGAGATTGAACTGCTTCCAGCCCTCGTACACCTGCTGAGGAACCGTGTCGAGCGGCGCGGGATGGTACTTGTCCCGGAGCGGGGCTTCCGCGGTCTGCTTCCCGGTATCCTGGGCGGCCGGTTGCTTGGCCGGTGGAGCCGCCGGCTTCGGCTTAGCCGGCGCACTCGGGGCCGCCGCCTTCTGCTTGGCCGACGTGTCGGCTCGCCGCACGACCGAAGTGCCTGGCTCCGGCGGTGCCGGGGTCGAATCCTTGATGCCGGGCGTGCGGTGACTGGTGTCGGCCGGCACGGCTGCCGGGCCTTCGGCCCGCGCGGCGCTGCTGGTGTCCGCCGAGGGCGAGGCCTGGCTGGTATCGCGCATGCCTGTGCTCTCCTTCTCCCTGCCGCCGCAGCCCACGACCAGTAACCCAATGCCCGCCAGAGCGGCACGCGCCATGGTCTGCCAACGCAACGGCCGCACCCACTGCGTAGAGTCGCTCATAACGCTCAGTCCTTTCGGCGATCACAAAGATGGCGCCCGGAGGAGTGGTATCCGGGCCAGCTGAGAATAAGATGGCGGAGGGGACCGGCTCGCTAAAGTGACGGAGGTCACCCGAACGGCATCCGTGTCCCCTGCCCAGCTGGCCGGTTATCTTCACAGCCATGTCGATGCCGAAATCGGTCAGCCTTGGGCTGGTTCAGATGCGCTGCACGTTGGATCCGGAAGAGAACCTGCGCAAGGCCGTGCGGGGAGTGCGGGACGCCGCTGAACGCGGTGCGCAGATCGTTTGCCTGCAGGAGCTTTTCCGGAGTCAATACTTCTGCCAGACGGAGGATCATCGTCACTTCGATCTCGCGGAGAGCATTCCCGGGCCATCGACCACCACCCTCGGCAGCGTGGCAGGAGAGCTCGGTGTAGTGATTGTGGCGTCGCTGTTCGAGAAGCGGGCCGAGGGACTCTATCACAATACCGCGGCGATTCTGGATGCGGACGGCCGACTGCTCGGTAAGTACCGCAAGATGCACATCCCCGACGACCCTCAGTACTACGAGAAGTTCTATTTCACGCCGGGCGACCTCGGATTTCGCAGCTGGGATACGCGCTTTGGCCGGATCGGGGTGTTGGTCTGCTGGGACCAGTGGTATCCTGAGGCAGCCCGGCTCACTGCCATGTCGGGTGCCCAGATCCTGTTCTACCCGACGGCAATCGGGTGGCTGCCGGCGGAAAAGGAGGAGCATGGCGCCCAGCAGCAAGCCGCGTGGGAAACCATTCAGCGAAGCCACGCCATCGCCAATGGGGTGTATGTCTGCGCGGTGAATCGGGTGGGCCATGAAGGCGATTCCGCCGGCGGCCTGGAGTTCTGGGGCGGGAGCTTCGTCTCCGATCCGGGTGGCCGCTTGCTGGTGAAGGGTGGCACCGGTGAGGAGGTCCTGGTGGTCTCCTGTGATCTGAGCAAGGTCGACGCGAGCCGCACCCACTGGCCCTTCCTGCGCGATCGCCGGATCGACGCATACCAAGACCTGACCAAGCGGTACCTCGATTGAAGAGCGTAAAACGTGAAAGGTGAAACGTGAAAGGGGTAAGCCGCCCCTTCACCTTTCACCCTTCACGTTTCACCTTCTCACCATGTCTCCAACCCCAGCCGATCTTGGATATCGCATGCCCGCCGAGTGGGAGCCCCACCGGGGCACCTGGCTCAGCTGGCCTCACAAGCAGGCCTCCTGGCCCGGAAAGTTTGGCCCGGTGCCGGCCATCTTCGCCCGAATGGTGCGCCACCTCGGGGAGCACGAAGAGGTGCACATCAACGTGTCAGGCGCGGACATGGAGCAGGATGTGCGCCGGCTCCTGGCCGATTGCCGGGCCGACGGCCAAAACGTGCGGTTTCACCATCATCCCACCAACGATGCCTGGTGCCGGGATCACGGACCGATCTTCGTGCAGCGTGAAGTGGTGGGGGATCGTCGAGAGGAAGCCATCATCGATTGGGACTACAATGCCTGGGGCGGCAAATACCCGCCTTTCGACCTCGACGACGTGATCCCGACCCGCATTGGCCAGGAGTACGGCATTCCGGTGTTCTCTCCCAGGATGGTGCTCGAGGGCGGCTCGATCGACGTGAACGGCCAGGGTACCCTGCTGACCACCGAAGCCTGTTTGCTCAATCCCAACCGAAACCCGGGACTGGGCCGGGCCGAGATCGAGTCAGCCCTCCGGGACTACCTCGGCGTGAGCCGTATCCTCTGGCTGGGTGATGGAATTGTGGGAGACGACACCGACGGCCACGTGGACGATCTCACCCGCTTCGTCGATTCCGGCACAGTGGTCACGGTGGTGGAGGAGGATCCGGCCGACGAAAACTACGAGCCGCTCCAGGAGAACCTGGAGCGGCTCAACCGGATGACCGACGAGGCGGCCCAGCCCCTACGGGTGGTGCAACTCCCCCTGCCCCGGGCGCTGTACCAGGAGGGGCAGCGGCTGCCGGCAAGTTACGCCAACTTCTACATCGCGAACGGAGTGGTCCTGCTGCCGGCCTACGATCCCGAGCGCGATGAGCAGGCCCGCCTGACGCTGCAGTCTCTCTTTCCCGATCGCGAGGTGATCGCGATCGACTGTACCGACCTCGTTTGGGGACTCGGCGCCTTCCACTGCGTGAGCCAGCAGTGGCCGGCCCTAACGTGAGAGGTGAAAGGTGAGACGTGAGAGGGATTACCTCTTGCCGTTCACCTGTCACCTGTCACCTTTCACGCCCTTACGATTTCTTCCACACCCCTACCAGCGCCGCCCGCCGTCCCCCACAGGTATCCATGCCCACGCCGGCGATCTGCAGCTCGTCCGCGTTGCGAGACACCACGTACCGGGCCTCCGACGTCTGGCAGGCGCTTCCCGCGGTGTCGGCCTTGAAGATCAGCGTGTCGCCTTTGAAGGAGGCCTTGCCCTTCATGTCGACTGAATCGGGCCACCGGGGCGACGGCAGCATCAGCTCCACTCCGCCGTTGGACGCGAGGTTCATCTGCACCTCGCCTTCACCCGACAGATCCCGCTTCCAGTTTCCGGCGTACTTTCCCGCCTCCCCGGAACAGGCAACGAGGGACACCACTCCTGCTACCAGTGCGAGGAGTCCGATACTGGGAACATGCGTGTTGCGACGGCTCATTTGCGATGCCCTCCATGGCTATGACGACGGACTTCCCTCAGAGATCGATCAACCACGCCTCGCGCCGACTGGTCTAGAGACCGGCGAAACCAGCGGCTTAGGGGATTGGTCCCATGTCCCGGACATGCGCGGCAAACCTTCTGGGATGGGAGCGGCCGGCCAGGCCATGCTAACCCGTTCATAATGCCAAGCGAGCCCCCGGTGCGCCAGAGGGCTCGCTGGCCGGCAGAGCGGGATCGAGCCGCGTCACTCGCGGGGTAACACCTCCGCCGTTGGGATCGGCAGCGTCGAGAAGATGACGTCCGGAGGAGGCCCCACGCGATCAAAGGATTTCAGATCCGCCGCGCGGCCGTATCGGCGATAGTCGATCCAGCTGTGACCCCCTTCGTACATCAGGGAGTAGCGCTTGTTATAGAGCAGCTCGGTAACCGCCGCGGTCTGATCGGCAAACGCGACCAGGGGAGCAAGGCCGCCCGAGGTGGTGCGCACCAGGTTGATGTCGGTCACCGCAGTCGCCAGGTCGTTCAACCCAATGCTCGCCTCCGCATGGAGCAGTATCAGCTCCTCGTTCTTGATGAATGGTATCGGCGTATTCGGACTGGGGTAACGGATCCAGCCCAGGTCCGAGCTGATCAGCTGAGGCGGGGTTGTGTTCGTCGTCCCGCCGGACCGGGAGGGCCGGGTGACCAGCTTATCGATAAACCGCTGGTCCAGATCGCCGCTTGGCTGAAGCTGCGCCTGAGTGCGCAGAGAGGGATGGCCGAAGTTCTCCCCGGTCTGTGGGTCGATCGCCAGCGGATTGGCGAAGTCGCCCGGGCCGGCGCTGAAATCCATATAGACGCCCAGGTCGAGGGCGGCTCCCGGATTGTAGAACGACCCGGCAAGGAAGGTGAGCGCGCCGGCATAATCTGTCAGGTAAACTGCCACCCTGGCCCGCAGGGCCCGGTTGAACTGAATGAAGGTCGCCGGGGTATTGAAGCCCGCGAACCCGCTTGGCAGGGAGAATGGGAACGCGGCGGTCCCGGCGGCGGCAAGGTCCGTGGCCGCCGAATCCAGCAGGTTGGCGACGTGGGCAAAGGCGTCGGCTCTGGTCCGGAAGGGGGCCGGCTCGGCAGTGACGTTGGTGCCGACGTCGATGGGAATCGAATCCTGGCTATGGGAATCCAGGACGATGAGGAAGTTGTAGGCCTGCAACGTGCGAGCGAAGCCGCTGGTCGCGCTCTGCTCTTCCGCGGTCAGCGCGCTGGCCGTGGCGATGACCGCCAGCAGGTCGTTACCGGTTCGGATCGCCGCGTACTCCTCCGCCCAGTGGTCGCCCCCGAAGGCCCGGCTGCCGGGATCCAGGGGGCCTTGCAGCATTTCCTGGGAGAAGCGGGGATCGGAAGGATCGATCCGGTACGCCTCCCGGCCGTAGATCGCGCCGTCCAGTGCCCAATCGGCCATATCGGCCCTGGTGGCGATCAGGATACCGTTCGCGGTGCTGGCCACCTGCGAGCGGTTGGGGTTCTCGCCGATGATATCCGGCGTATTCGGGTTTTCGATGTCGAACGAGCAGGCTCCCAGGGCCATGGCACCGAAGACGAGAGCCTTACGAGAAAGCTTCGTGATGGTCATGGTCAGAACCCCAGGTCGACGGAGAAGAAGAAGCTGCGACTCGGCGGGAAGGGGGCCACGTCGATATTCCGCACGATCGCCTGGCGGCCGAAGTTGCTGACCTCAGGATCGAGCCCGCGGTACGGGGTGAATCGCAACAGGTTTCGTCCGGTCAACGACAGTCGTGCGGTCCTGACCCTGGAGCCCAGGAGGCCCCGGACCAGCCGGTCGGGCAGGTTGTAGGAGAGGTTGACCTCCCGCAGCTTCACGTAGGTGCCGCTCTGCACGTATGGCTGGGTGAATCCCTGGCCGAAACGGTTGATGCGGTCGGCACCGCCGCCCGGTTCGAGAAAGTCCTTGCTGTTCGAGCCGGCGTCGTACAGGAACTCGGTCAGGTTGATGATGTCGCCGCCCTGCTTGTAATCCCACAGCATGCCCAAGGTGAACCGCTTGACGTCGACGTCGCTGGAGAACGACATCTGGAAGTCCGGGCTGGCATCACCCACCTTGCCGGCGAGCGCATTGCCGGCGGCATCGGTGCCGACCAGGCCGAAGATCTGAGTGGGAGAGCTATCCTGCTGGATCTGGAAGGTTCCCAGTGAGAGAGCGAAGCCACCGGTCTGGAATGCGGGCACCGTGAGCCTGGTGATCTTGCTCCTATTCGCGAAGAACGTCGTGCGGAGCACCCAGTTCACATCCCTGGACTGCACCGGTTGAACCGTGAGCGAAGCCTCTAGGCCGCGATTCCGCAGCGAGCTGGTCGAGCTGAAGATGCGGTTCTCCTGTCCGGTTGACGGAGGCAGGGTCTGCTCCAGCAACAGGTCATCGATGTTCTTCTGATAGAGCGTCAGCGTGACCTGGGCCCGGCCATTGGCCAGCGTGGCGTCGAAGCCGGTCTCGATCTCCTTCTGCCGCTCGGGCTTGAGCGAGTCGTCCCCGGCGCGGGTGCCGATGAAGGTGCCGGAGTTGCCCCCGATCGTGCCGCTGGTATCCGGAGAGAAGAGCGCCCCAAAGGCCGCCCGGTTGCCGGTCTGTCCGTAGGCCGCGCGGAACTTGATCTCATCCACTCCGCCGAACGGTTTCACGAACCGATAGGACCCGGCGAATTTAGGATAGAAGAAAAACTTGTCATGGTTGCCATTGGCGCTGCTCCGGTCGGCCCGCAGGCCTGCGGTGAGCAGCAGCCGGCGGTCAGCCAGGAGGGCCTCCTCCTGACCGAAGATGCCGAGGTCGCGCACCGGCTCGAGCCGTGAGAGCACGGTCTGGCTGGCTGCCTGCTGTGGGCTCTCCTGGCCGGTGAGCAGCGTGCGACCGATGATCTGGGTCGCGAACAGCCGCCGCTCCTCGTACTGCACCCCTGCGGACGTGGTCCACTGGGCACCGTGCTCCTGGCTGCCCGGTATGAAGGTGTGATTGGCGTTCAAGGCGAGACTGAGGTTGCGATTGGAGGACTTGCTCAATACCACGGTGCCGGGTTGCCCGTCATTGGGCTCGTACTGCAGCTCCGGCGGGGATACGAAGTTGTTGTCCTGCTGGAAGTAGTCCACCCCGCCGATACCGATGAACTGCAGGCTGTGCTTTTCGGTATGTACCGCCGACCAGCGCAGCGTGCTCGTACCAATCATCCGCCAGACGTCTTCGTCATTCTTCAGGAACTGGAACGTCTGAAGCGGATTGCTGCGCTCGAACGGGTTGCTCGGGAAGTCGGACGGAATGAGACTGTCGCTCGACGTGCTCGGCAGGAGATTGACGAAGTTCGGGGTAACGGGGAAGACCAGGAATGGACTGGTACCGGAATTGTCGTTGTTGGAGAGGCCACGCTTGGAGAGGCTGTGGGTCCCGTTGACGTTGACCTGGAGATTGAACCCTCCCCCCAGCTCCTGTTCAAGGTTGGAGCGCAGCGATTGCTTCTTGTAACCCGTGTTGGTGGCGATGCCGCCGTCGTCTTTCACCAACCCCGAGATGTAGTACTTGGTGTTCTCGGTCCCGCCGCTTACGCTGGCATCGGTCTCGTACGAGAACGGTTTGTGTCCGTAGAGCTCCTTCTCGAAATCGAAGGTCCGTCCCGCCTGAAAGGCCGCAGTCACCGCGGCGGTATCACTGAAAACCGAAAGAGCCTCGTCTAGTGAAGTGAAGGTCCGGGAGCCCAGCTCATTGGCTCGCTCGGTGAAGCCGAATCGTTGGGTGATGTTGAACTGGGGCTTCCCCAGCTGCCCGTGTTTGGTGGTGATGAAGACCACCCCATTGGTGGCCTTGGACCCGTAGATCGCCGCGGCGCTTCCCCCCTTCAGGACCTCGATCCGCTCGATGTCGTCCGGATTGATATCCGCGATGCGGTTGACCGGGTTGTCCTGGTTGCGGGGATTACCTCCCGCCTGCGCCAGAGTGACGGCGTTCGCGCCGTTGGGGATGGCCACGTCGCTCACGACCATGCCGTCCACGACGTAGAGCGGCTCTAGATCTCCGATGATGGTGGAGACTCCCCGCAGGTTCAGCTGCAGGCCGCCACCGGGAGCACCCGAGTTGGCCTGGATGTATGCGCCGGGAATCTTGCCCTGCAACGCGCTCTCGAGGGTGGGGGTCGGCGCCCGGGTCAGCTCGCCTGCGTCCACCGTCGCCACCGCGTTGGCCAGATTCCGCTTCTCGACGCCGGTGGCCTGGCCAGTGATGACGATCTCCTCGAGCTTGAACACGTCAGGCTGGAGGGGCACGTCGACGGTGTTTTGCCCCCGGGGAACCCTGGCCTGCGTGCCTTTATACCCGATGGCTCGGATCGTCAGCACCAGATCTCGGTCAGGAGCGTTCAGAACGAAGTTGCCGTCATTCCCGGTCTGGGCAACGATCTCCGTCCCCGGGACTGACAGAGTAGCCTCGGCAATACCCGCGCTGGTCGAGGCGTTGGTGACCCTGCCGGTCACCTGTCGCACCTGGGCCGAAGCGAGGGAGAATCCGAGGAGCCAGAGGGAAACGAACACACCCCACATGCGCTGTGGCATGGCGCCTCCAAGTTGTTGCCGGATGGTCTCCAACTTGTTGCCGGACGATATTGAAGTGGCTGATATG
>JBIOUY010000152.1:0-3140 GCA_044867445.1 Gemmatimonadales bacterium
GTAAGAGGTGAGGAGTAAGGAACTGTCACCCTGAGCGCAGCGAAGGGGCCAGGGGTCGAGGTATGCCTCCTTCGCAGGATGACACAGTCTTTACTCCCCCTCTCACTCCTCACTCCTTACTGTCTCCCAGCTTCTCTCTGATGTAGCGTCTGATGTCCAGACTAGCGCTCTCCATTGGCGCGTAGTAGCCCGACTGAAATACCCGCGATCGCATGCCCCGCTGGACCGACTCACAGATGGTCCAGTCCTGGCAGTTGACCAGATCCCAGAACTCCACCACGTCCGACGGGTCAAAGTCCGGCTTGGCGATTTCGTCGGGCTGAAACAGGAATTTGCACACGATGGTGGTGTGTTCCGGGCCGCCAGGCCAAATGATGAATGCGGCCACATGCTCGGCTGAGAGACTGAGCAACAGGTTGGGATAGATCAGCTCTCCCTTGTGGCGCTCTCGCTCATCCTGGTTCAACCGGGGAAAGGGAGATCTGGTACTGGTGCCGCTCTGGGTGAAGGTCCAGGCGCCCTCTCGGTGCGGAATGCCCCGCTCCCAATCGAGATCGGCGCCACGCGCTTGGGCGACCAGCTGCGAACCACGATGGCGACACACGTTGTAGTACGCCGCCAGTCCCGCTTCGCGCGTGCGGACCAGCAGAACGCTCTCGCCGGCCAGGTCGAGGGCGACGTAGTCGCCGGGCTCCGGCACCTGCTCCTCTCGACCGACGCAGAACCATTCGCGATAGAAGATCCGCTCCCGCTCCTAGGCGTAGATCTCCTCGGAAAAGTAGTAGTCGCGATCCAGAGTGCGCTCGAGACCAGTGCCGCCAGGACGAGCCTCGAGACTCACCGGGGTCGTTCTCCGCCCTCAGGGCCGTAGAAGATGACCCAGACCGCGAGATCCTCGGTGAAGTCCTCGAACCGGTGGCTCACCCCCGCAGCCACGAAGAGCACGTCACCCGGCCCGAAGCGGTTCATGGCTTCGCCATTGCGAAATTGTCCGGAGCCCTGGACTACAACGTACACCTCGTCCTTGCTGTGAGGGGACTGGGGATCGTGTCCTCGCGGGGCGTAGAGCTCGATGGTCAGGGTGCCGTGCTGAAAGAGCTCGACGAATCGCTCGCCTGCGGGTCCAGGCAAGTGGGCGAGGCTGTCGGCCACGGTGAGTCGGTGCTGGGTCACTATGGGTCCTCTCTGAGCGCACGCGTTTGGGCGTGCCGAGCCGTGCTCGCTGTCTCGCGCCGCAGACGAGATCCGGTGCGAAGCGCTGCGGCAGCGGAGAAGGTCCCTCCGGGCGCTGCAGTCCACGCCCGCTAGGCCACCCTGCTACTACACCCAAGGCCGGTTGGCGAGCACTGAACGCGCCCTGCGGGACCTCCCCACTGCCTCGCGCGGCGACACTCCGGAGGCCGGCGAGCTCGGCGGTCTCGGGAACTATGCCGCGGGGGAGCGCTGGGGACGATGCTCCCGAAGCGCACATCAGTGCTCGCCATCCGGCTTAAGGCGTAGTAGCAGGGCGGCCCTTGATGGCGTGGACTGTAGTGCGCGGAGGAAGCATTGCCCACGGCGCGAGCCCGCGAGCTCGCGAGCGCCGCCTACCGCGTGTCCCGCAGGATCTCCCGCGCCGCATTGTATCCGCATGCGCCCATCACCCCGCCGCCGGGATGCGTCGCCGCTCCGCACAGATAGAGTCCCCGCACCGGTGTCCGGTAGTCGGCATAGCCCGGCACCGGTCGCATGAACGACAGGCTGCTGAGCGACATCACACCCTGCATGATGTTCCCGCCGGTGAGCCCGAATCGCTGCTCCAGATCTACCGGCGAGAGGATCTGCCGCGCGATCACCGCCCGCTTGAAGTTGGGCGCGTACTGGTTCATCAGCTCGAAGCACCGGTCGGCGTACTTCTCCTTCTCCTCCTCGAGCGACAAGCCGGGCGCGAGCTTGTATGGGAAGTACTGGGTGAACATCGACATCACGTACTTTCCCGGCGGCGCCAGGGTTTCGTCGAGCACCGAGGGGATCGTGGCCTCGATGATCGGCTGACTCGAAGGACGGCCGTACTTGGCTTCGTCGTAGGCTCGCTCGATGTACTCCATCGTGGGCGAGATGTGAATCGTGCCCCGGTGCTGGGGACCCGGCGATGTTCCCGGGACCGCCCGAAAGTCCGGCAGCTCGCTCAGCGCCACGTTGATTTTGCAGCTGGCGCTGCTGTAGTCGATGTTGCGCACCGCCTGGACGAACTCGGCCGGCAGATCGCCGTTTCCCATGAGTCGGAGGAAGGTGACGTTGGCGTCCACGCCCGAGGCTACCCGCCGAGCCCGGATCTCGGTGCCATCCGTGAGAGCTACGCCCTGGGCGACCCCATTCCGTACCAGAATCCGCCCGACCTCAGCGCGAGTCCGGATTTCGGCCCCCTTCTCCAGCGCTGACGATGCGATCGCGTTGCTGATGCCGCCCATTCCGCCGCGCACGTAACCCCACACGCCGCGCACCCCGTCGCACTCGCCCATCACATGATGAAAGAGGACATACGCGGTGCCCGGCATCGAAGGTGACGCCATCGCACCGATGATCGCATCGGTGGCCAGCGTCACCTTGAGCTGCTCCGACTCAAACCAGCGATCCAGGATCGGGGTCGCGGCTCCGGTCAGGATCTCCACCGCCTTCTGTCCATCGGTGCCGAGCTTCACGAAGGCGAGCCCGAGCTTGGCGAGCTGCAGCAAATTCCCCGGCCGAAGCGACCAGGGATTGGGCGGTGTCATCGTGAGCGTAGGCTCGAGGAAGTCGGCCACCCGCTCGAGCATTGCCTCGTACTTGGGGAGCGCCTCCGCATCCCGACTGGAGAACTTGGCGATCTCACGATGGGTGAGAGCCTTGTCCGGCCCCAGCAGCAGCGATCGACCGTCGGGAAATGGAGTAAAGGAAGAGGGATTGCGCGGCAGCATCTCGAACCCGTGTCGCTTGAGCTCGAGGTCGCGAATGATTTCCGGCCGCAACAGGCTGTTCACGTAGGCCGCGGTCGAGACCTTATATCCCGGCCAGACCTCCTCGGTGACACAGGCTCCGCCCAGCACCTCGCGGCGTTCGAGCACCAGGACCTTGAGGCCCGCGCGGGCGAGATAGGCGGCGGTGACGAGGCCGTTGTGGCC
>JBIOUY010000153.1:0-4963 GCA_044867445.1 Gemmatimonadales bacterium
GGTGCAGCCGTGCTGTATCTCTTCGTCACAGCGGTCTACACCGGCGGCCTTGGCGCGCTGCTCACCCTGTCTCCCGGACTCTGGTACCCGGCTTACGTTGGCCGAACCGCGGCGTGGGGTCTCACGCCGCTCGAGGATCAGCAGCTCGCGGGTCTGATCATGTGGATGCCCGGTGCCCTGGTTTACCTGGTCGCCGCGCTCAGCCTGACGTTGCGATGGCTCGCGGAATCCGAGGTGCGGGTCCTTCGCTGGGAGCGCGCCCGATGAATAAGCTGTTCGAGATCGCGCTCGGAATCGTGACTGGCATCGGCGGCTTTCTCGAGGCCGGGTCAACCGCCACGGCGGCCCAAGCTGGAGCGGAATACGGGTATCGCCTGGTATGGGCGATTCTCCTGGGCACCATCTGTCTCGCGTTCCTGGTGGAGATGAGCGGGCGCCTGGCGGCGATGAGCAAGCATACGCTGCCCGATGCGATGCGCGAGCGCTTCGGAGTCCGCTTCTTCCTGCTGCCGCTGATCACTGTCCTCCTGGTCTCCTTTATGGTGCTGGCGTCGGAGATCGGTGGGGTGGCCGTTGCGTTGGAGCTCGCCACCGGGGTGCGCTTCCAGTGGTGGGCGCTCCCGGTCGGATTCTGCGCCTGGCTGTTGTTGTGGAGGGGAACCTTCGGCATGGTGGAGAAGGGGGTATCGCTCCTAGGCCTCGTGACTCTCGCGTTCGTTGTGGGTGCCACCAAGCTGCACCCCTCCTGGTCCGATGTCGGAACCCATCTCCTCCCTAGCCTCCCCGATCATGAGCCGGTCCGATACTGGCTCTTGGTCGTGAGCATTCTGGGAGCGTCGGTCAGCCCGTATCTCTTCTACTTCTATTCTGCCGGCGCGGTGGAGGACGAATGGGACGAGGACTACCTCGGTGCCAACAAGGTCATCTCGGGAACGGGGATGGGCTTCGGCGGAGGCGTCGCCATCAGCGTCCTGGTCGGATCGGCCATTCTGTTTCACCCCGAGGGAGTCAAGATCGAGCAGTTTCAGCAGCTCCCCGTGCTGCTGGAAACCCCGCTGGGGCGGGCTGGCTTCTGGCTCTTCGTGGCGTCACTCGGGATCGCCTGCTTCGGTGCCGCGCTGCAGATCAGCTTGCAGATGGCCTATCTCGTATCGCAGGGATTCGGTTGGAGCTGGGGCGAGGACCTCGAGCCGGCCAGGGCCGCTCGCTTCAGCCTGGTATACACTCTGGTGATTCCCTTGGCCGCGCTGGTGATCTGTACCGGCATCGAGCCGCTCAAGCTGACCCTGCTCTCGATGGTCTTCACCGCGCTCTCGCTGCCGATCACGGTGGTCCCGCTGCTGGTGCTGATGAACGACTCACAATATCTCGGCGACCACACGAATGGCTGGGTGAGCAACGCGGCGGTGCTCTTCGTCAGCGTATTGGCTTGCCTGATCGCAGTCGTGGCGATTCCCCTGCAGGTCTTCGGGAGCTGACATGGAGCTTGGCCGACAGGTTCTCGATCTACAGGTCATCGACCGGAAGGGCGTCGCGATGGGCAAGGTTGACGGGGTGCTGCTCGAGCTGAGGGACGGCGCCCCGCCGCGGGTGGCGGCGATTGTGCTCGGAGCCGTTACGTTGGCGACCCGGATTCATCCTCGTCTTGGAGCCTGGGTGAAGCGATGGAAGCGTGGCTTGGCCGGGGCGGTGGCGCGTCAGACTCATATCCCCTGGTCCAGGGTGCTGAAGGTTGGCATTGACATCAAAGTCGATGCGAGTGCCTGCCGGAGCCGCGCGCTGGCGGCGGAGCGTTGGGTGAGGGACCACATCGTGAGCCACATACCGGGTTCGTGACCATGCACCGGCGGATCATCCCATTCCAGCGATTGATCGGTCGGCGAGTGCTGGACCAGGCGGGACGCACGGTCGGCCGAATCGAAGATCTCCGGGTGGAGCCAGACGGGGAGGACTACGTAGTCACCGAGTTTATTCTCGGGCCACCCGGACACTGGTCTCGGCTGCGCGGGTTTCTCGCTCAGCTCCCACCATTGAAGGTGTTCGGCTGGGGGCTGCCTCGGCCCCAGTTCATTCCCTGGCAACAGATCGATCTCACCAGCATCAAGACCCCCAGACTGCGACCTCCGGAGAAAGCTGCCCCTGCCGCTGGAGGTTGACGGCCGATTATCTTCGCGCGATGCCGTCCCGCTCCTCCGCCCGACTGCAGCTCATCGCCGCGGCGGTACTCTTTTCCACCGGCGGGGCCGCGATCAAGGCTGCGGCGTTCAATGGCTGGCAGATCGCGAGCTTCCGCTCGGGAGTCGCGGCGATTGCCATCTGGCTCATGACCCCGGCCGCGCGGCGCGGCTGGACTCGCCGGGCCGTGTTGGTCGGAGTGGCGTACGCTGCCTGCCTCACCCTCTTTGTCCTGGCCAACCGCCTTACTACCGCAGCCAACACGATCTATCTGCAGGCGACAGCCCCGCTGTATCTCCTGGTGCTCAGCCCGTGGCTGCTGAAGGAACCGATTCGCCGGCAAGACATGGTCGTCATGTTAGCCGTCGGTGGGGGCCTGGTGCTGGTGTTTCTCGGCGTGGAGCCGCCGATCGCCAGCGCCCCCGATCCGGTTCGGGGAAACCTCCTGGCGCTGGCAAGCGGGTTCTTCTGGGCGCTGACGGTGTGCGGATTGCGATGGATGGGCGCGGCCGACGGCGAACATGGATCACCGGTCGCCGCGGTGGTCTCCGGCAATCTGACGGCGTTTCTGGTTTCTCTTCCGCTGGCCCTGCCCGCGAGCGGGCATTCGGTCGGCGACTGGACGGTGATTGCCTATCTTGGTGTCTTCCAGATCGCCTTGGCATACGTGTTCGTCACCAGCGCGCTCGGGGCCATACCTGCGCTCGAGGCCTCGCTGATTCTCCTGGTTGAGCCGGTGTTGAATCCGGTGTGGGCCTGGCTGATACAGGGCGAGCGGCCTGGCCCATGGGTGCTGCTCGGGGGAGCAATGATCCTGGGCACTACTGTGGTGAAAGGCTGGCTGGATTCGCGGGTGGCGCGGATTCCGGTTCCCTCAGAGCTTGCGCTCCCGCCCACCAAATAATTCCATGGCGACGACGCTCATCGAGACGGTACGGATTCGAAACGGGGTGGCTCCGCTCTGGTACCTGCATTTGCGGCGGATGGCGACGAGCTGCCGGGCGTTGGGCGTGCCCATTCCGGTGGAGCTTGCGGTGCCCGCCGGCGGCGCGGACCGGGTGCATCGGATCCTGGTCAGCCGCCGAGGCGTGGTCGTCGGCGAGCGGCCGGTGGGCAGCACCGCGCCGGTTCGGCTGGTGACCTCGAGGGTGGGGCACCGGCCGTACCCGCACAAAGTCGTCGACCGGGAGCAGTTCGATCGCGCCGTGGCCGAGGCCCGTGCGGCCGGAGCGGATGATGGCTTGATGCTGACGCCGGGGCGACAGGTGACGGAGACAGCGATCTGGGGGATCTTCTGGTGGGAGGACGGGGTCTTGTGTGCGCCGGCCCTGGAGCTGGGGGTCCTGCCCGGCGTGGCGCGGGCGAGGCTGGCCGAGTTGGTGGGTGAGGTCGCAGAGCGGCGGCCGGTTATCGAGGAGCTTCAGGGGCGACCATTGTTCGTCGCCAACTCGGTTCGAGGGGTGGTTCCAGTGGCTTCGCTCGACGGTCAAGAAGTGCCGGAGCATCCGGAAACGGCGTCGCTGGCGGCGCAATTTTGGCCTTGACCCAAGCCCCGACGGCGCGATAGCTTTGCGGGCTCGGAACGAGCGTTCAGCGCCCCGCGGTGGTTGTAGCTCAATCGGTTAGAGCGCCGGACTGTGGCTCCGGAGGTTGCGGGTTCGATTCCCGTCAGCCACCCTGACAGAACCCGGCTACCACCTGCGGCCAGCCGCAGTGTGGGGGCTGGCACAGAGGTCCGTAGCTCAAGTGGTAGAGCACCGGTCTCCAAAACCGGGGGTTGGGGGTTCGAGTCC
This sequence comes from Gemmatimonadales bacterium, assembly GCA_044867445.1. GTDB lineage: Bacteria > Gemmatimonadota > Gemmatimonadetes > Gemmatimonadales > GWC2-71-9 > CAVVWJ01. The sequence goes on from JBIOUY010000153.1 coordinate 3,969, forward strand.
CTCCGGGCCTGCTGCCGCCGTGTAGCGGCGGAGCTAACGGCTAACAGCTGACAGCTAACAGCTAACGGTCCTGAACTGATGGGTTTCGCCGAGTGAGGATGCTGGGGAAGAGTGGCTGTTAGCCGTTAGCCGTTAGCCGTTAGCCGTTAGCCGTTAGCCGTTAGCTGATAGCTGTTAGCCCGCCGCAACGCGGCGCTATCGTCTAGGGGACTAGGACGGGGCCCTCTCAAGGCCCAAACACGGGTTCGAATCCCGTTAGCGCTATGATAATGCGGGAACCGGCCCCATCGTCTAACGGTTAGGACGGGACCCTTTCAAGGTCCAGACAGGGGTTCGATTCCCCTTGGGGCTATTGGAGAATCGGCGCCGCTAGCTCAATTGGCAGAGCAAGTGACTCTTAATCACTAGGTTGTAGGTTCGATTCCTACGCGGCGCATCACAGAACAATCTGGACGACCAGAAACGAAACGGGTTGGCCGAGTGGCCGGCCCGTTTTGCTTTGTGGGGTCACGGGATGGTTGGGGGGTGAACGCGAGACCGCCGCCGAGACTCGCGACTATCGGCGGCGGTTCACGCGTCGGCGTGCCCCGGAAAGATCGGACCGGGTCACGCTGCCGGCCTCACATCGTCGGCCGGTGGCGTCGTGCCTTCCCCCTCCCCAACCGGCGCCGGACGGGGCGCTCCCAGGATTTTGGTTGCGCTGATCCACGAACCCAGCAGCTCTTGGTTGCCCTGAAACCGCTGCCGGTTGCGGACGTCCATCACCCGTACAGTCCGCACGATCTGGGACGCGAGGGCTTCGAGCTCACGCGTGGCGGCCACGTGCGCGGTTCGCCCATTCTTCCCGAGCGTCACTGCCGCATCGAACCGCTCGAGCATCTGCTGGAACTCCTCCAGCACCGGAACTGCGAGACCATACTTGACCAGGACATCCCGGTGGGTCTCCGCCGCTTCGGCCATACTTCCCGCCGCGGTCCGGAACGCCAGGAGGGTGG
>JBIOUY010000154.1:0-19771 GCA_044867445.1 Gemmatimonadales bacterium
TATCTTACACCGGCGCGGTGGCGGGGAGCCACATTATTGAGCCAACAGGTCCGATGATGGGCCCGAATGCCGTGGCCGATGTCACGCCCCCCGGGGGAAGGCAGGAGTCAAGGTGAGGGCGCCGATGCTTCACATTGGGCTTCAATAATCCTCTTCGTTGCCGCGTCACGCGCCGACCGCATCCCGGTCGGCGTTCGTGTCTCGGCTCGCCTTGACCTTCCTGCCAGTACCCGCATCTTCCTCAAGGACATACCTCTGGACGGTCGATGCCGCGATGCAGCGTGACGAGGCGCGTGCACTTCAATGCCGCGCATCGGGTGCACAACCCCAAGTTCTCCGATCAGTGGAACCGGAAGACGTTCGGCGCGTGCAATAGTCCCAACTTCCACGGGCACAATTACGAGTTGGACCTGACGGTGGAAGGCGAGATCGATCCGGAGACCGGCTACGTCATTGACCTGAACATGCTCAAGGATCTGGCACAGGAACGAGTGTTACGTTACCTCGACCACAAGAACTTGAACCTCGATGTGCCTTGGTTTCAGGAGCTGATCCCGACCTCCGAGAACATCGCCCTGGTCTGCTGGCGCGAGCTGCGCGCCGCCCTGCCCGCCACCCTTACCCTGCGGCTTCGCCTGTGGGAGACGCCGAGGAATTATGTCGAATATGAAGGCGCGTAAGACCGGGATTCCGGTGCCGGTGCATCCCGAACGCACCCTGGTCAGTCACCCGGATGCCGGCCGGATCCATCTGGAGCCGTTCGCGGAGCAGGTACGAGACATCCTCGCCGCGCTGGGCGAAGACCCCGACCGGGAAGGCCTGGCCAAGACGCCCGAGCGAGTGGAATCGTCGCTGCGCTGGCTGACTCAGGGCTACCGGATGACGGTGGCTGATGCGGTGGGCGACGCGGTATTCGAAGAGACTCATCAGAGCATGATCATGGTGCGCGACATCGAGCTCTATTCGCTCTGCGAGCACCATCTCCTGCCGTTCTTTGGACGGACCCACGTGGCCTACATCCCCGATGGGAAGATTCTCGGACTCTCGAAGGTAGCCAGGGTCGTGGACGTGTTCGCTCGCCGGCTCCAGGTGCAAGAGCGGCTGACCGACCAGATCGCTGATGCCATCATGGACATCCTACGACCCGCCGGGGTTGGCGTGGTCATCGAGGCGGCCCACTTCTGCATGATGATGCGAGGGGTAGAAAAGCAGAACTCGCGCACCGTCACCAGCGCGTTGCGCGGAATCTTCCGGGACGATTCCAAGACTCGGGTCGAATTTCTGCGCCTCGCGCACGGCGGACGACTCTCCGAGTGAGCTCGCTTGCCGGCCGCGTGGCGCTGGTCACCGGCGCGTCGCGCGGGATCGGTGCGGCGACCTGCGAGCTGTTGGATTCGGCGGGGGCGCGAGTGCTTCGAGTGGCGCGAACTCTCGCCCCCGACGACCGCCGCCGCTACCACGATCTTCCCTACGATCTCAGCCAGCCTCGCCAGGTGGAGGCACTCGCGGAACTGGTGCTGCGCCAGGGCGGTCCTCCGGACATCGTGGTCCACAGCGCCGGCGGATTCCTGCTCCGGCCATTGGAGGACACTTCGGCCGAGGATTTCGACGCCCAGATGGCGATCAACCTCCGTGCCGCCTTCTGCCTGGCCCGGAGCTTTCTGCCCCGCATGCGCTCAGCCGGTGCCGGGCGATTCATCGCGATCGGCAGCGTCGCCGACCATGTCGGCTTTCCGGAGAACGCGGCCTATGCCGTGAGCAAGTATGGGCTGCGTGGGCTGCACGAGACTCTGCTCGCCGAATATCGCGGAACAGGCGTGCGCCTCACCCTGATTTCTCCCGGCCCAACCGACACCGCGGTGTGGGATCCGTTCGACCCCGATCATCGCGAAGGTTTCCCTACCCGGGGACAGATGCTTCGGCCCCTCGATGTGGCCGAAGCGATCCTCTTCGTCGCCACTCGTCCGGCACATGTGGTCATCGACTGGCTCCGGCTGGGGCCGGCATGATCGCATCCTCCTTTGCCCACCTTCTGCACCGGCCTCGTGATCTATGAGTTCAGCCTCATCGCTCCGCTCTCCTCGCGTCCTGCGTCGGCCATGGCTGCTGCTGGCGATGTATCTGGGTCCCCAGGTCACGCCGACATCGGCTCAGACCACGCTGCCGCCGCTCCCCGACAGCAGCGGCTGGGGCGTCCATGTGCTCGCGGCCGCGCGCGATCCCCAAGGCGCACTCTGGGTCGGTACCTATGGCGAAGGGATCTTCCGACTCCCCGCGGGGAGCAGGCAGTGGGAGCGGATCCGGCATGACACCGCGGCCAGTTCGATCTCCATGGATTTCATTCAGGCGTTTGCCTTCGGACCACGAGGTGAGATCTGGTACGGCACCGTCGGCAATGGTTGGGGACTTTCACTGGATGGGGGCAAGACCTGGCGCAATTGGGCCTATGAGCAACTGGGACCAGAATGGCAGTACGTGGCGCCCGATGGCATCGCCACCCGGGGGGATACGACAGTCATCGCCACCGCGGACGGTCTGCAGATCACCACGGACGATGGCGCTCACTGGACCGCGATTGGCGACGCGGTGGGGCCACCAGCGCGCGGCCCCGCGGACACCGCCTACCCGCTGCTGGCGAGTGAGTACGTGCGGCGGCTCGCCCCCGACCGATTGGGCTGGAACGTGACCACGCTTCGGGGGAATCAGCGGTTGCGCCATACCGATGCGGGGTGGGAGGTCCAGCCACTGGGCGCGGCGATTTTTCCACCAGCCAATACCGTTCTCATCGGCCGGCAGCTGTTTCGTGGTACTACGTGTGGGCTCAAACTACCGAACGACACACTTCCCTGTCTTCAAAGCGCCAGGGCGCCGGAGGCCGCCGCGCCCCGAGACCCGCTCACAACCTGGCTTCGCCGGCCGATCGATCGGCGAGACAACTGGTTCATCGACCAGACCTACCGATACGGCTCCACCATGGGGGGCTTCTTCCAGCAGCACCAGGGAGTCGAGTTCAACAATCCGGATGGCACCCCAGTCATGGCCGCGGCAGCCGGGAAGGTGGTTTACGCCGGACGAGCCGAACAGGGAGCGCTGACGGTCGCGATTCGCCACGACACCACGGTGACCGCGAAGGGAAAGGTCCTTCGGCTCTATTCGATTTACTATCACAACAGCGCCTTGCTGGTGAAGGTGGGCGCCCGGGTCAAGATGGGCCAGGTAATTTCCCGCGTCGGTAATACCGGTCGGGCCACCAACGACCATCTGCACTTCGAGCTGGCCATCTCGCCCACGGATTCGATCGGAGCGATCGTCGATTCGTTGCAGCGCTTCCCCCCGTACACCACCAATCCGGAGCTCTGGCTCCAGCCGGTCCCGGGTACAGGCATCGTCGCGGGGCAAGTGTTCGACGCGTCCGGAGCCCCCGTCCTGCAGGCGAGGATCTACGGGATTCTGAAGCCGGTGCCGACCGAGACGCCGTTCTCGTACGCGGAGACCTACGGTGAGCACGGCCATCCTCACCCAATGTATGGTGAGCACTTTGCAGTAGGGGATGTGCCCGTGGGCAGCTACGTGATCGGAACCGAGATCAACGGTAAGAAGGTGTTTCGCCGGATTACCGTGGAAGAGGGAAAGTTGACCTGGGTGGTCTTCAAGCCCTGATGTTCATCGAGCTGACCGATCATCTCCGCTGTCCCGCTGATCACGCAGAGAGCTTTCTGGTCTTGCTTCCGGACCGACTGGAGGGGCGTTCGGTCCGGGAGGGGCAGCTTGGCTGTCCCGTCTGCGGCCGAACCTTCGAGCTGACGGAGGGAGTCCTGGACGTGGGCAACGCGCCACCTATGCCCCTTCCCTCGGCGCTCGATGCCGAGGCGATCACGGCGCTTGCGGGAGTCAATGGACCGGGAGGCTATCTCGTCCTGGCGGGTTCACCGGGCGGCATCTGGCGGGACGTGGCGGAGCTCAATCGTGGGGTCGCCCTCATCGCTGTGAACCCGGATGCCGCCGTCAAGGACGAAGGCCTGCTCAGCGTGCTGCGTGGCGGCGTCCTGCCGCTCAGGTCCCGGTCAATGCGCGGGGTGGTCCTGGGCCCGCCCTTCGGGGGCGATCGTCAGTGGGTACGCGAAGGGGCCCGAGTGGTGCTTCCGGGACTGCGGGTAGTCGGCGAGGGGCCCGATCCGCCGCCTGAGGTGATCGAGTTGATGGCCAGCACCGGGGGAGTCTGGGTGGGGACGCCGGTGAGGAGTAAGAAGTAAGAAGTGAGAAGTGAGAAGTAAGGAGTAAGCAGTGAGGAGGAGGCGCACATTGATCCTCATCCCGAGCGGAGCGAGGGACCTACTCAGCGATTATCGAAACCGGCGAAGCAGGTCCCTCGGTCCGCTTCGCTGCGCTCAGCGTCCTCGGGATGAGGATTCACCTCTCACCTCTCACCTCACCTCTCACCTCTCACCTCTCACTTCTCACCTGTCACCTCTCACTGCGGTACAGCCGCTCGATTGCGCTTCGGTTGTGCTCCTCCACGATCCGCCGGCGGACCTTGAGCGTCGGGGTCAGCTCGCCCTTCTCGAGCGTGAAATCCTGCGGCAACAGGAGCAGCTTCTTTGGCATCTCGAACTGCGCCAGGTCTTGTAGCGTCTTGCGGACCTCGCCCTCCAGCTTATCCCGAACCTCCGGCAGAGTGAGCAGTTGCTCCAGCCGGCCATCGGTGAGCCCCCTTGAGGCCGCCCACGCCCGGAGTGGCTCCGGGTGGGGCACGACCAGCATGATGGGGAAGGGCCGGCGATCGCCCAGCATCACTGCGTTGCAGACGAACTTGCTCGATTTGGCCAGGTTCTCGATCGGCTGCGGCGCGATGTTCTTCCCTCCGGCGGTCACGATCAGGTCCTTCTTGCGGTCGGTGATCCGCAGGTACCCCTCCGAATCGATCAAACCGATGTCCCCGGTATGGAACCACCCGTGGGCGTCGATCGCCTCCGTGGTGGCTTCTGGCTTCCCGAAGTAGCCCTGCATCACGTTCGGGCCCCGAGTAAGAATCTCACCGTCGGCGGCGATGCGGAGCTCGACCCCCGGAATCGCCCGTCCAACCGTACCCAGCTTCAGGTGCTCGAAGGTGTTGACCGCCATCACCGGCGAGGTCTCAGTCAGTCCGTAGCCCTCGAGAATCGGAATGCCCGCCGCAAAGAAGAACTTGGCGATCTCCGGCGAAAGCGGTGCCCCTCCGGAAATGAAGAACCGCACTCTGCCACCAGTGCGCGCTCGAAGTTTCCCGAAGACCAGCCGATCAGCGATCCGCTTGCGAATGGCCAGTGCCCTCGGCACTCGGCGGTGGGGGACAGCGTACTCCGCCCACTCCTCGCCGGTGCGTCGGCCCCAGGCGAACATGCGGCGTTTCAGTGCCGAGCTGTTGCGCACGTTCTCCAGGACCCGGCCGTAGATCTTCTCATAGAGTCGGGGCACGGAGGCCATGACCGTGGGACGGCGGTCCTGCATGTCTGCCGGCACCGTGTCGAGGCTTTCGGCGTAGTTGATCAGCACGCCGGCGTACCACATCGAGTAGTGGCCGAACATCCGCTCGAAGATGTGGGACAGCGGAAGGAAGGAGAGACACTCGTCTCCCTCCCCGAAAGAGAAGAGCGCCACGCACGTCGTCACGTTCGAGGTGATGTTCCCGTGAGTCAGCATCACGCCCTTCGGGTCGCCGGTCGTACCCGAGGTATAGATGATCGTGGCCAGGTCTCCCGCGCCGACCTGCAGTGCGTTGGCCTGCCAGCCGGAGTGTCGGGCCCGTGCCTCGCGTCCCCGGGCAAGCACCTCTTCGAAACCGAGGACCCCGCGCTCCCGGGCATTCTCATCGAAGGCGATTACGTGGGCCAGCGCAGGAAGGTGCGATCGAATGGTGCGAAGCTTGTCAACTTGCTCACGGGAGGAAACCAGGATGGCACAGGCTCCCGAGTCGCGCAGAATGTATTCGGCTTGTCGGGCGGGAAGAGTGGGGTAGATCGGAACGTCAGTGCAGCGTGCTGCCAGACAGGCGTAATCGGTGATCGCCCATTCGGGTCGATTCTCCGAAAGAATCGCCACCCGGTCTCCTGGTCGAACCCCGAGCTCGAGAAGCCCGATGCTCAGGTCCCGCACCTGGGTGGCGACGTCTCGGTAGCTCAGATCTACCCAGCGGCCTGCGCGCTTGCTTCGCATGGCGACCGGACGGCTGCTGAAGCCCTCCAGGCTGCCGAAGTAGAGCTCATTGAGGGTGTGCGGCGTGGCCATCCGCTATTGGAATCTCACAATGAAGCGTTGTCCTGAGCCCGGCACCGGTGCTCCGTGGGTGCGATTGGCCCGTACCTCGATGATGGTACTGTCCGGCCGGACCTTGAAGAAGTTCAGACTCAGGATCTCGCTGGTGACTGTCCCGTCGCTCGCCGTCTGAAGCGTATCGCTAAGCACGCCTCCGGTGAGGGTCACCGCCGTGTCCGGCGTCGGCGTGGTGATCTCGTAGATCACCGGCCGGTCGGACAGCGCCCCGGTGGTGAAGCTCTGCAGACTCGTCACCAGTGGCGGAGTTACTACCGAGTCGCCGGTCAAGGTGAAGATCGAGTCGCCTACGATGGTTAGGGTATCCGCCGGCGTAAGCACGGTGAGGCTGACCAGGTCGGAGGTGAGGGAGCCAACACTTGCCTGGACCCGTGCGGTCCCGGGGGCGATACCCGTCACCAGGCCGGTCGTACTATCCACCGTCACTGTCGTGTCCGGGGTACGCCAGATCACCGTGGCGGCGACGCTATCGCCGTCCTTGTCCAATGGCCGGGCCGACAGTTGGATGGTTTCGCCAACTTCAAGGACGGCGGGAGAGGGCACCCGAACCTCCAGCGCCACGACACCGGCCTCGCCTTCATCCAGACCGCTGCACCCAAGCGCCGCCGCCCCAAACAACGCGTACCATGCCCAGCACTTCACAGCGTCTCCGGAGCCGGGCTGCTCGCGATTTCCCGCAGCGCGGTCTCGGCGTGTCGGATCCACCGCTCGGCATCGGGTCCCTTCGGGGGACGCGCGAGAAAGGCCCGCAGGTGCTCGGCGGCGGACTGCACATCTCCGCGCTTTAGCAGCAGGAAGGCCACCCCGTAGTGCGCACCCACCAGAGTCGGATCCAACTCCAGCGCTCGCTTGTAATGGCGGATGGCCTCTTCAGGTTGACCGGTCTTGGTGAACGCGATCGCCATGTTGAGGAGAATCCGCGAATCGCTCGGATCGTCCCGGAAAGCCAATCGGTAGGAGGTCAGGGCAGCCTCGAAGTCCCCCTGTCGCTCCAGGGCCAGGCCTTCGTTCAGGTAGTCGAGCCGCTGAGGCTGAGGGGTCTCCCGGTTCTCCCTCCCGAACAGGCGTCGCCAGAAGCTCATGAAATTGCGGAGGTCTCCGAGCAAAGTCAAACGGGCACAACACGTTGGAATGTTGCTAAGATATGTCGTCCCAGCACTGGCCGCAACGCGAGAAGGACCTCGTCCTCGCATCGGATGCTCGGTTGCTCCGGCGCTGGAACGGGCATAGGTTGGGAAAGTTGAAGCCTTGGTTCTGTCCCCGAAATGGAGGTTCCCAATGCGGCGCACTCCCGCGACCGGTCCCCGTGGCGTGCTCGAGGTGGACTGGCCGTTCTTCGGCGAGATCTGCCGAGCGCTCGCGCTGCGGGTAGCCCGCGACTACCAGCCCGAGATCGTCCTCGGCATTGCCAAGGCCGGCGTCATTCCCGGCGTGGTTGTCGCATCCATTCTCCAGTCGGAGTTCAGCTCGATGGCGGTCACCCGGCGCGAAGCCGGTTCGCAGCCGGTGCTGGTCTCGGGGCCCCCGCCGACCATCCGGGGCCGCCGGGTACTCGTAGTAGACGAGACTTGCGACACGGGAAGCACCATGAGGCTCGCACTGAGCGAGGTCCGCGCGCTCAAGCCCGCCGAGGTCCGCTCCGCGGTGTCGTTTAAGACGGGTGAGTTTACTCCGGATTTCCACGCCTTCGAAACCGACAATTTCATCATCCTGCCCTGGGACCGGGAGATCATTCAGGCCGGCGAGCTGGTAATGCGGCCGGACTACGCGGCACGGCTCTAGGACCCCCGTTGCAACCTTGTACTCCCAGCCGCCGTCTAATGGCGGTCCCTCCCGTGGAGTACAACCGATGCGAACCGCAATCGCAGGGCTGCTTTCATTCATCTGGCCGGCTGGGTTGCTGGCCCAGCAGGTAGAGCGCTTCAACCTCGCGGGTGACGAGGTGGCGGTCTACAACCTGGCCGGCCAGGTTCGGGTCGAGCCGAGCCAGAGCGGGGTCGCCATTCAGCTGACTCGCGGCGGCAGCGACGCGGCTCAACTGCGCGTCGCACAGGGTGAGCTCGATGGCCGGGAGACGCTTCGGGTGATTTACCCGGCCGATCAGATCATCTATTCGCCAACCGGTGGGAGCTCTTCAACTCAGCTTCGAGTGCATGAGGACGGCACATTCGGCGATGAAGAGCACCGGTGGGAGCACCATGGGCGGGGTCGGCGAGTGTCGATCAAGGGAGCCGGGAGCGGGCTCGAGGCCCATGCCGACCTCCAGATACAGGTGCCCAAGGGTCAGCGCGTGTGGGTGTACCTCGCCGTGGGGACGGTGTCGGTCACCAACGTCGACGGCGAGCTTCATGTCGACGCACACAGCGCCTCGGTGAACGCGACCGGGATTCGGGGGGACATGAACCTGGATGTCGGCTCCGGTTCGGTGCGGGTGACGGGAGCCGAAGGGGACTTGAACGTGGACACCGGATCGGGTCCGGTCGAAGTCGCCCGCTTTCAAGGTGGCCGTCTGCTGATCGACACCGGATCGGGGGAGGTGACTGGGTCGGAGCTGCGGGCGAAGGAGCTCTCGATCGATACCGGGTCCGGCGACATCCGCCTCACGGGGGTTTCCGCGTCCTCACTGGCGCTGGAGACCGGAAGTGGCTCCGTGACGGCGGATATTCGGGCGGATCTCCAGTCGCTCAACGTGGAGACCGGGTCGGGCGACGTGGCCATCAAGGCGCCATCCAGCCTGGGGGCCGAGATCCAGATCGAGACCTCGAACGGCGATATCGAGAGTGATTTTCCGATGCAGGTGACCGAGCGCTCGCCCGATCACGTGACCGGACGCATCGGGGACGGACGGGGGAGGATTGCGATCGAGACCGGATCGGGCGAGATCCGGTTGCTCAAGAACTCGAACTGAGACCCAATGCCTCGACGTACCCCACGCCTTGGGCCATGCGGTCGTAGAGCGCGCTGAGGGTATCGGGGGCGCCGGCAAGGAACCGGCAGCGGGCATCGCCTCGGGAGCGACACTCAACCTCCATCACCGCGACCAGCCCATCCGAGAGCCGGCCGATGAAGTCCGCGAGGAGGCCGCAGGTGAGATGACAAGAGGGAAACTCCCCGCGGCCTTCATCCGCCGCCTCGGCCCACTCGCTGGAGTCGAGAGCCAGCACCGCGGGTCCGAGCGGCGTGGCTTCCAGCGCCCCCCATCCTTGCTCGGCGAAGAATTCGGAGATCACCTCGCTCAGAAACTGCACATCCAGCTCCTGCGGGCGCTCCACTCCGCGAGTGGCCAGCAGCCAGTCGGCGAAGTCGCTGTACAACTCCTGCCCGCCGGCGAATCCGGCCTCCTGCAGATAGGTGGAAGCCTGCAGGCCGGTATCGCGCTCCAATGAGGTCCGGAGCTGGTGTAGTACACGACGGCCCAGGCGGAGGCCGGGACGGGCGGGCCGATGTTCCTGCTGAGTCATGGCGGAAGGGGTTGGAGGTGCTTGATCTTAGGCCGTGCTCCCGACCCGGCGCAAGAGCTCCGATTCATCGATGACTTCCACGCCGAGCGTCTTCGCCTTTTCCAACTTGCTGCCCGCGTCCTCGCCGGCAACCACCGCGTCGGTCTTCTTGCTCACGCTCCCGGCGACCCGACCGCCGGCCGCTTCGATGAGCTCGGTCGCCCTGGTGCGGGAAAGCGTCGGCAGCGTTCCGGTGAGCACGTAGGTCTTTCCTGCGAGCGAGCCGTCCCCACCTGCCGCGCGCGGCTCGGCGAAATTGAGCCCCGAGCCCTCCAAGCGCCGAATCAGCTCCTGATTCCGCGGTTCCCCGAAGAAGGCCACAACCGCCTCCGCAATCGCGGAGCCGATTCCGGGAACATCGTTGATCGTCTCCTCCGAGGCCGTCATCAGGGCGGACATGGTGCCGAACCGCCGGGCCAGCAGGACCGCGACCGTCTTGCCGACGTGCCGAATCCCGAGCCCGAAGAGCAGGTTGGAGAGGGGTCGCGACTTCGACGTTGCGATCGCCGCAACCAACTGCTCCGCCGACTGCTCAGCGAAGCGCTCGAGCTCGGTCAGCTGCGCGGCGGTCAATTCATAGAGATCGGCCACATTGGCGATCAGCTTGGTCTCGAGAAATTGCCGGACCCGCTCGTAGCCCAGCCCCCGAATGTCCATCGCTTCACGAGAGGCAAAATGGACGATTCCTTCGAGCACCCGTCCAGGGCAGGACACGTTGGGACAGAAGCGCATCGCCTCGTCGGCGGGATGCTCCACCGGAGTGCCGCAGGCGGGGCAGCGGTCCGGCATCTGGAAGGCACGTTCCTCTCCGGTTCGCCGATCCGGGAGCGGCCGGACGACCTGGGGAATCACCTCACCGGCGCGGATCAGCTCTACCCAATCGCCGATCCGGATGTCCTTCTGGGAGATGAGCTCCTCGTTGTGCAGCGTAGCGCTGCTCACGGTGACGCCGCTGACTTCCACCGGCTCCAGTACCGCGTACGGATTGAGCGCTCCAGTGCGGCCGACGTTGATTAGAATGTCCTTGAGCCGAGTCACCGCGACCTCGGGGGCGAATTTCCGGGCAATGGCCCAGCGTGGCTCCCGTCCACCGATCACGCCCAGCTCGCCATAGAGACCCAGCCGATCGACCTTCACCACGACACCGTCGGCCTGGAAGGCCAGGTGGGGAATCAACTGCTCAAAGCTGGCGATCCTGTCCTGCACCTCGGCCAAGGTTTCGAAGCGCTCGCGATGGGCCTCCACCTGAAACCCCCAGGCGTCGAGCAGGTCCATCTGCTCCCAGTGAGTGCGCGCAGTGAACGTCCCTTCGATCGGCTCCACCGCAAAGGCGAACATCCTCAGCCGCCGTTTCCGGGTGATCGTGGGATCCAGCTGACGCAGGCCGCCGGCTGCGGCGTTTCGCGGGTTGGCGAAGAGGGGCTCACCTTCCCGCTCTCGCTCCGCATTCACCCGCTTGAACCCGACGTATGGCAGGTAGACCTCGCCCCGAACCTCCATCAGGCGAGGCCATCCCCGCCCCTTGAGCGTGAGGGGCACATCGGAAATGGTTCGCAGATTGGCGGTGATGTTTTCCCCGATGATCCCGTTGCCCCGAGTCGCGCCGACGGTGAACCGGCCGTCCTGATAGGTCAGGCTCACCGCCGCGCCGTCGATCTTGATCTCGGTCGTGTAGCCGGCGCGGCGGACTTCGCCGAGGATCCGGGCGTTGCGGTCTTCCCAGGCAGCCAGCTCCTCAGGGGTGAACGCGTTGGCCAGGGAGAGCATCGGACGACGGTGGGTGTACTTCTCGAGGACGGTCGCGGGGGCCGCGCCGATCCGCTGGGTAGGACTGTCGGGTGTTCGCAGCTCCGGCTGGGCCTCTTCGAGCGCCTGAAGCTCGCGGAAGAGCCGGTCGTACTCGGCGTCGGAGATTTCGGGAGCGTCGAGGACGTAATAGGCGTAATTCGCGCGTTCGATTTGCTGCCGCAGGGCAGCCGCACGGGCGGCTACCGTCTGGCTCACCGTGCGGCGGCCTCCTGGCTGAGAACGGCGGCCGCCACCCCTACCAGACGCTGGATCTCGGGCGATCCGGCACTGGCGACGTCCAGCTCGTCATCCGCGGTGGGGCCGGATGGAGGATAAGCCGCGAGCAGCTGCCGGAGGAAGCCGATCATTGCCGCTTGTTCCCGCTCCTTGCGCCGCAGCGTTCCATCCTCGCCCCGCCGCTGCTGCAGCCGCTCGAACCGATGGGCATTGCGCAGCGCCTTGGCGGTCAGATTCGCCACGACCTGACAGAACTCCAGATCGCCGGCCGAGAAGCTCGGCCCGTCGCGGAAGGTCCGCAGGAAGATTGCGCCGATGGCCGCGCCGCGCCAGGAAATCGGCACCACCGTGATGGTCTTGACCCGGCGCGCCGCCAAGGCGCCGCGGGCTGGAGTGAGGGAGGCGTCGGTGGCGGCGTCCGCGATGTACACTGTCTCGCCGGTCTGCAGCGCCCGGCGCAGCTCGGGATAGCGTTCCAGGTCGACCACGTAATTCCGGATACCGGGATCCTCGTAGCTGGCAACCAGCCGGGCGGAATTCCCGCCACGCTCGGCCAGAAAGATGGAGCAGCGATCGAGTCCAAAGCATTCTCCCAGCCGCAAGGCGACCGACTGGACGATGTCGGCGAAGTGCAGGGTCCCCCCGATCTCCTGGAGGATCTCGATCACGGCAAGCAGATGCTTGCGCTCTTGCTCCAGCGCGCTGAGGCGAGCTTGCAACCGTTCGACCTCGTCGAGAGGCAGTGTAGCCGTCATAGAGGCATCCGTGAAAGTGAAGGATGGCGGGGCGCCAGCCGCGGCGGCGACCTGGGGGTCAGCCCGCCCACGCTCATTATAAGGCGGTGCGCCCCTCGCGAAAACCGTGAATGAAGCTGCAGTAGCGGCTGTCAAAATCTCTGCTGTCACGATGGTTGACGGCTACCCCGATGCCAGTAGGTTGGAGGCAGGAACGCCGACTCGAGAGCGAGGTTCTTGGCATGAGCAACGAACAGCTGGACGCGGACGAGCCTCCCGAACTGGCCGGCGACGCTTCTGGGGGGCGACTGGGTGGCTTTGCCGCTGGGGTGGTGTTCGGGGCTATCCTCGGCGCCGGCTTGGCGCTGCTCTTCGCGCCCGATAGAGGGGAGAAGACCCGCTCCCGGCTCCGGCGTCGATTGCGGCGCTTGCGGGAGCAGGCCAGGGAAGGCATGGACCAGACCGGCAGCCGCACTCGAGAGGAACTGATTCGCCGCCGCCGCCTGATCAAGGCTCAGCTGGATCGGGCGCGCGATGCCCTCTAGCGGCCAGGCTACTTTTTGTTCCGAATCGCCGCGGCCAGGTGCGCGGCCTGGCGGCGGTAGACCGAGTCCATGATTTCCCGATCCGGCACCGCGGCCAGTTCCTCCAGTTGCTGACGGGCATCGGTGTAGCGCTTCCGGTCGACGTAGATCTCGGCGAGTTCAAGCCGGTGGTAGATGCGTCCGGGATCCAATGCGACGGCCTTCTCCATGTCGGCAATGGCCTCGCTCCACGATGCCTGCTTGAAGATCCCGGCCCCCAGAAAGCTCTTGGCAAAGAATCGGCTGAAACCGGAGAGGCGCATGATCTCCGCGTTCCACCGGCCCAAGATGTGATAGGCACCGTCGTGTCGTGGGTTGATCGCCAGCGTACGGAGCGCCTCGTCACGGATGACGCGGGCGCGCCTGATCCGCTCCTTCTTCCCCATGTGGAGCGCTGCTTTCCCGACGGCGGCGGCGAGGGCAAAGTGACCGTCGGCGGCATTGCTATCGGCGGCCACGGCGCGTGCGGCAAGCAATTCCGCGCGGGCGTACAGCGAGTCGCGTTTGGGACTGCGCACGCTGTCGGGGATCTGGTCGCCCAGATCGAGCAGCGTGATGGCCGCCCGCCAATTGGCCTCGTAATTCGCCGAGTCCACGGCGAGCGCGGCCTCAAAGTGGGCCAATCCAGTGCGGAGATCGTGAGCCTGGACCGCCGCGACGCCCAGCCCGATATGATCCACGGCCTGCTGCGCCAGGAGCGAACCTGCGGGTACGGCCGTGCCCCACAGTCCACCGAGAACGAGAATCAGCTTGCCCATGCAGGCATCCAGGTCGGGTCGAGATAGCGAATGGTGATTCCCTTGCTGATCCAGCACAAGCGCGACGGCCATGCCCTCCGGCCGGAAGACTGGCGCACGCTGATTGGAGAGTACACCGCCGGGCGGGTGCCGGACTATCAAATGGCCGCGCTGCTCATGGCCGTGGTCTGGCGTGGCCTCACCACCGAGGAGCTCGCCGCGCTGACCGATGCGATGATCGCGTCGGGCGACCGATTCCGGTTCAATGGCTCCGGCCTGCCGATCGTAGACAAGCACTCGACCGGCGGAGTGGGAGACAAGGTCTCACTCCTGCTCGCGCCGATGGTGGCGAGCTGCGGGGCGGCGGTACCCATGATGTCCGGACGCGGATTGGGGCACACCGGCGGCACCCTCGACAAGCTGGAATCGATCCCCGGCTTCCGCACCAACCTCAGCATTCAGGAGGCAAAGGCCCAGATCGAGCGGGTCGGCTGTGCCCTGATCGGTCAAACCCCGGAAATCGCTCCGGCAGATAAGCGCCTCTACGCCTTGCGCGATGTCACTGGAACGGTCGAGTCCATCCCCCTCATCGCGGCAAGCATCATGTCCAAGAAGCTGGCTGAAGGGCTGACCGGACTGGTGCTGGACGTGAAGACCGGAAGCGGCGCGTTCCTGCCGGAACCGGCGCGGGCCATTGAGCTCGCTCGCACCATGATCGCGCTCGGCGAAGCCCGAGGCTGCCCCACGGTGGCTCTTCTCACCGCGATGGACCGGCCACTGGGGCGGGCCTGCGGCAATGCGCTCGAGGTCGAGGAAGCGATCGAGGGACTGCGGGGCAGTGGACCGGGCGACCTGATGGAGATTACCTATGCCTTGGGCGTCGAGATGCTCTTGCTGGTAGGAGCGGCCACTGACCCGAATGATGCTCGGGATCAACTGCAGGCGGCGGTCTCCTCTGGTCGCGCGCTGGAAACTTTTGGTCGGATCATCGAGGCGCAGGGCGGTAACCCCGGCGTGATCGATGATCCAGCGGTGCTCCCACAGGCGGGGGCGGTCGAGGTGTACCGCGCTCAACAAAGCGGAGTGGTCGCGATGGTCGAACCCCGGCGGATTGGTCAGGCCATCGTGGAATTGGGGGGTGGCCGGCGGAGCCTGGAGGACCAGATCGATGCGGCCGTGGGGTTTGTCATTACGGTCAAGCCTGGCGATGAGGTTCGCGAAGGCGAGCCGATCGCGTCGATCTTTGCGCGGGACAGCGATGGGATTGTAATCGGCACCGCGGCACTGGACGAGGCGATCGCGGTCCGGGAGCGGGGCATCCTGACGCCGCTCATCAGCCATCGCATCACCTCGACCGGTATCGAGTCGCGGCCGGAGTCGGGCTAGCGTGCCGATCTTGAATGAGCCGGTGGGTGTGTTGCTGGTGGCGGCGTCGGTGCTGACCGCGCTGGTGGCCTGGATATTCCGGGATCGCCGCTATCGCGGCCCCCGGCTGCTCACCGACGATGACGGGATCGATCGGGAGGTGCTGGAGGCGGCGGAGCGGGAGGCGAGAGAGCAGTGACACCTTCTCCTCACCGTCACTTCTCACCTGTCACCCCCTCTCACCTCTCACCTTTCACCTCACACGTCCAGATTGCTCACGTACTTCGCGTTCCGCTCGATGAACTGGCGCCGGGGCTCGACCTCGTCGCCCATGAGCTCATCGAACAGTTTCGACGCCTCGACCGCATCCTCCATCGTGACCCGGAGAATTGTCCGCGTGGCCGGATCCATGGTGGTCTTCCACAGCTGGTCCGGATTCATCTCACCCAGACCTTTGTACCGCTGGATATTGATCGTGCCCTTGCCGTCACCCGACAGGCGCTTGGCGTACTCGTCCCGCTCCGCCTCGGCATAGGCGTAGAACTCCTCCTTGCCTTTGGCCACCCGATACAGCGGCGGCTGGGCGATGTAGACGTACCCGGCCTCGATCAGCTCCTGCATCTGGCGGAAGAAGAAGGTGAGCAGGAGGGTGCGGATGTGGGCGCCATCCACGTCGGCGTCGGTCATCAGAATGATCTTGTGGTAACGGGCGTCTTCCAGCTTGAAGTCCTCGCGCACCCCGGTCCCGATGGCGGTGATCATGGCCCGGATTTCCTCGTTGCTGAGGATCTTGTCGATCCGGGCCTTTTCCACGTTGAGGATCTTGCCCCGCAGCGGCAGAATCGCCTGGAACGAACGGTCCCGGCCCTGCTTGGCGCTGCCGCCGGCCGAATCGCCCTCCACGATATAAATCTCTGAATGTGCCGGATCGTCGATGGAACAGTCGGCCAGCTTGCCGGGAAGCACCGCGTTCTCCAGGCCTGACTTCTTCCGCACCAGGTCGCGGGCCTTCCGGGCGGCCTCACGGGCGCGTGCGGCACTCACCGCTTTCTCGATGATATTGCGCGCGACCGGCGGGTGCTCCTCGAGGTAATTGCCGAGGTACTCGTTGACCACCGCCTTGACGATGCCCTCGACTTCGGAGTTGCCCAGCTTGGTCTTGGTCTGCCCTTCGAACTGCGGCTCCTTCACCTTCACGTGGAGCACGCAGGTGAGTCCCTCGCGAATGTCCTCGCCCGAGAGGGTGAATCCTTCCTTCTTGAGGAAGTCCCGCCGTTTGGCCACGTCGTTGATGGTGCGGGTCAGGGCCGACTTGAATCCGGTGAGGTGGGTACCGCCTTCGTGGGTGTTGATGTTGTTCACGAAGGTGAAGGTGTTTTCGTTATACCCGTCCTCGTACTGCAGGGCCAGATCGATCTCCACGTCATCCCTGGTGGCGCTGAACGCGATCGGCTTGGGATGCAGCGCCTTCTTGTTGCGATTGAGCCACTCGACGAACTGAATCAGGCCGCCCTTGGCGAAGAAGCTCTCGGTTTTGGCCGGCTGCTCCCGCTCATCCTTGATCGTGATGGTCACGCCCTTGTTGAGGAAGGCGAGCTGCCGGAGCCGGTCGGCCAGGGTCGAGTAATGGAACTCGAGCACGGTAAAGATCTCGGGGTCCGGCTTGAACCGGATGGTGGTGCCCGTCGTCTTGGTCTTTCCCAGGACGGTCAGCTTCTTCACCGTCTTGCCCCGTACGAATGTCATGTGGTGCCGCTGGCCGTCGCGATCGACCAGGACCTCGAGCCGCTCCGACAGCGCGTTTACCACCGAGACCCCGACGCCGTGCAGTCCGCCCGAGACCTTGTACGTGCTCTTGTCGAACTTGCCGCCCGCGTGCAGGACCGTCAGCGCCAGCTCAACGCCCGGGATCTTCTCCGTCGGATGGATATCCACGGGGATGCCCCGGCCATTGTCCTGCACCGTGATCGAGTTGTCCGAATGAATGGTGAGGTTGATCGTGTCGCAGTGGCCGGCGAGCGCTTCGTCGATCGAGTTGTCCACCACTTCGTAAACCAGATGGTGCAACCCGTTCTCGCTGGTCGACCCAATGAACATGCCGGGCCGCTTGCGCACGGCCTCCAGTCCCTTGAGAACCTGGATGGCGTCGGCCTTGTACTCGGGCTTGAGTCCATCGCCTTGCCGGTTGCCGTCGAGGACGGCGCTCTGTTCTTTCGCCATGGTCTCCGTCACTTGGAGCTGGAAGCGTCTGGCCCCATCGCGGGGCGGTTCAACGGGCCGGGCACCCAGCGGATTTCCTTCACGCGACCCGTCCGGCCCGCGTTCAGCCGGGCCAGGATCTTGGGCGCCATCAGACTCAGCTCGGTGGCCCATGCGGCGGTGGCCACCCGCACCCGGAGCACACCATCAGGGGTGATCGATTCCGGTGCTGTCACCGCCGCGATCTGATTGCCGACCAGCGCCGCCCACTCTTCGATGATGCCCGCCTGCTGCAACCGCTTGCTGAAGCCGGACTGCTTCAGGTAACTGGCCAGCGCCTCCGCCAGCGGTGCGGGCTGCCGCTTGTCCGTCATGTTCGCCTGACCCTGCCGCGATCGACCTGCCACACCGGGAGCCTCAGATCCGGCGGCAACTCATCCGCCCGGGGAGCGGTGAGAAACACCTGCCGCTCGCCCGATCCCAACAGGCGCGCTCCCAGACGGCGCTGGCGCTCGCGATCGAGCTCCGCGAAAACGTCGTCCAGCAGCAGGCCGGGTTCGGTGTCACGGGCCTCGCGGAGCGTGGCGATCTCGATCAGTCTGAGCGCGATCGCGGCGCTGCGGTGCTGGCCGGTGGAGCCGAAGGCCCGAAGCGACCTGCCTCCGATCTCGAGGACGAGATCGTCCCGGTGCGGACCGACGGTGGTCATACCTCGCACGCGGTCGTCCGGCCGGGCGGACTCGAGCGCCGAGATCCAGGTGTTGGTCTGGTCCAGCCCCGGCTGAGATCGATAGCGCAGGCGCGCGGGCTCGCGCTCACCCAGACATTCGAACTCGGCCGCGAAGCGTTCCGCCGCCCGCCTGGCCCAGGCCTCGCGGGCCCGGACCACGTCCGCCCCGGCGCCGGCAAGCGGGCCGTCGAACGCGTGGGCCATCTCCGGCCGTCCCTGGCGCAGGGCGCTGTTCCGCTGGGCCAGCGCCGCGCGATACCGCATCAGGGCGCGCAGGTACCGTCCATCGGCCAGCGAGAGCAGCCGGTCAAGATATTGCCGCCGTTCGGCCGCTGGTCCGGACGCGAGCCCCACGTCGGCCGGCAGAAAGGATACGGCAACCCATCCACCAACCGCGTCGGCCAACCGCTCCGGCTCGCTCCCGTCCACGCTGAGCTGTTTTCGACGGCCGCTCAGGTGGTAGGTGGCGCCAACCGCCCCGACTCCCCCGCAGCTGACCCGAACATCGACGTGGAATCCGGATCCGCCGAACCGGACGATTTCCGGATCTGCTGACCCACGGAAGGAGCGGAAGAGGACGGGATAACAGACCGCCTCGAGGAGATTTGTCTTGCCCTGCGCGTTGGCGCCGAGCAGGACCATTCCTTCGGCGGGCGGCTCGAGCTCGAGGTCGGCAAGATTCCGAAAGCCTCGAGCCACCAAGTGCTCGAGCCGCACTATTGGATGTGGAGCTGGCGGCTCACAGTTTGTCCGACGTTGCCCAACATGTCCACGCCATGGATTCGCACGAGCACGGTGGCGCCGCTGAAACCGATGGTGTGGAGAGGGAGCCCGAACCACACCGTGTCAGCTCCCTCACCCCGGAGCGGATTAAAAGTCACATTGAGTCCGTCGACGTCGAAGTAGACGGTGTCTATCCCGTCGGGATCGACACTGCGGCCAGTCAGCACGAACCCATCTCCTTCGACCAGAACGGTATCGAAGGCGCCAGGCTCATCGATCGCGGTGACCGGACCGACCCCATCGCCGCTGCCGTCCGTGTCATCGGGAAAGGTCAGCCGATCCCGCTCGGCGCATCCCCCGATCAGCACGATTGCCAACCACCAGACTCCCTGTCGTAATAGCATTAAAAATAGTCGGGCTAAGGGTGAAATTGCAGGCTCATTTCCCCTGGAAGACCGGCTTGCGCTTCTCCAGAAATGCGCGGGTTCCCTCTTTCATGTCCCCGGTCCCGGAGAGCAGCCCGAAGTGGTTGGCCTCGAGCAAGAGAGCCTGGTCCAGACTCATCTCCAGCCCGGCGTCCACCGCTTCCAGACAGGCGCGGACCGCGAGCGGACCATTCTCCAGAATGGTTCGGAGCAGTTGTTCGGCTTCGTTGAGGAGCCGATCGGCGGGGACCACCCGGTTGACCAGTCCGATGCGCCAGGCTTCCTGGGCATCAATCATCTGACCGGTAAGCAGCAGCTCGAGTGCTCGGCCCTTGCCCACCAGGCGAGGCAACCGAACGGTTCCGCCGTAGCCGGGTCCGATGCCCAGCTTCACCTCGGGCTGGCCGAATTTGGCGCTCTCGCTCGCGATCCGGAGATGA
>JBIOUY010000155.1:0-21796 GCA_044867445.1 Gemmatimonadales bacterium
ACTCCTGCGCGTCGACGTTGTTGGACGCGTGGGCGCCGCCGTTCAGGATGTTCATCATCGGCACGGGAAGCACTCGCGCCATCGGGCCGCCGAGGTAGCGGTACAGTGGCAGACCGCAGTCCTGCGCCGCCGCGCGCGCCACGGCCAGCTCTCCCTCGGGATGGAAAAACCGCGAAGCACCGGTCGGAGAGCAGAAGACAGGCCATTTCAGCTCCTGACCCAATATCCGCGCGGAGGTATTCACGGAGCTCACATCTACCAGGCAGCGCGGCACGAGCTTTTCGGCATCGAAGGCCGCGATGTTGTTTTGCGCGGTCGTTTCCGTTTCCGCGGCGCCGATCGCCTCCATGATCACGTCCAGCGCCGCCTCGTTCGACGGCAGCATCGGCGCGAATCCGCCCTCATCCCCGACAGCCGTCGAGAGTCCCATCTTGCTCAGCACCTTCTTGAGCGCGTGGAAGACCTCGACGCCCATGCGCAAACCCTCGGGGAATGTCTCCGCCCCGATCGGCACCACCATAAATTCCTGCGCATCCACGTTGTTGGAGGCGTGCGCGCCGCCGTTCAGGATGTTCATCATCGGCACCGGCAGCACCCGCGCCATCGGACCACCGAGATAGCGGTACAGCGGAAGCCCACAATCCTGTGCGGCCGCCCGCGCCACCGCGAGAGACACGCTCAGGATCGCGTTCGCGCCCAGCTTGCCCTTGTTGGGCGTGCCGTCGGCATCCATCATCTCAGCGTCGATGGCGATCTGATCGGCGGCTGCCATTCCCTCGAGCCGGGGCCCGAGCACCTCATTCACGTTGCGCACTGCCTCAGTTACGCCTTTACCGACGTAGCGCTTGGTGTCGCCGTCGCGCAGCTCTACCGCCTCGTGCTCGCCGGTGGACGCGCCGCTGGGAACCGCTGCCCTGCCCTGAGCCCCGCTCGAGAGCACCACGTCGCTCTCGACCGTGGGGTTCCCCCGACTATCGAGGATTTCCCGGGCGTGGACTTCGATGATGGTGCTCATGGCTACTCAGAGTTGAGGAAACGGCGCAACCTAGCGAGCGCGCGAAGGCCCGTCAACGGAGTAGGGTGGGGTTAGCGAGGCGAGGCAAAGTGATCGAATCCGGTCAGCATGAGGGATCGTCCCTCCAGCAACGCGTGTACTCCGCTGCCCTGCTCTACCTCTCCCACTCGAGTGAGCGCGATGCCGCACTCGCGCTGGAATTCTATCGCGTCGGCTGAGCCGAATTCCGCAGGAAGCGCGACAAGCAACTCGTAGTCCTCGCCACCTTCCGCAGCGAATTGCTGCACCGGGAGATCGAGCCGCCGAGCCTCCGCCATCGCATCCGGCGCCACTGGCAGGCGATCGAGCGCGAGATTCAGCGCCACGCCCGAAGCGGCGGCGAGATGTCCCGCATCGCCACCCAACCCGTCGCTCAGATCGAGCATCGCGTGGGCTCCCCGTGCCCCGAGCCAGCGCCCGGCGACAATTCTCGGCTCGGGATGTGCGAACGCTGCTCGCGCCAGGGGCTCCGGCTGATCCCCTCTTCGCCAGGCTTCGAGTGCGGCCCGCGCGCCACCCAGCACGCCGGTGACCCAAAGTCCATCCCCTGGGCGAGCCCCAGCGCGAGAGACCGGCGAAGCCGCCCGCCCGATGACCGTAACCGTGACGCTCCAGACCGACCCGGTGGACAGATCGCCGCCGATGACCGGCGCACCCACCGTCGCGCCTGCGGAACCGGCGCCTGACATCATGGCGCTCAGGTCGGCCTCGCCTGCCGACGAAGGGGCGACCAACGCGACCAGCATGCCCTCGGGTTGTGCCGCTTCGGCGGCGAGATCGGACAGTGCGGCTGCCGCTGCCCGCCATCCCACCTCCTCTAGAGTCAGCCACGCGAGCTGGAAATGGACGTTCTCGACGCTCACGTCGGTGCTGAGCGCCAGAGTGCCGGAGCCGGCGGGAATCAGCGCGCAGTCGTCGCCCAATCCGATCGCGTGGGGGCCGAGGGCACAGGCGATGGCCCGGATGCGATCGAACTCTCTGCCGGGACCCAGCTCCAGAGCGGGCAAGACGGACGAGGGGCTCAAGGGCGAATGGCCGACAACGCAAAGCGGATCAGTCCGCCATCGGTCGCGACCCAGAGATAGTCCTGGTCGACGGCGAGATCGTTGGTGAGCGCGGGAAGATCGCCCTCACGGAGTGTCCGGATCGGTGGAGTCTGAAGCCGGGCGAAGCCGACGCCGTGCTCTCCCGCAATCCAGAAGCCCGGCCCCTCGGCCACAAAGCAACAGAGTCTCCCTAAGAGTCCGGAGAGATTGGGTCCGAGCGTCCAGGCCGTGCTGCTCGGATTGCGCCAGAGGAGTTGGTCGCGAGTGAGGGCGACCAGCGTATCCCCCAGGGAGGCCATCGCGATGACCGGAGCCTGGAGGCTGGCAGAGGTGACCGCGGCCGGTCGGATCACATCCCGCTGATTGGGCAAGGCGACGAAGAGTCCCCGCGAGGTGCCGACCCACACCGAATCTCCCAAGGGAAAGACGGCGTAGGCCGCATCGGAAAACTGGGGCGCGAGCCGTTCGACCCGCAGGGAATCGTTCACTCGAGCGATTCCGTGCGCGGTGCCGACAGTGATCCGGCCTTGCCGGGACACCACGGCATATACCCGGCTGTCGGGGAGTCCTCGCGCTTGATCCACCAGGTCAATGCGGCCATCGCCGGCCTGCACTCGGGCCAGCCCGAAATCGGTGGCGGCCCAGAGCGACGTATTCTGGCCCGCGAGCTTCCGGACCTGAGTAAAGGGGACTCCGGTTGCCGGCAGGCCGCGCAACATCCTGAATTCGGTGAGCGCGTCAGCGACGAAGGTGACGGCTGCATCAGCCTGGGGGGTGCGTTCGGTGGCGGCCCACACCCCATTCGGCCAGCTCAACACCGCGCCAACTGAAGCAGATGGGAGACCGAAGGTGAGCCGCTCGGGCAGGGCCGCTCCATCCGGTAGATACAGCAGGCCCACACCGGAGGTCCCTAGATACCAGCCGAGGTTGTCGGCCGAACGTGCGGCGCTGGTGTAGCGCACGCTCCGGAGCCGGGCATCGGTGAGGATCTGGGCCGCGTTCGCCTGGAGGGTTGGGCTGCTGCCAAGCACGTCGTCCACCCGCGCCGGACTGCTGGGTCGCGACGGCGCGCGGGTGGGCGACACCATGAGGCCGCCGCGGGGCAGCAGTTGCCAGCCGCGCCGGGTACGAAGAAAGAGTCCCGAAACCGGATCGGCCAGATCGAACGCAATAGTGATCACGCCATCGGGCACATCGCCTCGATCCCAGACCTGCAACTCCGGCTGATAGTGGACCCAGCCGTCCGGTCGCGCCAACCAGAGTGAGTTGTCCAATGGATCCACCAGCGCGCCGAATACCCGAGCAATCAGGGCAGGATCGGGGGGATCGAAGGGCCCCTCCCACTGATGGAACTGGGGATGCCAGATCAGGACCTGAGAGGGAGAGGTGACGAAGACTCGATCGAGAGCCGCGGCGATCGAGGTGACTCTCGTGAAGTCGCCGATGACCGTGCGATCCGCCGGCCTCCAGTCGCGACTGGGAGACTGGGCCACGACTTCGCCGCCGAGCGACAGGAGGGAGAGCGAGAGGAGGAGGGAGCGCATGAAGGAAGCTAACAGCTATCAGCTATCAGCTAACAACTTGACCGCTGATTGCCGCTTGCCGTTCGCGGTTTAGCCATAGCCGCTACGGAGTAGCCGTTAGCTGTTAGCTGTTAGCTGTTAGCTGTTAGCTGTTAGCCGTGTTCTCACACGGTCTGCGGTCTCGCCAGCTCGAGCAAGACCGGCGGACGGAGCAGGGGCGGCGCAAGCTGGAGCAGCTCCCACTCGCGCCACAGGTCGGGAAAGGCTGCGACCACGTCCATCGGCCGGAGCGATCGGGCCGTCGTGCGCCGGGCTGCCAGGTCCGCCGCGCGCCCCAGCACTTGAGCCCCGAGAGCGGCCGCCAGCTCGGGCGTGAGACCATGGGCCAGCGCGGTTCCGACCACACCGCTCAGCACATCCCCGCTGCCGCCCGTCGCAAGGCCAGGATTTCCTGCCGCGATGGTGAGCAGGGCTGCGCCTTCTCGGGCAACGACGGTGGGCACGCCCTTGAGCAGAACCGTTGCACCGGACTGGCGCGCGGCCTCGCTCGCGGCGGCCCAAGGGTCGAGCTCCCGCATGCTCGCCAAGGAGGGGAACAGCGCGCGGAACTCGCCGGGATGCGGGGTCAGCACCAAGGCCCGGTCCCGCGCCAGCGCGGCCAGTTCCGCCGCCGCATCCTGGAAGGCGATCAGCGCGTCGGCATCGAGCACCGCCGCACGAGCTCGCTGAACCATGGCCGTGACCAGCGCACGCCGTCCCGCTGCCCGTCCAAGACCCGGACCGATCACGACCGCATCCGCTCGCTCGAGCAGATCGAGCAGAGCTGTGGATGGCTCCTTCTCGAAGGGATGGGCCAGCGTCTGAAGGTCGGGCTCTGCCTGCACTAACGCGGCGACCGTATCCTGGGGCGCGATGGCGTGAACCAGTCCCGCACCCGCGGCGAACGCCGAACGGCCGGCCATGCGTATGGCACCGGTCATCCCAGCATCACCGCCGACGATGACGACTCGACCGCGATCGCCCTTATGATTCCGGCCGCGCAGCCGGCGAAGCCAGGCCGACGCCCGTTCATCGGTGACCAGCGAGGGACAGCTCGGGTCAGGCGGTGGATGACCGATATCAACCACCACCAGCACCCCGACCTCATCGCGGGCGAGAAGGTGGCCGCGCCGAAGACCGCCGAACGTTATCGAGAGGTCAGCGCGCGGCGCGCCGTGCACGTTTCCCGAGAGCAGGTCCAGGCCCGTGGGACCGTCGATGGCCACGAGCGGGACTTCGAGATCCAGCAGCCGCTCCAGGAGCGCTGCAATCGCCGGACGGGGAGGTCCGCTCGCCCCGGTGCCGAGCAGGGCGTCGATCGCCAGGCCGACGGTGGGCCATGGGCCGTCGGGCGTGACCTCGCGAACGCCCTCGGCGCGGGCCAGTCCGGCCATCTGCTCCCGCAGTTGTCCGCCGGTGCCGCCAGGACCAGTCACCCACACCGGGACGTCGAGCCGGTGCAGTGCTCGAGCCACCACCCAGCCGTCACCGCCGTTGTTCCCCGGACCGGTCGCGATCAGCACGCCGGCCCCCAGCCGGTAGGCGAAGCGATCAGCCACTACCGCCGCGACGGCCCGGCCGGCGGTCTCCATCAGGCGTGCCACCTCGATGCCGGCATCGACGGCGCGCTGGTCCCAGGAAGCGGATTGTTGAGGGGAGAGGACTGGGATGGGCGGCATGGAGAGAAGCTAACGGCTAACGGCTAACAGCTATCAGCTAACAGTCGAAGCACGCGGAGGCCCGATGAGCAAGACCAATAGCTGATAGCTGTTAGCCGTTAGCTGTTAGCCGTTCACTTGTAACTCTGCCCTATCGCCCGCCCGAAGGAGATCTCACCATTATCGATCCGCAGGTTGAAGCCGCACTCGGGGTTGGTACAGACCCACGCCTTGTAGGTGATGGGGGCTCCTTCCCGCCCATAGTCGGACAGCGGGATCAGCATTCCATGCGAGCACTTCTGACACCCGGGCCACTCGGTCTTTTCCATGCTCCCTCCCGCTGACGATCCCATCCCAAACTACGCGCCACGCACTCCCTGCCACGGGTAGACATCGCCGAAGGCGTCGGCGAATTGGTAGACCGCTTCGAAATCGGATTCCTGGTCACTCGGCTGGGTGACCAGCAATCCCACTTCCACCAGCGTGAACACGATGCGACCGAAATCCTCGGTGCGAGTGATCCCCCAATGCTGCAATACCTGCGGTGCCATCAGCCCGAACTGTTCCTGGGCAAAGTCACGACAGGCCCACGCCAGCTCGGCGCCGGTGACGTGACGGCGGGCCTCGAGTCGTGACTGGAGATACTCGATGCCAGCAAGGACGAAGAGATAGCCTCGCTCGTGGTAGCGCCCGCCACTCGCGCGAATGCGAGCCATGACGTCATCGGCGAACTGCAGATTGTTCACTGCCACCCCTCGAAGTGCCGAACCATTGCGAAATTCAGGCGCTGCGGCGGACTCTGCCGGCCACCGGCTTGGCCTGGTATAGTGGGAATGCGGAGGTGAGCTCCTTAACCTCGCCTTTCACCCGAGCCAGCGTCGCCTCGTCCTGCTTGGCGAGGGCAATGTCGATCAGCTGTGCAATCCGGATCATCTCTGCCGTACCCATGCCGCGGGTCGTGAGGGCCGGCGTCCCTAGACGGATGCCACTGGTCACGAAGGGTGACTGGGGATCGTCGGGGACGGTGTTCTTGTTCACCGTGATCCCCGCCTGATCCAGCACCTTCTCCGCGACCTTGCCAGTCAGGCCCTTGGGCCGCAAGTCCACCAGCATGAGATGGGTGTCGGTGCCGCCGGAAACGATGGCGAAGCCCCGTTCCATCAGGGCACCGGCGAGCGCCTTGGCGTTCTCGACCACCTGCCGGGCGTACACCTTGAAGTCGTCGGTCAGGGCCTCACCAAAGGCGACCGCTTTGGCCGCGATCACGTGCTGCAGCGGGCCGCCCTGGTGACCGGGAAACACCGACTTGTCCACCGCTTTCGCGTGCTCCGCGGTGCAGAGGATGAGTCCGGCGCGCGGTCCGCGCAACGTCTTGTGAGTGGTGCTGGTGACCACCTGCGCGTGCGGTACCGGCGAGGGGTGCACCCCGCCGGCGACCAGGCCGGCAAAGTGGGCCATGTCGACCACGAAGTAGGCGCCAATGTCGTCGGCGATGGAACGGAAGGCGGCGAAATCGATGATCCGGGCATACGCACTGCCGCCCGCGATGATGAGCCGCGGCTGCTCCCGCAGTGCCATGGAGCGGACCGCGTCATAGTCGATCCGGCCGGTCGCCGGATTGACCCCGTAGTGCACCGCCTTCCAGACGATGCCGGTGTGACTGACTGGCGCCCCGTGAGACAGGTGACCCCCATGAGGGAGCGCCATACCCATCAGCTTCTCTCCCGGCGGGATCAGCGCCATGTAGGCCGCAAAGTTGGCCTGCGCACCGGAATGAGGCTGCACGTTGGCGTGTTCCGAGCCAAAGATCTGCTTCAGGCGATCGATGGCCAACTGCTCGATCTCATCGATCACCTCGCAGCCGCCGTAGTACCGCCGGCCGGGATATCCCTCGGCATACTTGTTGGTGAGCGGCGTGCCCATCGCGTCGATCACCGCCCGACTGGCGAAGTTCTCGCTCGCGATCAACTCCAATCCCTGCTGCTGACGGCGCAGCTCGCGATCGATGAGGCGGGCGACCGTCGGGTCGGCTTGACGCAGCGAACTGTTGTGGTCCAGACTCATCCCTTCTCCTGGTCGATTTTCGCTATTGCTGCGACCGCCGCGCCCTCACCTCAAAGCCGGCATGGTCCGATCCGATGGGAATGACCTCGGGCGTTGGCATCTAATGTAGGGCGGTATGGCGGTAGGGCGGTAGGTCGAGAGGGCGGAAAGGACGCAGAGGACGTAGAACCACCCATAATAGCAAATCGCGGACCAAGCACGTAGTACGACCTTTTGACAATCCTTCCTCTACGTCCTCTGCGTCCTATCGTGCCATCCATATCCTGTCCAGCTCCGCCACGGCGGCGATCCGTTGCTCGGCCAGCCGGTCCGCCGCACGATAGGTCGGGATCCGCTCGCGCTTTGCGATCTCGAAGATCCGGAGCAGGGTATCGTAGATCTCGCCCGCTTTCTTGTGCGCCCGCTCGGCCGGCCAGCGGTGCAGCTCGCCATATACGTTGATCACTCCACCGCCGTTGATCACATAGTCGGGCGCGTACAGAATTCCCCGCTCCTCCAACACATCGCCGTGGCGATCCTCCGCCAATTGATTGTTCGCCCCGCCGGCGATGATCTCCACCTTGAACCGGGGTAATGTCGCGTCATTGATCGTTGCGCCCAGGGCGCACGGAGCGTAGACCTGGGCCCGCTGCTCGTAGATGGCCTCGGGATCGACCGCGCGGGCGCCGGTTTCGGCCACAACCCGGGCCACCTTCTCGGCATCGATATCGGTCACGATGAGGTTGACGCCCTCGGCGTGGAGGTAGCGGCAGAGATACGATGCGACCTTCCCTGCCCCCTGCACCGCCACCGTCTTGCCGCTCAAGCTGTCGCTGCCCCAACGCACCTTGGCGGCAGCCTTCATCCCGACGTACACCCCGTGCGCCGTAACCGGTGAGGGATCGCCGGAGAGCCCGAGCAGCCCAGCCACGTGATCGGTCTCCAGCTTGATGTACTCCATGTCTGCCGGGCTGGTGCCGATGTCCTCCGCCGTGATGTACCGGCCTCCCAGGGTCTCGATGAAACGGCCGTGCGCCCGAAACAGCGCCTCCCGATCCAACCGGCGATTGTCTCCCAGGATCACAGCCTTGCCCCCGCCGAGATTGATCCCCGCCACTGCGGCCTTGTAGGTCATGCCGCGCGCCAACCTCAGCGCATCGGTGATGGCCTCGTCTGTCGTCTGATACTGCCAGAATCTGGTGCCGCCCAGGGCCGGACCTAGCGTCGTATCGTGAATGGCGATGATCCCGAAGTAACCGCAGGAAGGATCGTGCGAAAACAGGAGTTGTTCGTGACCCAATTCCCGCATCGAGGCGAACACGTCCATGGGCGTCCTGGAAATGCGTGAAAAGTGAAAGGTGAACGGGGAGAGCGTGAGAGGTGAAAGGTGAGAGGTGAAAGGTCAAAGGGAAGAAGAAAGAAGTGAGCACTAAGGGTGAGCGGTCCTCATCCCCAACCCTTCGCTGCCCTCAGGGTAAACTCCGCGAAGGGCTCGGGATGAGGACACCTTTCTTCCATCCTCCTCACTCCTCACTCCCTACTTCTCACCTCTCACTTCTCAGTTCTTACTCTCACCGTAATCGTAGAATCCGCGCCCTGTCTTCCGTCCCAGGTGCCCCGCAGCCACCATCTTCCGCAGCAGCGGACAGGGCCGGTACTTGTCATCGCCCAGGCCGCGATGGAGCACCTCCAGGATTGCGAGACAGACGTCGAGTCCGATGAAGTCGGCCAGCGCGAGTGGGCCCATCGGGTGCGCCATACCGAGCTTCATGACCGTATCGATGGCATCCGGGGTAGCGACGCCCTCCATCACGCAGAAGATGGCCTCGTTGATCATCGGCAGCAGCACCCGGTTGGACACGAAGCCGGGATAGTCGTGCACCTCGACTGGCGTCTTTCCCAGCGCGCGCGCCGTCTCGAGCACGGTGTGAGTGGTCTCGTCACTCGTGGCATAGCCTCGGATCACTTCCACCAGCTGCATGATCGGCACCGGGTTCATGAAATGCATGCCGATCACCTGCTCTGGCCGTGAGGTCCGCGCTCCGATCTCGGTGATCGAGATCGAGCTGGTGTTGGTCGCAAGCACAGCGCCCCGATCGCAGATCCGGTCCAGCTGCTCGAACAGGGAGAACTTGGTCGCCGGATTCTCACTGGCAGCCTCCACTACGAAGCTTGCACCCGCTGCCGCATCGAGCGCCGTCCCCGTCGCGATCCGGCGCAGCACCGCGGCCGGTGCATCGGCGGCAAGAGAGCCTTTCTTCACCTGCCGGTCGAGGTTGGCCCGAATGGTCGCCATCGCCTTGTCCAGCGCGGCCGGTACCGCATCGATCAGCGCCACGTCCCAGCCGTGCTGGGCAAAGACGTGCGCGATGCCGTTCCCCATCGTGCCCGCACCGATGACGGCCGCTCGGCTCACAGGATGTCCTTCCTGGCCCAGCGATAGAGTGCGACGATGGCCGCGGTGAGCGCGACCGTGGCTGCGAGACCTCCCTCGGGCCCGAAGGACCCGCCGGTCAGCCAGGTTGGGCCACCGGAGTGGTAGTCGAGCAGCGGGATTCGAAAAGGCAGCCCACTCACCGGGGCGTCCAGGCACGCAAGAGTAGAGTTCCACCCGAGATGCGCGCCGAATGCGGTCCAGATCCCTCCCGGAGCGTAGAAGGCGAGCCCGAGGAAGATCCCGGCCATGGCAATGTTGCCGAGACCGAGCGCGGTGACATTGGGATTGGCAAGGTGAGCGAAGGCGAACATCACCGCGACGGCTATCACTCCGGCACCGCGGCCCATCGTGCTCGCCAGCAGAACGAGGGGTACTCCGCGGAATATCACTTCTTCACTCAATGCCGCCGGCCCCAGGACGATCACCGTCTTGATTGATTGAGCCAGGTAGTCCAGGACGGTGCCGGAGTCGCGCACCCATTGCGCCCCGCCAACCACTGCGCTGATCAGCAGCGCCACGGCCGCAGTGAGCGCTCCCGCCACCATCCCGAACCCGAAGCCCGGCAGGCCGCGCTCCCGACCGGCATAGCGCAGATCGCGAAGGGAGAGACCGAGCACCCGAAAGCCAATCAGCCAGGTCCAGAAGGCGGCGCTCGCGAGAGTCACGACGGCCTGGAGCAGCATGGCGCCAGGTCCCGCGGCCATCAGCCAAGCCGCAGCGGCCGTGGGGGACCGGTCGACCAGCAACGCGGCGGCGAACCCTAGCCCGCCCGCCAGCACCAGGGTCAGCACGATGAAGGCGATCGACCAAGCGATCGCCTTCAGGAAACCGACTCGGCCGGACGAAGAGGTCCCGGTCAACGGAGAAATCGGAGTCGGGGACCGACCAGGAGAATCACGGCCGACGCGAGGCCCACCTTGAGCAGGTCGCCGGTGAAGAAGGGAACGAAACCTACCCGGAACGCGAGCGCCGGGTCGCCGCCGAGCAAGGCGAGCTGGGCTACGCCGCCAATATGGATAAGCACCATGCCCAGCGCGCAGGCCAGGAGAACCCGCAGAGTCCCTCGTCCGCCATTGGCCAGCGCACCGACCAATCCCGCGGCCAACGGGAATGCCAGGAGATACCCACCAGTGGGACCGACGAGATGGACAATGCCGGATGAGCCACCGGCGAACACCGGGAGCCCCAGGATTCCCAGGGCGAGATAGGTGACCAACGCCGCCAGCCCTCCGCCCGCACCCAGGAGGCCACCCACCACCAGCACCGCCAGCGGCTGGAGCGTCATGGGGACCGGACTGAGCGGCACGGGGACGCTGACCTGGGCCGCCAGCGCCACCACCAGCGCCCCCAACATCACACCGACGACTCGGCGGATGGTGAGGGCTCCAGGCGCCGATGCCGAAGATGCTTCGAGCGGAACGGGGGCTTCGGGATTCACATGCGCTCCACGCTGAGGGCGACCGCGTTGCCTCCGCCGAGACACAGGGTCGCGAGGCCGGTAGAACCGCCCCGGTCACGCAAGGCATACAAGAGAGTCGTAAGCACCCGAGCGCCGCTCGCGCCGATCGGATGGCCCAATGCGACGGCGCCGCCGTTTACATTCACCCGGTTCCAGTCCCAACCGAGCTCGCGCCCGTCGGCCAGAGCCTGAACCGCGAAGGCCTCGTTGGCTTCGATCAGATCGTAGTCCTGAATCCGCGCGTTGGTCTTGCTCATGAGTGTGCGGACCGCCAGAACCGGAGCGAAGAAAAGATCTCGCGGCTCACCGCCACCGGTGGCATAGCCGGTGATTCGAGCCAGCGGCGAGAGCCCGTTGGCACGGGCGAATCCGAGCGAGCTCACCACCAGGGCGCTGGCTCCGTCATTGAGGCCGGGAGCGTTGCCCGCGGTCACCGTGCCGCCGTCCTTGCGAAAGGCGGGCTTGAGCTTGGCCAGTGTCTCGGGGCTGGTGTCCTTCCGGGGCGACTCGTCTACCGCGACGATCGTCGGCGCGCCCTTGCCCGGCAGCTGCACCGGCAGGATCTCCGCCTTGAACTTTCCGGCATCGATGGCGGTGAGCGCCTTCCGATGGCTCTCGTAGGCGTACGTGTCCTGATCTTGCCGGCTGACGCCGGCCTTGTCGGCGGTGTACTCCGCGTACTCGCCCATATGACAGCAGCCGAACGAATCCCAGAGGCCGTCGTGGATCATCCCGTCGACCATCGTCTGGTTACCCGCCTTGATCCCGTTGCGCATGCCGTGGACGTAGTGCGGCGCGCTCGACATCGCCTCCTGGCCGCCCGCCACGATACACTCAGCGTCCCCAGCCCTGATGGCCTGAGCCGCCATCATCACGGCCCTGAGGCCGGAGCCGCATACCATATTGATGGTGAGCGCCGGGATCGCGGGAGGAAGGCCGGCGTGGATCAGCGCCTGTCGGGCGGGCGCCTGACCGCTGCCACCCTGCACCACCTGCCCCATGATCACTTCCTCGACGGCGGACGGATCGGTGCCGGCGCGGGAAACGGCCTCGCGAATGACCATGGCCCCAAGCTGGGGCGCTGTGAACGAAGAAAGGCCGCCCAGATACCTCCCGATCGGGGTGCGGACGGCAGAGAGAATGACGGGAATGTTCGAGTCGGTCACGCGTCGGTCCAGGGGAAAGGGCAGAGGGCAAGTTAGATGGGAAACGGGAAACAGTAAACAGTGAACGGCTGGATACGCGGGGGTGCCCGTTGACTGTTCCCCGTTCCCCGTGTACCGCTCTTTAGGGCGCCAGCGCTCGGGTTTTCACCTCCTGAGACACGCGTGCCAGAAAGTCCTCAACCTTCATGACCTCCTGCTTCTTCCCCTCCCCACGCACTCTGAGTGCCAGAGTGTCACTCTCCGCCTCCCGCTGCCCCACCACCGCCATATAAGGAATCTTCCAGACCTCGCCTTCGCGGATCCGGTAGTTGAGGGTCTCGCTCCGGTCGTCCACGTGGACCCGAATGCCTGCCGCCGAGAGCCGCTCCGCTACCCGCCGGGCAGCCTTGGTCTGCGTATCCGAGATGGGGATCACCCGCACCTGTTCCGGGGCGAGCCAGACCGGGAAGGCTCCGGCAAAGTGCTCGATCATAATCGCCATGAATCGCTCGAAGGACCCGCACATTGCTCGGTGAATGACCACCGGCCGATGCTCCGCGTTGTCCTCGCCTACGTAGACCAGATCGAAACGCTCCGGGTTGGCATAGTCCAGTTGGATCGTGCCCAGCTGCCACTTGCGCCCGATCGAGTCGGCCACGTCGAAGTCGATCTTGGGACCATAGAAGGCGCCGTCGCCCTCCTTGAGCTCATACGGCAAGCCGGTGGACTCGAGCGCGGCGCGCAGATCGGTCTCGGCCCGGTCCCACATGTCATCAGTGCCGATCCGCTTCGGCGGGCGGGTGGCGAACTTGGCGGTCGCGGTGAGCCCGAAAGTGCGATAGACCTCCAGGATCATGTTGGCGACCCGCTTCACTTCCTCGGTGATCTGGCTTTCCATGAGAAAGATGTGACAGTCATCCTGCTGGAATTGACGCACCCTGGTAAGCCCGCCGAGCGCGCCGGAGACCTCGTTGCGATGCAGGACATCGAACGTCCCATACCGTATGGGGAGCTCCCGGTAGCTGTGCTTGTGGTTGCGATACAGCAAGTAGTGCGACGGACAATTCATCGGCTTGAGCGAGAAGTCGTGCTCCCCCGTCTCGTTGTCCAACACCAGGAACATGTTCTCCCGGTACTTGCCCCAATGGCCCGAGAGCTCCCACAGGCCCTTGTTGTAGAGCAAGGGCGTCTTGATCTCCTGGTAGCCGGCCCGCTGCTGCAGCTCGCGGACGTACTGGTTGATCGCGTGATACATGGTGCTGCCGCGGTCGGTCCAGAACACCGCCCCCGGCGCGAATGGATGGAACATGAAGAGGTCGAGCTCTTTGCCAACCCGCCGGTGGTCGCGCTTGCGCGCCTCCTCCAGCCGGTGGAGATAGGCATCGAGGTCGTCCTTCTTGAACCAGGCCGTACCGTAGATCCGCTGCAGCATCTGCCGCCGCTCATCGCCTCTCCAGTAGGCGCCGGCGGCGTGCAGCAGCTTGAAATGCTTGAGCCGTCCGGTCCGAGGGATGTGCGGGCCGCGGCAGAGATCCGTGAACGGTCCGTCGGTATAGACCGTGATGGTCTCGTCGTCGCCTAGCTCCTCGATCCGCTCCAACTTGAGCGGGTCGTCCGCGAAGCGGCGATTGGCCTCCGCCCGATCCACTACCTCGCGCACAAAGGGGTAATCCCGCTCGGCTACCTCCGCCATCTTGGCTTCGATCCGGGCGAGGTCTTCCGGCGTGAACGGACGGTCCACCTGGAAGTCGTAGTAGAACCCGTCCTCGATCGGGGGGCCGAACCCGATGCCGGCGCCGGGAAAGAGCTCGCGCACCGCCGTTGCCAGGATGTGAGCCGAGGAATGTCGCAGAAGCTCGAGCGCGTCCGGGTCGCGATCGGTCAGGATGGCAAGGGAGGTGTCCTTCTCCAATGGACGATCCAGGTCCCACACCGATCCGTTGACCCGGGCGGCGAGCGCCGCGCGGGCGAGACCGGGGCCGATGCTCTCCGCCACCTGCCGCGCGGTGGTGCCGGCAGGGACCTCGCGCTGGCTCCCATCGGGTAGCGTGACGCGGATGTTACCGCTCACTGCGCCTCCGGCGTTGCCGGGGGGGCCACCGGGTGAGTGTTCCGTGCGAATTTGAAGTAGAGCCCGATCCCGAGCAGGATCAGCAGGGCAATCACGATCCAACGGCCCGCCTCCGGGCCGCGCACCAGACGACGATCATCGTTCATGAGAGGCCTTCAGCAAAACGATTTCCTGCGCCTGACCAGCGGGAATGTTAACTTAATGACACCACCTTTTCTCCGGTACGAGGACGCTGCGTGCGCCACGACGATCGCTTGAGTGCGGGCCAAGTCTTGCTGTGGACCACCCTCGGAATGGGGGCGGGACTGGTGGCTGGGTTCGCGCTCAGCGAGTGGGTCGGTGGGGTGAGCCCGACCCGTGTCCGGCGCGCGGCCGGGCGCTTTGGGCGGGCCACCCCGGCTCGGCTGACTGCCGCGGCCGCGGTGCGCGCAGCGCAAACCGCCCTGCTGGCCGAACCCAGACTCGGCGGGCTCACCATCGAGGTGCTGCCGGTGGCGCGGGGCGCGGTCGAGCTCCGCGGCTGGGTGCCCAGCCGGCTCATGCGGGCCCTTGCCGGACGCACCGCCCTGGCTGCGAGCGGCATCGAGAGCGTCATCAACAGCCTTCAGGTTCGGGGCGAGGACGACGAGGCGCGTGCCGACGACCGGCACGCGACCGACCAGAGCGCATGACCCAGCCGCTCGCCCCGCAGTACGATCCATCCACCATCGAATCAGCCCTCTACGCCTGGTGGCAGGCGCGCGGCCTGTTCCAGCCCGACGCCGGCGGCGCCCCTGATCGGAGTCGAGCCCAGCCCTACGTCATCATGATGCCGCCGCCCAACGTGACCGCGGAGCTGCACGCCGGGCACGGCCTCAACAATACCGTTCAGGACGTGATCATCCGGTTCGAGCGGATGCGGGGACGGCGCGCGCTCTGGCTGCCCGGGACCGATCACGCCGGCATCGCGACCCAGAATGTGGTGGAGCGGTTGCTGGCCAAAGAGGGGCTCACCCGATTCGACGTGGGTCGAGAGGCGTTCGTCGAGCGGGTGTGGGGCCACGTTCGGGCGACCGGCGCGCGCATCCTCGACCAGCTCAAGGCGCTCGGCTGCTCGGCCGACTGGTCTCGGACCTACTTCACGCTGGATGAGGGGCTCTCCCGCGCGGTGCGGGAGTGCTTCGTCCGGCTGTACGAGCAAGGGCTGGTCTATCGGGGCCACTACATCATCAACTGGTGCCCCCGTTGCCTCACGGCGCTCTCCAACGAGGAAGCCGAGAAGGAAGAGGTCGACGGCCGGCTCTGGCATCTCCGCTATCCGCTCGCCGAGGGCCGGGGCCACATCACCGTGGCCACCACCCGTCCCGAGACCATGCTGGGTGACACCGCGGTCGCGGTTCACCCTGATGACGAGCGCTACCGCCATCTGATCGGGCGCGAGCTGCTCCTGCCGGTGGTGAATCGCCGGGTGCCCATCGTGGCTGACGACGCCGTCGATCCTACCTTCGGCTCCGGCGCGGTGAAGGTGACCCCGGCGCACGACCCGGCCGACTTCGAGATCGGCAAGCGCCAGGGGCTGCCCAGCATCGATGTGATGACGCCCGAGGCCCGGATCAGCCTCGCGGCTCCCGAACGGTTCCAGGGTCGCGATCGCTACGATGCCCGCGAGCGGGTTGTGGCCGAGTTCAAGGAGCTCGGCCTGCTGGAAAAGGTGGAGAACCACCGGCATGCCGTGGGGCACTGCTATCGCTGCGATACCGTGGTGGAGCCGCGGCTCTCGGACCAGTGGTTCGTGCGGATGGAGCCGCTCGCTCAACCGGCGCTGGAGAAGTACCGGGACGGTACCCTTCGGTTTATCCCCGAGCGTCGCGGTGAAGACTACAGCCGATGGCTGGAGGGAATTCGCGACTGGTGCATCTCCCGCCAGCTCTGGTGGGGTCACCGGATTCCGGTGTGGTACTGCCAGGCCGAACGCTGTGGCAAGCTCCACGCGAGCCGCACCGATCTTGCCGCCTGTCCCGCGTGCGGTGGCCCGGTGCGCCAGGACGAGGACGTGCTGGATACCTGGTTCTCCTCCTGGCTGGTGCCCTTCTCCAGTCTCGGCTGGCCCGATGAGACGGCCGACCTCGCCACCTTCTACCCCGGCCACACCCTGGTCTCAGCGCCGGAGATCCTGTTCTTCTGGGTCTCGAGGATGATCATGTCCGGGCTGCACTTCATGGGCGAGGTGCCCTACACCCGGATCTACCTCCACGGCACGGTGCGCGACACCCACCACCGAAAGATGTCCAAGTCGTTGGGCAACGGGATCGACCCGCTCGAAGTGGTCACGCGATACGGCGCCGATGCGCTGCGCTATTCGCTCGTCGCCGGCATGTCCGTCGGCACCGACGTGATCCTCGACCCCAACGATCTGGAGACATCGTTCGGCGCCGGGCGAAACTTCGCCAACAAGCTGTGGAACGCGGGCCGCTTGATCCTGTCCAACCTGGAGGGTCCGGCCCGGCCGCTCGCCGGCCAGGCTGGCAATGTGGTTCGCCCGGAGGAGCTGACGCTGGCGGACAGATGGATCATCGCCCGGTGTGAGGCCACGGTGGTGCAGGCGACCGAGGCGTACGAGAAGTTCCGGCTCAACGAGGCCGCCGCGGCCGTCTATCACTTCATCTGGAGCGATCTGGCAGACTGGTACATCGAGCAGATCAAGCCGCGGCTCTACGGCGACCTTCCCGGCGGCGATGTGGCCCGCGCGGTGGTGGCCCAGACCTTCGACGTGGGGCTCCGGCTGCTGCATCCGATCATGCCCTTCGTGACCGAGGCCCTGTGGCGCCGCTTCCCCGGGCGTCCCGCCGAGGCGTCGATCTCGGTCGCGCCCTGGCCTCGACCCGACAGGCGAGCCGAGGACCCGGACGCGCTAGGAGAGTTCGGGCTGGTGCAGGAGGTCGTGGGCGCGATTCGGGGTATCCGAGCCGAGTACGGGATTCAGCCGGGCCAAACGGTGCGCGCGGTGGTGAGCCAAGAGGATGGGAAGCTTTCTGCTGCGCTCGAGCGCGAGCGCGCCACTGTGCTCCGGTTGGCCAAGGTCTCCCAGCTCTCTTTCGGGGAGAGCAGCGAACGGGTGGGCGGCCACGCGGTCCTCTCCGACGGCACCGCAGTGTTTGTTCCGCTGGGTGACGCCATCGACGTCAGCCGTGAGTGTGGCCGACTCGGCACCGAGGTGGAGCGACTGACCCGCCTGCTCCAGTCGCAGGAGAAGAAGCTGGAGAACCAGCAGTTCGTCTCCCGGGCGCCTGTGGAGGTGGTGGACCGCGAGCGGCAAAAGCTCGTCGCCTGGAAGGAGCAGTGCGAGGCGCTGGTGCGGAAGCGGGAACTGTTGGGGTGCAGGTGAGGAGGACGCAGAGGACGCAGAGCACGGAACTGTTACCCTGGAGGCCGCCCTTCCAGGGCAGGCTCCGCGGCCGAAAGAGCCTGGCCCGAGCGCAGCGAGGGGGGCCGAAGCCAGGCTTAGGTTTTGGCCCCTTCCGCGCTTCGCGCTCCAGGGTGACACTCCTCTACGTCTTCTGTGTCCTCTGCGTCCTCTCGTGCGCCCGCATGGAGCCGCCGCCGGGGGGACCGCCTGATCGGGCGCCTCCGCGCCTCCTCGCGGTGCGGCCCGACTCCATGGCTCGCCTTCCCGGCTTCAAGGGTCAGGTAGAGTTCCGGTTCGACGAAGTCGTCTCCGAGGGCGGCACCCCCAGCACGGGGCAAGGGACCGGCGATCTGGAGAAGCTGATCATTCTCTCGCCCTCCAATCGAGTCCCCGACGTCAGTTGGAAGCGGAACCGAATCACGGTCAAGCCGAGCGAAGGATGGCGCCCGGATCGGGTGTATCGAGTTCAGCTCCTGCCCGGCGTGACCGACCTGCGACGCAACCGGAGCACTCAGGGCACGGTCCTCACCTTCACCACCGGGGCACCGGTGCCCTCGACCACGATTACCGGGACCGTAGTCGACTGGACCACCAGCCGACCGGCGCCGGGAGCGCTGGCCGAGGCGCTGCTCCTGCCCGATAGCCTGCCTTACCGCGGCGTGGCCGATTCATCGGGCCGCTTCGCTCTGGGACCACTGCCGACGGGCGAGTATCTGGTCCGCGGCGTGATCGACCAGAATCGCAACCTGAAGCCCGATCCCCGCGAGGCGTTCGACTCGGTGCGGATCCGCCGGGGCCAGACCAATGCCGGTGAGCTCTGGGCCTTCGAGCACGACACTACGCCGGCTCGGATCAAGACCATCACGGTGGCCGACAGCATTTCCGCCACCGTCGAGTTCACTCAGATGCTGGATCCCAACCAGCGGCTCCAGCCTACGGCGGCAACTCTCCGCATTCTCCCGGACTCCTCGCCGGTCAAGCTGATCTCCATTCTGCCGAAGCCGGTAGATGACAGCCTCAACGCCAAGCCCGCAGCGCGCGACACCACCAAGGCCGACACGACCAAGGCGGACACGACCAGGGCCGACACCACCGGCCGGGCGGAGGCAGCGCCCAGGCTACCGCCCGGCATTCCGGGCCGGCGGCCAGTCGCAGGTCAGCCGGCGGCTCTCAAGACCCGGCCACCACTTTTTGATCGGCTGGTAATTCGGGTGGCGGAACCCTGGAAGCCCGGAGGACGCTATGTCCTCGAGGTCCGCGGGATCCGCAACGTGTCCGGCGTGACCGGTACAGCCACCGGTGCCCTGGCTGTCCCCGAGCGAGCGGCCACCGACTCGCTGAGACAGAAAGCCGACTCGCTGCGCCCCCATATCGAGCGCAAGAAGCGGATCCCCGGCGACACCTCGGCGCCAAAGCTGCCTGCCAAACCCAAGCAACGATCATGACCGATCGGCGCCGCCAGCTCCCCTCGGTGGACCGACTGCTGCGCCAGCCCGAGGTGCAGGAACTGCTTCGGGAGGCGCCCAGGAGTGCCGTGGTCAGAGCGGTGCGCGATTCCCTCGACGCAGCCCGCACGCGGCGGGCGGGACCGCCGGAGGACTGGGGCGCCGAGGTTCGAGAGCGGCTCTCGCAGGGTATCCGCATGAGTCTCCGGCCGGTGCTCAACGCCACCGGCGTGGTGCTGCATACCAACCTCGGCCGGGCGCCTCTCTCGGAAGACGCGGTCACCGCGATCACCGCAGTTGGCGCCGGCTACAGTAACCTGGAGCTGGATCTCTCCTCGGGCTTGCGGGGAAGCCGGCATGACCACTGTCGGGCCTTGCTCCGCGAGGTGACCGGAGCGGAAGACGGGCTCGCGGTCAACAACGCGGCCGGCGCGTTGGTGCTCGCGCTCAACACCCATGCGGCGGGACGGGACGTGCTCATTTCCCGGGGCGAGCTGATCGAGATCGGTGGCTCGTTCCGCATTCCCGATATCCTTGCCCGGAGCGGTGCTCGGCTGCGAGAGGTGGGAACGACCAACCGCACTCACCTCGACGACTATCGAAGCGCCTTGGACCGCGAGGTCGCGGCCATTCTCACCGTGCACCGATCCAACTTCGAGCAGCGCGGATTCGTGACCTCGCCGTCTTCGACGGAGCTGGTCGAGCTCGCTCGCAGCGCCGCCATCCCGTACTTCCACGACATCGGCAGCGGACTCCTGGCGGACCTCTCGGCTTGGGGATTGGACACCGAGCCACGAGTGCCGAACGCGCTGGAGGCGGGCACCGGACTGGTGCTCTTTAGCGGCGATAAGCTGCTGGGTGGCCCGCAGGCCGGCTGCCTCGTGGGACAGAGCGAGCTGCTCGCACCGTGCAGGGCAAACCCGCTCGCGCGGGCACTCCGCGCCGACAAGCTCACTCTGGCGGCGCTCGAGGCGACGCTTGCGCTCTACCGCGAGCCCGAACGCGCGCTGCGCGAGATCCCAGTCCTCCGCATGTTGACGCTCTCGCCGAAGGAGCTCGCTGCCCGGGCCGCGGCGCTCGCGAGCGCCTGTCCCGCATCGCTCCATCCGGAAACTCAGCCTGGCGAATCCGCCGTGGGCGGCGGAGCCTTCCCCGGCGCCATGCTGCCGACTACGCTCGTGGCGTTGGATGCCGGCGCGCTCGGGCCTGATGGTCTGTTGCTGCGTCTCCGACTAGGCGACCCGCCAGTGGTCGCTCGAGTCGCGGGCGGACGGGTGTTGCTCGACCCGCGAACGCTGCCGGAGAATGCTGTCTCCCTGGTCGCCCGAGCGTTGGAACAGGCGCTGCTCGGGTGAACGCTGCGCGCGCGGTCTTTCTCGACCGCGATGGAACCCTGATCGAAGACTGCGGTTTCCTCCGCGATCCGCGGAGCATGCGACTGCTTCCAGGAGCGGCCGAAGCGGTCACGCGACTCAATCAGGCAGGATGGCTTCCCATTGTCGTCACCAATCAGTCCGGCATCGCCCGCGGATTGCTGACCCAAAGCGAATATCTCGCCACCGAGCGCAGGCTGGAGGAGCTGCTGGCCGCCAGCGGCGGGCGGATCGCGGCCCAGTACCATTGTCCCCACCTTCCCGAGATCACCGGCGAATGCGAGTGCCGCAAACCCGGCCCTCTTCTTTATCAGCAGGCCGCGGAGCGCTTCGGGCTCGACTTGGCAGCGAGCTACTGGATCGGCGACCGGCTCCGGGACCTCGAACCGGCCAAGCACTTCGGCGGCCGCGGGATCCTGGTGCTCACCGGCGCGGGGCGGCAGGAGGCGCCGGCGGCGAAAGCGGCGGAATGGGCGGTGGCAGCCGATCTGGCGGCAGCGGTGAGGGAGATCGTGAAACGTGAAACGTGAAGACGTGTAAAGGGAAACGTGAAGTTCGAACCTGAATGGTGAGAGGCTAGAGGTGAGAGGTGGTGACACGAGGACGCAACCAGGGAATGTCGTCATCCTGAGCGAAGCGAAGGATCTTCCTCGAATACCTCGGGACGTGGCGAGGTACCGGAACCGCGAAGAAGGTCCCTCGCTGTGCTCGGGATGACGAATACTGCTTACTGTTCACCCTTCACCCTTCACGTTTGACCGTTCACGTTTTACGTCTTACCGACCGCTCACCTTTCACCGCGCTCCCACTCCCCTTACCTTCCCCCGCGATGACGATGCGCGTGGCCGTGGCCGTCTCGGGGCGCGGCAGCAACCTCGCGGCGCTGCTCCGCGCGTTGCAGCCGGGCGCCCCCGCGAGGATCGTGTTGGTGGTGAGTGATCGCGCCGAGGCACCGGCGTAGATCCGCGCCCGCCAGCATGGAGTGCCGTCCGAGGCGCTCACCAATCCCGCCGATCCGACCGAGTGGCTGGTTCACCTGGATCGCCACCAGGTGGACCTGGTGGTGCTCGCGGGATACGTCAAGCTCGTGCCGGCGGCGGTGGTGGCACGATATCGCG
>JBIOUY010000156.1:0-2694 GCA_044867445.1 Gemmatimonadales bacterium
CTGGGGTGCAGCGGGGGAACACTAGCGGAGGAACGCGACTAGCACTAGCTCACGTAGAGCCTGGTCTCCACCTTCACGATGCGGTGGCCCGGCTGGCAATCAAGTGTTCCGTCGCGACTACACGTCGGACAGGAAAACGGCGCGAGGTTCGGCGACTCGTCGGCGTGGACGGGTTGCAGAGTGAGGACGTGGGTGTACTTGGCGTCGCAGTTTGGGCACATACCGGTCCGGGCGGTGATCAGTG
Source organism: Gemmatimonadales bacterium (assembly GCA_044867445.1). Classification (GTDB taxonomy): domain Bacteria; phylum Gemmatimonadota; class Gemmatimonadetes; order Gemmatimonadales; family GWC2-71-9; genus CAVVWJ01. The sequence continues at coordinate 245 of JBIOUY010000156.1, forward strand.
GCACAAGGCCCTCCGGGGAGCGGTGGTGGAGGGGTTCGGCCGCCCTCCATTGGTAGAAGTCAGGCGCGGTGCTCTTGCGAGCCCGTCTCCTGAGTCCCCCTTTCAAACCGTGCGTGCGGTTTTCCCGCACACGGCTTACCGGTGATCTTTCTCATGTGGCATTCACCTGAACCGGATAGCGAATCGTCCCGACCAATCGGTGCAATCCAAGCGTAGCGAAGCGAGCGGGGGTCCACCATGAATCGTGAAACGGCCGTCCGCCAGACTTTTGGTGTCGATAAATGAGACGCACCAGGCGCTCATTCACGTACCGATCGATCTGTTGGAACTTCAGCGACGCGTTCCCCGTTCGGAAGTAGTTGCCCCAGCCCCGCAGAGTCGGGTTGATGACCTTGATGACGTCCCTGATGTTCTTCATCCCGGACCAGCGCCGTCGGTCCGTGAGCTCCCGGATCCGTCCACGGACGCGCTTCATCGCCCTCGGTGAGGGCCACCGGAAGAGGTACTCCTGCTTCTTGAAATGCGACCGTACCACCCTCAGGTAACACCCCAGGAAGACGAATCCCTGCTTGCCGAGCCCAAGCTCGACGATCCGAGTCTTTTCCGGGTGGAGCTTCAGACTCAGCCTCTCCATGATGATGCCCAGGCGGCGATACGCCTCTTCCGCCTGTGCCTTCGTGCCGCACAGGACGACGAAATCGTCGCAGTACCGCACGAGTATCCCGATGTCTCGGCAGCGACGCTCCCATATGCCGTCGAGAGCGTCCAGGTATATGTTGGCGAGCAACGGCGAGATCACGCCACCCTGGGGCGTGCCCAGGATCGCATGCCGCACCTTACCCTCCTCCATCACACCCGCCTTCAGCCACATCCGCAGGAGCTTCAGTACCCGACGATCCGATATCCGCCGCTCCACCAGCTTCAGCAGCTTCTCTTGGTCGATCTCATCGAAGTAGCGCCGGATGTCCCCATCGACCACATATCGGTAGCCGCGATTCCCGGCCAGGCGAATCGCCTCCAGCGCGTCGGTCGCACTGCGCTTCGGCCGAAAACCGTACGAGCTTTCTTTGAAATCCGCCTCGAAGATCGGCTCGATCACGAGTTTCGTCGCCGCTTGCACGACTCGATCGCGCACCGTCGGTATCCCCAGCGGCCTCTTCGTTCCGTCCGGCTTCGGTATGTACTGCCGCCTCACCGGTTGCGGCCAGTACTTGCCCGTCTGAAGGCGTCGCTGTATGTCCCGGAGAAACCCCTCCACGCCTTCCTCCTCGATCATCTCCAGCGTCTCGCCGTCGATGCCGGCAGCGCCTCGATTGGCCTTGACTCGCTCCCACGCCCCTTTCAGGACGTCACCCCGAAAGATCCGGTCATACAACGCGTGGAAGCGTCGCGTACGGCTCCGCTTGGCCACTTTGAACAGCCGCCGTTGGAGTTGTCGCACTTTGTCCGTTGGGTCGTTGGCCCGTGTGGGCATGCCCTCGCGCTTTCCCCCATCCGTCGGCACAATCACCGCAGGGCTCTTTCCCTCCGCCGCGGTTTCGGTCCGCGACATCCTCAGTACAGTGAGCCCCTCGGACTCCCTCTCCGCACCGCACCCCTTCGCCACCTCCGGCTTATAGGCACCGCCTTCGCCCGACGTGGGCCGCGGAGTAGGGTCTCTCCTGTTCCCTTCCAGACCTTCACTGTGTGCCGCCTTCTGTACCCCGGGAGCGTCCTGCGCCCCTCCGGTCCCGGGCGCAGTCTGTTGCCTTCCGCCGCGACATGATCGGCTTGGCCGCTCCCCCTTTCGGGTTCCTATCTCACGGGGCTGCAAAGTTCACGCTTTCGCATTCGGCCCGCAGCTTTGCTCCCCTCGCACGGGACCCTACGGTCCCGGCAGGGCTTTCGACGCTCCGCTCAGGCATGGAGATCTCTCCCCAGTACCCGAAGCCTGCTACGCGGCGCTCCGGCGCTTACCGCGGCGGGACTCCCACCCGCTGGCCTGGAACAGCATCCTCCCCGCCCATTGCCCGGGCGGTTCGGTTCAGGACGCGAAATGCCTGAATTATAGATCCTCGCGCTAGGTCAACGCGAATGGAGCGGGCAAGCGGAAACGCCAGTTATTCAGACTGCCCGGAGAGCCTGCGCCCTCGCCGCAAGCCTATTTGGCTCCACTCGCATCTGTTGCGATGCGGAATGAAGCGTTGGCACGAAACGGTCGATGCGGAGGGGGAAGCTCTCAGGTCGCGAGGGAGCGCAAGGAGGGGACGCGCCTAGTTCAACGACAGGCTGGCCTGTGAGTCCGACAGCTCGAGGAGCGCATCGAGGCATGGGTCAACGGCGGCCGTCGCAATTCGAGCGGCCTTGAGGTTCGCACGGAAGGCCAGCAGCGCCGGCCTCAGCCCTTCAACCGCCGGCTGGCCGCCGTGCTCTGCGGAAGCGCGAAAAGTAGCGCGAAGAACTTCGGCCAT
>JBIOUY010000157.1:0-2846 GCA_044867445.1 Gemmatimonadales bacterium
ACGTGCATTTCACCCTTCCCCGCCGCCGCGAGCGCGAATCGGTCTCGGATTACCTCATGCGCATCGAGGAGACGACGCGCACGATCCGCCGGCACCCGCCTCTCGAGCCATGACCATCAACGCTTGCGTCAGGTAGCGCCGACTGACCCCTCTGCCGCGACTGGGGTGGAAGGCGGGTGGATGGATATCTCTCCAAGGATGGCGGCAGGAGTTATGGCGTGAGCCGCGCAAGATAGTGGCCGTAGTCGTCCGGCGGCAACACGATCTCGCAGTACCAGCCCTCTTCGGCAGCATAGGTTGCGAGCGTGCCCGGGTCGACGTAGAGCTGAGAGAACGGGGCCCCCTTTCTGCCATCGAACTCCAGTTGAAAATGCAGCTCGCCGAGATAGCGGCCGTCGGGTCGTTGCAGTCGGCCGATCCGACCCGCCTCCGGGTCCAGGTACACTCCGACATCGGTGGAGTCGGCCAGCACCTGACCGTCGCTTCGAACCAGTTCTCGCAACCGCCGGAAAAAGGGCCGGAGTCCCGCCAGGGTTTCGGCCAAGCCTACGCCGTTCATCATCACGAAGACCGTGTCGTAGGGTTCGGACTCGAGATCCATCCAGGTCGCGAGCCTGGCATCTCGGACGCCGCGAGCACGGAGGATCTCAACCAGCTCGGGGGCAACTTCGATCGCGGTTACCGAGAGTCCTCGCTGCTGCAACGCGAGTGCGTGACACCCCGACCCTGCCCCGATGTCGAGCACCCGACCCCGGCAGAGTTCCAGGGCGCGACGTTCGAGGGGAGGGAAATCGGCGGGTTGACGGAAGAAGTAGCCAACGGGGACCTCGTCCCGTTCGTAATCATCGTAGACTACGATGGTGGCCTCACGCGCACCCCCGTGATAGGCCAGCATTGCCGACACGTATGGACTCCAGGCAGCCAGATCCATGAGAACCGCAGTGAGAAGTAAGAAGTGAGAAGTGAGCAGTAAGCAGTAGAAAGGTAAGGGTAAGGAGTGAGGAGTTGAGTAACATGAGGACTCCTCATCCCGAGCGCCAGCGAGGGACCTGCTTAACAGAGGTAGGTGACCGCTGGGCAGATCCCTCCTCCTCGCTGTGCTCGGAGTCGGGATGAGGACCGGCTTTCCGTTACGTGGGCTTCTTACTCCTCACTCCTTACTTTCCACTGCTTACTTCTCACTTCTCACTTCTTACTTCTCACTTCAAGGACCCGCAGGGTTGCTCAGATTGCCGGCCCCCCTCGCTCGAAAGCGACCCTGGTTCTCCCTCGCCGTGAGCAGCGGGCTGCACGCGCTGCTCCTCCTCCTGGCTATCCAGGTCTCTCGGCGCGGCGACACTCCGATCTCGGAGGAGGAGAGACGGGAAGCCCGGCCCATGAGGCAGGTGGAGATGATCTATGTCCCTCCGCCCCCGCCGCGTCCTCAGCCTCGGGTAGTTCCGCCGCCTCCCAGACCCGAGCCCCCGAAGCCCCCACCGCAGCCGGTGGCTCCGCCGCCGGAGAAGAGTCAGCCCAGGCCCGAGCCAGAGGCCAACGCCCCGCCGGAGGCCAAGCGCTCCGAAGGGGAGGAGTCGCCCAAGGAGCCCACCGGCGGCAGCCCGACCGGGACAACCTCCTCGGAGCCACCGGCGCCAGCGCCCACGCCCGAGCCGGAGGCTACCATGGAGTCCGAGGCCCGCCGAATCTTCGGCCGGCCGCGCCTAGGTCCCCGTCCGGGGGCGGGTCCCCAGGCCTCGCGCCCGATGGAAGCCTACTTGCCGGACAACCCGGAACGCTGCGTTCCCCACCCCGTCGCTCCGCGAGACTCCACCAACCCAATCCAGTTCGGGGTGGTGCAAGGCAAGATCTTCCGCCAGAACGACGGGCGGCCGCTGGCGGGGGCGCACCTACAGATGCTGGGCACACCCTACGTCACCTTCACCGACGATCAGGGCGAATATCACTTCCGATTCGAGCTTTCACTGGTCGACGATTGCCGAACCCAGTATGTCCGGGTGAGCGCTCCAGGCTACGAGTCCCGCTTGCTGGTGCTGGTGGTGGGGCCCAACGTGAGAAGCGAAGATGTCCTGCTGCGGAAGCACTGACCGCGGGTCTCAGCGACCCGAGTTCAGCAGAGAGAGTATCAAAGCCACCGCCGAAAGCAGTAGAGCAAGGCCGAGAAAGATCTGCTGTTGCTTCTTCCAGGCCGCGGCCTCGAGCGCTTCCCTTCCCCTCATCTCGGACTGGGCGCGTTCCAAGTGAGACTGAGCTCGCTCCAAGCCCTCAAGCCGTTCCGCCAACAGCCCGGTTTCCCCCCGTAGCTGTTCCTGCCCTTCGGCCAACTGTTCCAGAACACCCATCGCCGCTGCCGGACCACTGGGCGTGACATCGAACAGTGATTGGGACATCACCGCCTCGGCAGCAATCACCTCCTGCATCCCCTGGACAAAGTGCCGCTGGTGAATCCGCTTCTCCGCGTCGGGGCCCGGCTCGGTCGTGGCGATCTGAGCGGCCTTCAGGACGGCATTCTTGATGTCGCCACCACTCCGCGGATACGCCTCGGCCAGCGCCCGGAAGTCCACATCGGCGGCCAAGGGTGTCTTGCGGGCGTGAAGCTGCACCCGCCAGATCAGCTCTCGCTCCTCCACATTGGGCATCTCGAAGAGGATATGGGTGCGGATCCGGCGTTCGAACGCGGGATCGATGTTGGCCGCGAGGTTGGTGGCGAAGATGACCACGCCGGGAAACGCCTCGAGCTCATGGAGCAACACGTCCACGATCGAGTTCGCCACCAACCTCGCGGCCAACATCGATCCCGCGTTCGAACGCCGGATCCGCACCCATATCCTCTTCGAGATGCCCAATGT
>JBIOUY010000158.1:0-3635 GCA_044867445.1 Gemmatimonadales bacterium
CAGGGCGAGCATGACTGGATGGAGAGGGGGATGGTTTCTTAGGAGAGCGGACAGGACGGAGAGGACGCAGAGGACGCAGAGGACCGTCCGAAGCTGTTCCTCATCCCGAGGGAGTGCCAGCGACCGAGGGACCTGCTCGAGCGGTTTCGAAGACTGCCGAATAGGTCCCTCGCTGCGCTCGGGATGAGGATTCCCCGCGAATCCGCTGCAGCTCCGTCCTCTCCGTCCTCTCCGTCTTATATTTCCTCCCAACCTTAAGCCGGACCCGCGGAATGCCCATCGCCGAAGGCAGGACCCTTCCATTCGTCGGCCCCGAGACGGTCGATGCCGCCGTGCTGGAGACTTTCGAGTACGCCGGACCCGACCAGGAGATCGTCACCGAAACCCGGGAGTTCAGCCCGGTGTGCCCATACAGCGGCCTGCCGGACTTTGCCACGCTTCGAATCGTCTACGTGCCGTCCGACCGTTGCGTCGAGCTCAAGAGTCTCAAGTACTACGTCACCAGCTACCGCAATGTCGGGATCTTCCAGGAGCACGCCACCGCAAAGATCGCCGAGGACTTGTTCCAGCTGCTCCGCCCTCAGCGGCTCCAGGTGACCACCATCTACAACACTCGGGGCGGATTCGACACGACCTGCGCCGTGGAGTTGCCACAGCGGGGCTAATTAGCCTGACCTGCGCCAGGTCAGTTGGTGGTTACTCGCTGGCTCGGCCGATTGGGAACCCGCTCAGGCGAACTCTTCGGACCTCTCGGCAACAGGTCTGGCAGGTTCGCCAACTCGTACGCCGTCACTGCCATTACCGCTGCCGCCTGCTTGAGGTCGGCCTCGATCGCCTTATCGAACGTGTCGCTCTGGGAGTGATGCGTGTGGGGGTATCCTCTAGGCAGCTGGTCGAAGTTGAAGGCCGGCACCCCATAGGGGATGAACGAGAGATGGTCGGTTCCCGACTTGCTGGCGTGCCGGACGCTGGACGCGCCAAGCGAGCTCACCGGGGCCAGCAGGTCGCGCCACAAGCCCTCGAGACTGTCCCGCCCTTGCAATGCCTGCCCCGTGATTGCGCCGGTACCGTTGTCCAGCACCAGCACCGCTTGGATGCTATCGGCCTCGACTGCATGGTCCGCGGCGTACGCCCGAGAGCCCAACAGACCTTCCTCTTCCCCGCTGAAGAGGATGAATCGGAGAGTCCGCTTGGGCTTGAGGCCCGACTGTGCGATGACCCGCGCGGCCTCCAGGACCACCATCGAGCCGGTGCCGTTGTCGGTCACGCCGGTTCCCAGGTCCCAGCTATCGAGATGGGCCCCGAGCACGACGACCTGCCCGGGTCTCTCACTCCCCCTAAGCTCGGCCACCGCGTTCCACTGCTGCACCGGCGTTTGCCCCATCCGGTTGGTGACCTTGCCCTGGATTCGGGGACTCACTCCCGCGCGGATCAACCGCTCGAGTTGGGCGTAGTCCTCATGGGCAATCACGACGCTGGGCAGCGGCGCCACTCGATTGGGAGAGCCGCTCATGTTCATGAGCGCATGCTCCTTCGAGGCATCGAGGAGAGTGCCCAGGGCGCCGGCAGCCTTCAGGATGTAGGGTAGGTCGATCTGGAATTGGCGGCGGGCGAATACCGCGGCCGGCGAGGTATCCGCGGTGACGGAATTCCGAAGACGAACCTTCTCCGCCAGCCGAATCGAGTCCTCTGGCATCATGACCGGACCGTCCGGATTCCAAAGGGGATATGCCGCCCGAGGGAGCACCCAGGCGCCTTTCACCTGGTCCCGATAAACCGCGAGACTCTCGGGGGTGCTCAGGTCGGTGAGTACCACCCGCCCCGTGAGCGGCTTCCCGCCTGTCCCCACGGTCCAGGCCCAGCTCTGGCCCGTAACCCAGCGGGTGAATGGCTCGAGCAAGCGAAGCGAAACCTGGCCACGCTCCCAGGTGACGCCGAACTGGTAGGGCTCGAGCCTCGCACTCAGTCCGTACTGCCGAAACCGTTCGGCGGTCCAGTCGTTCGCTCGTCGCATCGCGGGAGAGCCGGTGAGCCGGGGCCCGATCACGTCGGAGAGGTGTTGCAGGTTGGCCATCACCTCCGAATGATCCATGGCTTGGACGATGAGGGTTCCCGCCCCCGACGTGTCCACTACCGTTTGGGCGGTAAGCGAGCGGACGCCGAGGAGAGCGAAAAGAAGCATCAGGCGAGGGGCCATGGGTGGGTTCCTTGGTAGCCTTGGTTGAGTACCCCGCTTAGAATCTGCTCAGGTGGCGGTTGCAACCCCGCCGAAGTTATACTCGGTGCCGCAGCGCAGCATCCCACCCCGAGGCGCCGTCCATAGAGGAGCCGGCTCGTGCCCAAAGACTCGCTCACCGTCACCGATAACCGCACCGGCCGCAGCTATGAACTCCCTGTGGTCGATGGCACCATCCGGGCCATAGATCTCCGCCAGATCAAGACGTCCGAGGATGACTTCGGACTTATGACGTACGATCCGGCGTTCATGAACACCGCGGCCTGCCGCAGCGCCATCACCTACATCGACGGCGACAAGGGCATTCTCCGTTATCGGGGTTATCCCATCGAGCAACTGGCGGAGCACGCGACCTTCCTGGAAGTGGCCTATCTGCTCTGCGAAGGCGAACTGCCCACACAGGAACAGCTCAACCGGTGGACCGAGGAAATCACGTACCACACCTACGTCCACACCAACATCACCAAGTTCCTTGAAGGCTTCCGCTACGACGCCCACCCGATGGGCATGCTGCTTGGTGCGGTGGGTGCGCTCTCGACCTTTTATCCCGACGCCAAGCACATCCAGGACCCCGCCAATCGGTATCTCCAGCGGGTCAGGCTGCTGGCCAAGGCGCCGACCATCGCCTCGTTCGCGTTCCGCCACTCCCGTGGATTGCCCTTTGTCTTTCCTGATAACGATCTGGGCTACATCGCCAACTTCGTCAATATGACCTTCAGCATCGGTGGGCGTCACAAGCCCAACCCGGTGCTGCAGCGCGCGCTCGAAATTCTGCTCATTCTTCATGCCGATCACGAGCAGAACTGCTCCACCAGCGCAGTGCGCGCGGTCGGTTCCTCTCATGTGGACCCGTTCTCAGCGGTATCCGCCGGCATCGCCGCGCTCTATGGGCCCTTGCACGGCGGCGCCAACGAAGCCGTTCTCACCATGCTCGATGAGATCGGCGACAAGAAGGAGATTCCTTCGTTCATCGAGAAGGTGAAAGGCGGTTCCGGCCGGCTGATGGGGTTCGGTCATCGGGTATACAAGTCGTACGATCCTCGGGCCAAGCTGATCAAGAAGGTGGCCTACGACGTCTTCGCCCAGACCGGCCTCAATCCGAAGCTCGAGATCGCCCTCGAGCTGGAGCGAATCGCGCTGGAGGACGAGTACTTCATCAAGCGCAAGCTGTACCCCAACGTGGACTTCTACTCGGGGCTGATTTACCAGGCCATGGGTTATCCCACCGAGTATTTCACGGTGCTCTTCGCGATCGGCCGGATGCCGGGTTGGCTGGCGCAGTGGGAAGAGATGCTGCTCGACAAGGATCAGAAGATCGCCCGGCCGCGCCAGGTTTACACCGGCCAAGAGGAGCGGCCGTACGTGCCGCTCGACCGGCGGTGATGCCATGACCGACCAA
>JBIOUY010000159.1:0-8625 GCA_044867445.1 Gemmatimonadales bacterium
CTAAGTTGAGCGCCCCCTGGTCGCCGGCAAACTGGAGGGTATCGATCTCCAGTGGGGGCCCTTCACCGATGACGTAGGTGACCCAAATCTGGTTGGACTTGGCCTTATACTGGGCCTGGTACTGTACGTCGACCTTGGGGAAGGCAGAGCGGTGATAGTAATTCCGCAGTCGCACGACATCACGCTGCATTTCGACCGGATCGAACGGATGGGTGCCAACCTTGGGCACGCCGGGGATGAATCCGAAAGCGCGCCGCAGCCCGGCCATCCCGCCCTGTCCGGTGAGAGCGATCTTCTGGCGGAGCACGTCCTGGTCCAGCGTTTCCTTGCCGGTGAACCGGAACTCGACCGAGCGCACCTGGGTGGTCGGGCTCACTCGATTGAGCGCGTCCTGTGCGGAGAGGGGAGTCGCAATTCCGAGGAGGGCGACTAGGAGCGCGGCCCACCACCTAGTACGCACGGCGAGCTCGAAAGACCAGGCCGGGTGACAGACTGCCACCCCGTACGTTGGCCCGGAGCCAACGCCGCAGGGTGTATTCCAGCTCGAACCCCGGGCCGAGGTTGGAGGCCGTGGCCTGCTGGGCCCCGCTGCTAAGTTGGAGCGGCAACTGCATGTCGAGAAAGAGGCGGGATCCGAGATAGCGGCCCGCGGTGAGGGTGAGGCCACGGGTCGGCTCCTGGCGGATCTGGAACACGTCGAACCCGAGCCCCTTGCCCGCCGCATTCGAGATCGCGTTCGAGAGGGTGCTCATCGCCATCCCTCCCGCGCCGCCTCCTGCCGCCCCGCCCTCCCGTTCGAAGAGCGGATTGTCCGATGCCGGCCGGCCGGTGACGATGTAGGACATGATGTCATCCTGGCTCATGGACGGGTCCGCGCTGAAGTCCAGCCCCAGGCTGTCCAATCTTCCCTTGGCGTGCACGTTGATGAGCACGCCCTCGTCGTTGCCCCCGCCCTGAGTGGGCACCTGGTACGAGGCGTTCACGTCCAGCTTGGTCGAATCCACCGGGCCGGCGAGGTTGATGTCACCCTCGCTCAGTCGGAACTCACGGCCGCTGAGGTCCATCGTGCCCCGCCCAGGGACGGGCTCGAGATGGCCGGAGAACTGCATGTCCTGACCCGGCTCCTGGGTCACTCGGATCTTGCCCGCCAGCTCGATGTTCAACTTGGGGTTGCTGGTCCGTCGGATCCACACCTGTCTCGGCATCTGGATGCCGAGATCGAGCTTTACCCGCTGCATCAGCCCCGGCGTCTCTTTCCCTCGCTTCAGCACCGATGGCCCGAAGTCGCGCGCCAGATCCCGCAGCTCTTCGGGCGTCAGGTCCACCTGCTCCACCTTGGCCTGGGCGGCTTGCCCGCCGACGAAGAAGTTGGTGCGATCCAGTCTGAGGTCGCCGCTGAGCGTCGGCTTGAGCAGTGTCCCCGCGAGCTGAATCTTCCCCGATGCGGCCGTTTGGAGCTGAGTTGAGTTGACCAGCTTGAAATGCTGGAGCGAGGCCTGGAGGTTGAGCCCAGGTTCGCTCAGCGGGCGAAGTCGCACCGCACCGCTGGCCGCGAGCTGCTCCTTCTTGCCGGTGAACAGGTTCAGCCGGCTGATCAGGAGACTGTCGCCTTGCAGCTGTCCGGCCAGCTCGCCTCGCTCGTAGGCGATGCGGATGGTGGGCAGCTCGACCGCGCCGCGCGTCAGATTGACGGTGCCGGTTGCCTCCGGGGCGTGCATGCTCCCACCAATTCGCGCGTTGGTCTGCAGGAACCCGTGGAGTCGTTGAGCGGCCTCGGGCGGAAGCAGCGGCTGGAACATGGCGAGGTCGAAACTGTCGGCCTTCACCGCGAGGGATACGGTATCGGCCTGGCTCTGCTCGACCGCCACGCTCGATGTCGTATCGCGTGGCGCCAGCGTCAGCCGATAGGGCAAAGTGCCCTTCACGGTCAGGGCGCCACCGCGCGCCGGCGTCGCGGCTGCTGCGATCCGTAGGTTCTCCCGGGTCCAGTCGACATCAGTACCGAGGGTTCCGAGCCGCCGCCCACCCTTGGACACGATGGCGAGCTCCATCTTGCCTTGTACCTGCGGCGCGGCCGCGCGCCCGAGGAGGCGAAGCTGGCCGTCGACCACTCCACCTACTGGCACCAGCCCCGACGCGCGCAGGGTCTCGAGGTCCAGCCCCGTGATGCGGAGGGTCATATTGCTCGAGTCGCGGCGATCGAATACCCCCTTCAGGGTGATGCTCCGGCCGCCGGCGCGCAGCGCGAGATTGTTGACTTCCACCCGCGATCCAAGGACCAGGTTGGCAGGCCGTTCCAACCTCCATGCCCGCCCGCCTTCGTCGAGATTGAGCCGCTGGAGCTCGGCGCGAATGGTGTCCCGCGCGGTCGAGACCGTCCCTCGCAACTTGGTATCGAGCTTGACGCTGTCACCGATGTTCAAGCCCAGGTCGAGCGCGAGGGTCGAATCGTACCGGCCCACGGCGGTGAGCTGGCGGAGTGAGAGCTGACCATACGCGGCGTCTTCTACCCGGAGGTCCCCGGCAACCCCGCTCATCCTGGTGCTGTCCAGCGTGACCGTTCCCTTGAGCGTGACGCGATTGGCCAGGTTTCTTCCGAAGGCCAGCCCATGCGCGTCCGCGCCACCGGTGAAGAGCCAGTGCCAGGCCGGGCCAGTCACCGCGAGGTTCACCCGAGCAGAGTCGAAGGCCACCGTGTCGGCCCCAGCGAGTGCCGCGAGGGGGCCGAGATCGCCCAGTTGGCCGACGAGCCTGATCGTTCCCGTGTCGGCCCCATGACGGAGGGCCAGTCGCCCTCCACCATCCAAGCTGCCGGCGTTGGATCGCACTTGAATGGTGTCCACCAGCAGCTGCCCTTCAGCCGGGCTTAGGACTAGGTGAAACACCGGCACCCTCACACCACCGATACCTCCTACACCGTCCACGCTGCCATCGGCTGACCGAAGGCCGGCGCTATCGGTCTCGGCGTGGAGGGCGAAGCGGGACTCGATGCGACCGTCGGCATCTCGGCGCCCGGTCCATCGCGCCAAATGCTCGACCCGCATGGTGCCGCCTAGCTTGAGGGTGTTCCGATCGCCACTCTGCTGTCCATTCAGGTCGGCCTGGAGCGCGGCATCCTCTCCAGTCGCCTGCAGCTTCCCTTCGACGTTTCGTCCCACCATTCGGGCCTGAAGCGAGCCGCTGCTCAACTCGGCCTGATTCACTCTCGAAGGCTGCAGCTCTACGCCGAGCGTTGCGCGGAGGCTATCGGGTGAGCTCCCGGCGACTTGGGCCGTGAACGAGGCGTTGAGGTCGGTGTGAAGGTCCGATCGGTCGAGCGGGGTGCCCAGGTTGATGGCAGTGAACTGGCCCCGAAGGATCCGATAGACCGGGTTATCGGCCATCGGAGTGCCGTCGCCGGCCAACGAGAGCGCTCCGGCGTTGGTCCGGAGCGACGCATCGTAGCGGACCCGCTTTCCGGCGAGCTCCAGATTGGCACCCCCGCCGGCGACTTCGACGTGGCCGAGACGCGACTGGTCTACGGTGAGCTGCGCCCGGGCGGAGCGGTCTTCCCCGCGCCAGCGCCCGTGGCCGGTGACGCTGAGCGTGACCGGGCCGGCCAACGCCGGCTGGCCCAGGAAGGTGCCGAGGTCTACACCCTCGAGCGCAGCCCGGCGGAGCACGTACGAGGCGGTGGAATCGAACGGCCGACCGAGCGCTTCCAAGACCAGCCGCCCGCCCTGGAGCGCGCCATCACCGTTGAGCCGCATCTGTCCCCGATCGAGTCGAGCCACCGCGTCCACCCGCTCGATCCTCCGCTGGCCAAAGCGCACCCGGTCGAAGTGGATTCGAGCCGTTGCCTGGGCCTCCGCTGGCGCCGTGCCCCGGCCCTCGAGACTGAAGCTCCCATTGAGCGGCGCCACGAGGGTATCGCCGGAGAGCTTCCCTAAGTCCACGCGATCGATCCTGCCCTCGCGGAGGTAGTAGCTCATGGTATCGCCCAGGGTGACGCGGCCGATCGCGGTGATTCGGCCTCCGCCGGCGAGCAGCTCAGGCAAGAGAGTGAGCTGTCCGTCGGCGAGTTGGAGAGTCGCGTGACCAACCGGCACCTTCGCGCCTGTGTCCGGCACCGCGGTCAGGTCGACCCGAGCCCGGACCTGGGCAGAATCGGCGGATTTGCCCTGACCGTTGAAGCGGAACGCGACCGAGAGAGCCGGTGCTCCAGCAGGGCCTGCGAGCGCACGAGCAACAGCCGCGGTGCCGGGCAACCCGCTTGCCGATCCGGAGAAGCGGTAGGTTGGTATGGAGTCGAACGGTCGGGCACGCCCGGTCGCCGTCACGGCTCCGGTGTCGAGAGTACCTCGAAGGCGAAGGTCGGCCGCTCCTCGGACCAGGGTGGCAGAGAGATCGAAGTGGCGGACCGTGCTCGTCCCAATCCGGGATCGGTCGAGGCGGAGGCTGACATCCCCATTGGCTTGCGGCAGGGGGCCGTCGAGCTTGGCATCGAGGTCGGCGTTGACGGAGCCTGTCGGTGCGGAGGCATGGAGCCTGGCGAGGTCGAGCCGGCGGATGACGCCATGCAGCCGGTAGGACTTGGGTGTGCCGCGCTCGAGCCGGGTCCCGCCGTCGAAGGTGACCGTGGCCTGGTCCAGCCTCGCACCGAGGTGCGCCGTCACCAGGTCGCCTTCTCCAGTCGCCCGGGCATCGAACTGAAGCTTTCCCTTGGCCGGCACGGTGGGAGCGAGGGATGCCAGGTCGGCGAGATCGAGCGGCCGGCCGGCGAGTCGGACGTCCAGGCGATCGACCGATCGGGTTTCGGCGAAGCTCCGGGGGACCACGGCCCGTCCCGAGAGCTGACTCAATTCGGTATGGATGCGCAGGGGGTCGAGCCGGATCTCTTCTGCGGTGAGGCCCCCACGAGTCTCCACCGCAAGCCACCGCTGGCTCCCTGGTGGCTGGACTGCGAAGCTGAGCGATTCGATCGAGGCCAGCGCGGTATCCCCCAGATGGAGATCTCGCGCCGTCAGGTCGAACCCGCGTACTCTGGCGATAGAGTCGGCTGAGAGGGCAGCGGCCACTCCGGCGTCGCGCACCTGAAGTCGGCCGACAGCAAAACCGCCCCCTCTGGTGGTGTCGGCCGACTTGCGCATGACCTCGGCCAGGTCCCAGCGGCCGCCCTGCCGGCGGGCCGTGATCCGGGCCCCGTCGAGCTCGATTTCATCGACCCGCTTTACTGCCGCCAGCAAACCCGACAGGTGGTAAGCGACTCGGAGCCGGGGAACATAGGCCAGCTCCCGGCCGGACTGACGCAGCCTGACATCTTCGAAGGTGAGGCCGCTGAAGAAATTGCCCGATACCCGGCCTACCTCGAGGCGGTTGCCCGGGTTGAGGGGAGCCAGGGCGAGCAGCTCTCGTACGACCGGCGTGGCCACCGGCGGGAGCTGGAGCAGCAGGACGAGGGCGGCCAGAAGAGCCACCAGCACAACGACGCCCACCCCTGCCCGCCGGAGCCACCGGCGGGAAGGCCGTGAAGTCGTACCCTGACTGGCCGATTCAGCGTGAGGCATCGCGCTTCCCGAGGGTTGGTCGGGTGCGTGCCGCGGGTATTGCGGCGTTACGCCTCAGTCTGCAGGGTGTTGCGGCTCCGGACTATGTCCGGCGTCACACCCGGTCGGCTTCACGCTCCAGGCGGGCGATAGGCGATGGCTTTCTTGGTCGCTGCGTCTACCTCTTCCGGCTGCAGGAGGAGGGTGGAGCGAAGTTGGACCACACCGACCGCGTTCACTGCCATGCTTACCGCCAGGGCCGTGGCATGATCGGGGAATTCGGCGATGGCGAAGACATCCGTTTCCCCGAGGGCGTAGTAGAAGGAGTGGAGCTTTCCGCCCGCCTTTTCCACCATCTGGCCGACGGCTTGCTTGCGCTTGGAGCCGCCGTCTTTCATCAGTCCCTTGGTTCCTTCCGCAGTGTATGAAGCCTGCCATAGGTAGAGGGGCATATGGACCGACCTCGGTGAGAAGTGAGAGGTGAGCAGTGAGCAGTGAGCAGTGAGCAGTCAGCCGTGAGCAGCAAGAAGTGAGCAGTGAGCAGGGAACAGGGAGAAGAGAGCAGGGAGCAGTGAGGCCTTAGGGACAAGGGTGAGATCGGCTCCTCATCCCGAGGTCGCGCACGCGACCGAGGGACCTACTGACCCGGGCAACGAGAGCCGCGGCCAAGATCCCTCGCTTCGCTCGGGATGAGGATCCCTTCCGCTCCTCACTCCTCACTTCTTACTCCTTACTGCTCACTTCTCACTGCTCGTTTCTCGCCGCTTTGTTTGCCACCCAGACCGCGTACCACACCGGCAGCGGACGATGGTTCTCGTAATGATAGAAGTCGGCCACCCGGGCGCCGTAGACATTGGGCGCGAAGGGGAATTCCAAGCCCCCGTTGCGGCGGAGTCTGAGAATCGCCGTGTGTAGCGCCACCGAATCGGCCGCCCCCGCCGCCAGGGCCTGGCTGGTGGCAGCGCCCGCCAGAAATCCCTGTAGCCAGGCCTGCCGCGCCGCCGGCTCGAGGGTGATCCACTCGTGGCCGGTCAGTTCGCTGGACTGTTGCGGCTGGCCCAACCGGCCGAATCCGAAGGCGCCTATCGCGGCAAGTGAGACGAGTCCCAGCGTCCGGCAGGCGGTCATTTGGGTGCCGGCTTTTTCGGCGCAGTCATAAGGCTGGGCGACTTGGCGGTGGCGCTCACCTTAAGGCTGATGTACATGCCCGCCTGCCCATGCCCTGGCACACCGCAGAAGATGAAGTAGTCGCCTGGAGGATTCGCCGTGAAGGTCATTCCGTTCTTGGCCTGGGGTGGGAGGCCTTCCTCGACCTTGTCGGTGTAAGCCCGGGGGATCGCGGGGTCGGCTGCCCCCGCTGGCACAGGGAGCTTAGCTGCGATAACCTCGGCGCTGTGGGGCAGCATGCCGTCATGGTTAGCGAAGTCGACCACGACCTTGCTGCCAGCGGGAACCACCAACACCAGGCCGCCGTCGCGGAAGCCATTGAAGTTGAGCGCGCCATTTAGTCCGGTGAGGCCGGCGATCAGCTGGAAATGCACCGTCTTGGTTGCCGTTTCATAGCTCAGCCAAGTGGTGTCGATCGGAACGGTCTGGGTCGAGTCCTGAGCCCGGAGAATCGATCCGGGAAGAAGGGCCCCAACTAGCAGAAGGCTGAGGCGGAGCGAGCCTGCGAGCGTGCGCATGCGGTATCCTCGTCCTCGGTAGAAAACGAACCGGCGGAGATGGCCCACCAGAGCCATCTCCGCCGAAGACGCAGGAGACGTGCCCTACTTGGCCGTGTACGCCTTGGGGAGGCCGAAGAGGAGCACCGCGTCCCCCAGCGGGTAACTGATTTGAAAGTTACCGCCACAGGCCACGGCGATGAACTGCTCACCCCCGAACTCGTAGGTCATCGGGGCGGAGTTGCACCCGGCACCGGCGTGATACTGCCAGAGCAGCTTCCCAGTCTTCGAGTCGTAGGCGTTGAACTTGCCGTTGCCCTCGCCGGTGAAGGTGAGGCCGCCGGCAGTGGACAGGGAGCCGCCCATCATGGGCTGATCGACCTTGTTCTGCCAGGCGATCTTCCCGGTGGCGAGATTGACCGCGCTGAAGAGGCCATACTGCGCCTCGCCCGGGATTGCCACAAAGGCCGAGCCCAACCACAGCCGCCCTTTCTCGTACGGCGCGGTGTGGGTCTTGTAGTGCATCGGCTGGTGCAGGCCCGCCACGTAGGCGTAGTTCAGCGTGGGATTGATGGAGATCGGCGACCACTCCGACCCCCCGTTCGCGCCGGGGAGCATCCGGGTGCCTTCTGCAGTCGGCAGAGCGAACATGTTCTCCTGCGGGGTGAAGTTGTCGCTCCGCTTGATCAGTTTGCCGGTGGCTGCATCGAGGATGTACACCCAGGCGGTCTTGCCGGCGTGCACCACGACCTTCTTCCCGCCCACCATCGCAATCGCCGGAGGTGAGACCGCGTCGAGGTCCCATACGTCGTGCGGCACCGTCTGGTAGTACCACTTGGTCTTGCCCGACGAGGCGTCCACCGCAACCACGGCGTCGGTGTAGAGGTTGTCGCCGGGGCGGATGCCGCCATCCAGGTCCGGCGAGGGGTTGCCGACCGCGAGGAAGATCAGGTTGAGCTCGGCATCGTATGCCGGGGTCATCCAGACGCCGCCGCCGCCGGTCTTCCAGGCGTCCGCGTGCTTGGCGCTATCGGCTTTCTCCTTCGCGATGTCTCGATGGAGGTCAGCGCCATCGGGCGTGGTCTTGGCCCAGGTGCCGAACCAGCCGTTCGGAGCGACCGGATCGAATGTGGGATCGCCCTTGGGGGCCGGGATCGAGTACCAGCGCCAAGTCTCCTTGCCGCTCACCGCGTCGTAGGCCACCAGATAACCCCGGATGCCGTACTCGCCACCGGAGACGCCGACGATCACGTTGTTGCCCAGCACCAGCGGCGCCGCGGTGAGGCTGTAACCCGCGGTCGGGTCGCCAACCTCGATGTCCCAGACCACCTTGCCGCTCGTCCGATCGAGCGCCACCAGGTGGCCATCCAAGGTCCCCATGTACAGGTGCGGACCATGCAGACCGAAGCCACGGTTGTTGGGGCCGCAGCAGATGA
>JBIOUY010000160.1:0-19514 GCA_044867445.1 Gemmatimonadales bacterium
GTTCGCCGCGGAAATGAGCTGGCTGAACAAGCTTGGCGGGACTTGTTGTCCTGTGAAAATCCGTGGTTCTGAACGAAGAACAGCAGCTGCTGCTACTTCGGCTGCCGCCGGGCCCGTTCAACGACGACCGCCTCTCCTGGGGCTTGGCACTCGCCGGCACCTATGCCCTGCGCGGGGACGCAGCCCGCGCGCGGGCATACGGAGACTCGGCCCGCATCACCGGGGAGGCCCAGCTTCGCGATGCCCCCGATGACGGGCAGACCAATGTGCTCCTGGGACTCGCGTATGCGTTTGCCGGTCGAAAGGCGGAGGCGATCAAGCAAGGTGAGCGCGGCGTCGCCCTCCTCCCGCCGACCAAGGATGCCTACCTTGCGCCCTACATTCAACATCAACTCGTCCGCATCTATCTTCTGGTGGGCGAGCCGGAGAAAGCCCTCGACCAGCTCGAGTCCCTGCTCAAGCAGCCCTATTATCTCACGCCGGCGTGGCTCAAGATTGATCCGACCTTCGAGCCGCTGCGCAAGAACCCGAGATTTGAAAAGTTGGTGAAGGGTGAAGAGTGAAGAGTGAAGGGTGAAGGGGAAAGCGTGAAACGTGAAAGGGTAAAACGAAAGGTGAGAGGTGAGACGTGAAAGCTGAAACGTCATCCCGAGCGAGCGCAGCGAGCGAGGGACCTTGCTGGAGAATCGCTCGAGCCACGCGACCAAGGTCCCTCGCTGCGCTCGGGACGACGGTCATGCTGCCTGTCATGCTCGGTCTTCCCGTACCGAATGCAGCCCTCCACGACGAGGCCGATGCGCGAGCGGTGATCGCCAAGTTCAAGGAGAAAGATCCCGGCATGGCCCGGGTCTTCGCTGAAGCGACCGGCTATGCGGTGTTTCCCACGGTGGGCAAGGGAGCCATTGGCATCGGGGGCGCACGGGGCAAGGGCTACGTCTACGAGCATGGCAAGCTCATCGGCCGGTCCACCCTCACCCAAGTGAGCATCGGCTTCCAGCTTGGCGGGCAGGCCTACAGCGAGGTGGTCTTCCTCAAGGATGAGGCCTCGATGGACAGCTTCAAGAAGGGGAGACTCAAGCTCGACGCGCAGGCCTCTGCCATCGCGCTTACAGCCCGCGCAGCCGCCGATCTTCCCTACCGCGATGGGGTCGCCATCGTAACCATGGCCAAGGGCGGGCTGATGTACGAGGCCTCGGTCGGCGGCCAGAAGTTCTCCTTCCACCCTCTCTAGCAGCTCGCCGAGCCCCGCGTCCTTGTCGACAAAATCTGAGCTCCACGCCAGAGTCGCGGCCGCACTCGCTGAGCGATATACCATCGAGCGAGAGCTGGGCCGCGGGGGCATGGCCACAGTGCTCCTGGCCAAGGATCTCCAGCACGACCGCCCGGTCGCGCTCAAGATCCTTCTCCCCGAGCTGGCCCAGACCCTCGGCGCGGACCGGTTCAAGCGGGAGATCCGGGTCGCCGCTCGGCTGCAGCACCCCAACATCCTCCACGTGCTCGACTCAGGCGAAGTGGACGGCCAGCTCTGGTTCGCCATGCCCTACGTCGAGGGGGAAAGCCTCTGGGAGAGGCTCAAGCGAGAGCATCAGCTCCCGCCCGCCGAAGCGCTCCGCATCGGTCTGGCCTGCGCCAGTGCGCTGGCCTACGCCCACGAGCAGGGGGTCGTCCACCGGGATATCAAGCC
The DNA here is from genome assembly GCA_044867445.1 of Gemmatimonadales bacterium. GTDB lineage: Bacteria > Gemmatimonadota > Gemmatimonadetes > Gemmatimonadales > GWC2-71-9 > CAVVWJ01. Next base: position 1,685 of record JBIOUY010000160.1, read on the forward strand.
GGAGAACATTCTGCTCGGGTACCCGCCGCGCGATGGCGGCGCGGCGGAGGGGAGAGAACCGGTGCTGGTAGCCGATTTTGGGGTCGCCCGAGCGGTGAGCGAGGTGCAGGACAAGCTCACGGCGACAGGGATGGTGGTGGGAACTCCAACCTACATGAGTCCGGAGCAGGCCAGCGGAGACAAGCAGATCGACGGCCGGAGCGACATCTTCGGGCTGGGCTGCGTGGTCTACGAGATGCTGGCAGGTGAGCCACCCTTCAAGGGGCCCACTCCGCAAGCCACCCTCATGCGCCGTTTCACCGGGCCGCCGAGACCGCTCCGTCCTCTGATCAACATCCCCGAAAGCGTCGAGCAAGCCATCATGCGCTCGCTGGCTCGAGACCCCGCCGAGCGGTTCGCCCGCGCGGCGGAGTTCGCGAACGCCCTGGAGGGGAAGCCGGCTTCTCCGCCCCCGCCCAAACCCGCGCCGGCGGCTCCAAAGGCGGAGACTCCGGGGCGCAAGGGCTGCTCAGTGGTCGTGCTGTTGGCCATGGTTGCCGGCGCGCTCGGCCTGAGACTTCTGTTGGGCTGAGCCCGGCATTATCATTGCCAACCCCCTCAACCGAATTGCTCCACCCCCTGCGTTCATAGCTATCCGGCTGCCCTAAGTGCACTTGCGTCTGCCGCCCACGACTCGGCAGTTGCAGAATGCCACGGTTGCGGCACGCCAAGGCCAACAAGGCTGAGGGAGGTTCCCATCCCCGAGACCCAGGCGAATCGTGACCGCCGGTTCCCATTCGTTCCGGTCGCGCTCTTTACGGCATACTACGCTCTCGGATATCTGATCTGGGAGCGAGGCGACTGGGGGACCCCCGCGGTCCGCAATCTGATCGGCAATGTCGCCTTCATGCCGCTGAATCTCGGGGTCGTGGTCCTGAATGCCCTCGCCTCCCGCCAGGAGGTCCTCGATCCAGGGGTGCGCCGCGCCTTGCGGCTCCTGGCCATCGGCGGGGCCATGGTGTTCACCGGGAACGTCATCTCCACCTGGTACCTGACGGTTCTCCATCAGAATCCGCAGGTCACCTGGGCTGATCCATTCTACCTCACCGATTCGCTCTGCACTCTAGCCGCGCTGCTCTCCTTCCCGCTGGCGCTCCGTACCCGGCTGGAGCGGTGGAAGTTCCTGCTGGATGCCGCCATGGTCCTGCTCGCGGGCGGCGTGGCGATCTGGTACTTCTCGGTCCGGCACACCGCCGCGTCCGAGGGAAGCAGTCTGGTCGTGACTCTCCTGGCCTTCGCGTATCCTCTGGCCAGCATGCTGGTCCTGCTGGGCGCGACGACCGTGTTGCTCCGGCGACCCGCCGATGGCAATCGCCTCGCCTTCGGCCTGCTGGTTGGGGGCGTCATCGTCAGCATCGTTGCCGACCTGACCTTCAACTGGGTCCTGGTGGAAACCGGCTCGCGGAGCGCGAGCTGGACTGACGCGGTGTACCTGGTGTGCTACGTGATGCTCATCGGCAGCGCGGAGCTGTTCTATCGCCAGCCGGTAGGGCGCACCGCTGCCGAGAACCTGCCGCAGCCCCGGATTCAGCCCTTGAGCCCGCTTCCTTACCTGGCGGTTGCATCCACCTACGGGCTGCTCCTCCTCGCGGTAATCCGGCCGTGGACTGACCCGGTCAGCGGTCTAGCCGTTGGGGCGCTGCTGGTGACCGTGCTGGTTGTGGTGCGCCAACTCCTCGCCGTCCGAGAGAATGTGCGACTCCTCGCCGAGACGGCCGCCCGGCAGAACGAGGCCCGGTTCCGCTCGTTGGTCCAGCACTCTTCCGACGTCATCATCGTCACGACTCCAGATGCGACGGTTGGATTCGTGAGTCCTTCCGCCACGCGAGTTTTCGGATATGACCCGGTAGCGCTGGCCGGGCAGTCAGTCTCGAGTCTGCTGCACCCGGCTGACCGCGACCGCGCGGCGACCTTTTTTCGCGATGCCGCGCTCACCTTTGGCGTGACGGGACCGGTGGAATGGCGCTTCCGCCAGCCCAATGGCTCCTGGCTCCACGCCGAGATTCTGGCTACCAACCTGCTGCACGACTCGACGGTACAGGGCATCGTGCTCAACACTCGCGACGTGAGCGAGCGCAAGCGGTTGGAGGAGCAGCTTACCCATCAGGCCTTCCACGATCCGCTCACCGGCCTGGCGAACCGTGCGCTCTTCCGGGACCGCGTGAGCCACGCCTTGGCGCTGGCCCACCGCCAGGGCCACCCGATCACCGTGCTCTTCCTCGACCTCGATGACTTCAAGAAGGTGAACGACAGCCTGGGCCACGCCGAAGGCGACCGCCTCCTCATCGCGGCGGCCGAGCGGTTCCTCTCCTGCGCCCGGACCGCGGACACCGTGGCTCGACTGGGTGGCGACGAGTTCGCCATTCTGATCGAGCATGTGGCCGGCTCGGATGGGCGGGCAGGGCTGTTGGACCGCCTCACCTCGGCAATGGCACATCCGTTCAGCCTGAGCGGCAACCAGATCCAGGTCACCGCGAGCATCGGCGTGGCGACCGCGACAGGTGACGAGACGGCCGACGATCTGCTGCGTAACGCGGACGTGGCGATGTATGCGGCCAAGCGGCGGGGCAAGGGCCGCTCGGAAACCTACGAGTCTCGGATGTACGCCGATCTCCGGGAACGACTGGAGATGGAGGCGAGCTTACGGAGCGCCATCGAGCGCTGCGAGCTCACGCTGCACTATCAGCCGATCGTCTCACTGGGCAGCGGCTCGATCTACGGGGTGGAAGCGCTCCTCCGGTGGGACCATCCCCGCTATGGCCATCTGCTGCCGCAACACTTCATCCCATTGGCGGAGGAGACCGGCCTGATTCAGCGGCTGGGCGGCTGGGTGCTCACGGAAGCTTGCAGGCAGCTGCAATGCTGGCGTCTCAAGTATCCCGAGATCCCGCTCTCGGTTTCGGTCAACATCTCGGGTCGACAACTGCAAGGCTCCGGCGTCGTGGAGGAGATGCGGGAGGCGCTCGCGGTCTCGGGAGTCGATCCCGCGGCCGTGGTGCTCGAGATCACCGAGAGCGTCCTGATGCAGCAGACCGACGCCATGCTCGAACGGCTCCGGCAGCTCAAGCAGCTCGGCGTCCGGCTGGCTATCGATGATTTCGGGACCGGCTACTCCTCGCTCAGCTATCTGCAGCGATTCCCCATCGACATCCTCAAGATCGCGAAGCCGTTCGTGGAGGAAGTCGGCCTCGGTGCCGATCGCTCGGCGCTGGCCCGCGCCATCATCGGGTTGGGCGACACGCTCAAGCTGCATACCATCGCCGAGGGCATCGAAATGGCGGAACAGCGGATGGCGCTGATCGGGCTGGGGTGCGCGCTGGGACAGGGCCACTTCTTTGCCCCAGCGGTGCCGGCCCCGAACATCGATCGACTGCTCGCCTCTGGTAGGGCGCTGGGTTCAGAGGCGATCCCAGTTGTCTCCGCCACAGCTCGGCCGAGCTATGCTCCCAGGTGAGAGGTGACAGGTGACAAGTGACAGGTAGAGTGGACCGGTAAGATGGCGGATTCAGGAGAGAGGAGCCCGCGCCAATCCCGTTTCACGTCTCACGTGTCACCTGTCACCTTCAACTCCAGCTTGCCCGTCCTGGTTCCTCCCCGTAACTTGCCCTACCGTCCATACTTACCTAATCCCAGAGGCTCATGGCACGCGCCCGCCAGCAGTTCGTCCTTCGCCTGTACCTCATCGGCCTGGTCACCGCGCTCCTGCTGAGCGTTGCAGTAGCCCTCCTGCTCTGGTTCTCGCTCGGCCGCTCTCTCGCTCCGGACGTGATGAACCTCGTGCTTCAGGGCAGCGGCGTCTTTCTGGTGCTGGCGCTGCTGGTGGCGGTCCTGCTGGTGCGGCTGCTTATCAGTCGCGTGCTCAAGCATACCGGCGTGGCCGCGAGCGTCGCGGGACGAGTCGCCCAGGGCGACCTCACCGTACCGCGGTGGGCCTCCCAGGATGGTGGCGAGCCACGCGATCCGCTGAGCAAGGCGGTCGCGGCTATGCTGACCAAGCTGCGCGAGCTGGTGGGCACCATCCAGCAGCATGCCCACGAGGCGGCTGCAATGGCCCAGGAGATCGCCGCCTCTACCCAGGAGATGTCGGCATCCACCCAGGAGGTGGCGAGCACCACGGGCGATCTCACCGAACGGGCCAACCAGCAAGCACTGGTGGTTCGGGCAGCGGCCCAGGACGCGGGCAAGATTCTCGACATCGCGCAGGAGCTGGCTGCGGGGGCTACTCAGGCCGCCGAGCGCAATGCCGCGCTCGCCCGGCTGGCACGGAGCCATCGTGAGCGGCTGGACCGAAGCACCGCGGAGCTGGGGCGCCTGGCCGAGGAGGTGGAACAGGCCGCGGCCGAGGCGGATGCGCTCGCGACGGCTTCGGCGGAAATCGAGCGATTCATCATTCAGGCCAAGGCCATCGCCAAGCAGACCCACATGCTGGCGCTGAACGCCTCGATCGAGGCTGCCCGTGCAGGCGAGGAGGGCAAGGGGTTCAGCGTGGTGGCGGAGGAGGTTCGCAAGCTGGCGGCTCAGGCGGCGCAGGCGGCGAGCTCGACCAGCGACACGGTGCAGTCGGTGCTCGTTCGGGTGCAGACCGCGCGGGAACGACTCATTCGCCTGGGTCAAGGGGGGATGGCGGCGCGGGAGGCAGCGCACTCGGCGGCCGAGGGTCTGATGAATGTGGCGGCGGATGCCGAAGCCAACGATGAGTGGACTCGTCGAATCTCCGACTCCGCCGGAACGGTTCGGGGACTCATTGAAGGGATCGCCGGGCGCATGCGCGAAGTGTCCGCCGGGACCGAGGACTACGCCGCCGCCGCCGAGGAGATCGCGGCGGCATCGCAGCAGCTCAACGCCTCGACCGAGGAGATCTCCAGCTCGGCCAGTTCCCTCGCCGAAGCGGCGGCCAGGCTGACGGGGGCGGTGGGAGGATTCAGACTCGAGTGAGCACTGCGTGAAAAGTGAAAAGTGAAACGTACGAGTAACGAGAGTTGTCATCCTGAGCCCATACTTTCACGGTTCAGGCTGTTCCATCCTCCGCCTCCCGCCCATGCTCGAACTCCTGCGCAATGCCCAGCTGTATGACCCGGAGCCCCAGGGCCGCGTCCATCTCCTGGTCGCGGGCGAAAAGCTGGTGTGGATCGGCGCGGCGCCGCCGGCACTGGACCGCGGTCTAGGCATTCGGGAGCGCGATCTCGAAGGTCGGCGGGTGATCCCGGGACTGATCGACAGCCATGTCCATCTGACCGGCGGAGGAGGAGAGGCCGGGGCACATACTCGAGTGCCACCGCTCGCGCTCAGTCAATTGACGCTCGCCGGAGTGACCACGGCGGTCGGCGTGCTGGGGACCGATGACACCATTCGTACTCCGGGTGAGCTGGTCACCGTGGCGCGCGGCCTCAATGACGAAGGTCTGAGCGCGTATTGTCTCGTGGGTGGATATCACGTCCCGCCGGCTACGGTTACCGGGAGCGTGCGGAGCGATCTCGTGCTGATCGATCTGGTGCTCGGCGTGGGAGAGCTGGCCATCAGCGATCATCGCTCCAGTCAGCCAACCATCGACGAGCTGCTCCGCGTGGCAGCAGATGCTCACGTGGGCGGGCTCATGAGCGGGAAAGCCGGCATCGTGCACCTGCACGTGGGCGACGGCTCTCGCGGCCTGGAGCTGGTGCGGCAGGCGATCGAGACCAGCGAGCTGCCTGCGGCGATGTTCAATCCGACCCACGTGAATCGCCGCAAGGCTCTCTTTGATGAGGCGCTAGCCTTGGCTCAGCGCGGCTGCACCATCGACCTGACTGCCTTTCCGGTGGCCGAGGGCGAGGACGCGTGGAGCGCAGCCGATGGGTTGGTGCGGTACCTCGACGCCGGGCTGCCGTTGGGCAGAATCACGATCAGCTCCGATGGTGGCGGTTGCCTGCCGCGATTCGACTCGGAGGGTCGAGTGACCGAGATCGACGTGGGGCAGCCCTCGTCGGTGGCGGAAACCTTGAAGCTACTGCTGGCCGGAGGCCAACCGCTGGAGCGGATGCTGCCGGCGTTCACCAGCAACCCCGCGCGCTTGCTTCGGCTGGCACACAAGGGCCGGCTGATACCGGGTGCCGACGCGGACCTCATCGTCCTCACCGCCGAGGGTGGTGTCGCCGATGTGATGGCCCGTGGCCGGTGGTATGTGCAGGACGGGAAGGCCGTTGTGCGCGGCGCGCTCGAATCATCGGCGCCAGGGAGGGTGCGTTTATCTTAGGCGGCGCGAACCGACCGAGGGAGGCGGCAGGTGGACGAAGCTCGCGGGTTCATCGTTCCAGTGGGCGGAGCCGAAGAGAAGATCGGGGACGTGGCGATCCTGCGGCGGTTCGCCACCCTCTGCGGGGGACAGTCAGCTCGCATTGCGATCATTCCCACCGCGTCGGAGCTGAGCGAGACCGGGGCTCGCTACGAGCAGCTCTTTCTCGGGCTGGGTGTCTGTGAGGCGATTCCGCTGCCCATCGCGGCACGGTCCGACGGAGACCGGAGCGAGGTGCTGGAGGTGCTCGAGCGGGTGGACGGCGTGTTTCTCACCGGGGGAAACCAGCTCCGGCTGAGCACCACGATCGGAGGGACAGAGGTTGCCAAGGCGCTCCGCCGACGTAACGCGGAGGGCGTGCATGTGGCCGGCACCTCGGCCGGCGCAGCGTTTCTGTGCGAGCACATGATCGCCTTCGGCAAGGAGGGCGCATCCCCCAGGGCAAAGATCGTGACGTTGGCGCCGGGTCTGGGACTCACGAACCGCGTGATCATCGACCAGCATTTCCGCCAGCGCGACCGACTGGGTCGCCTGCTCACCGCCCTGGCCTACAATCCATTCGCCATCGGGATTGGGCTGGACGAGAATACCGCAGGGTTCATCGGACCGGACCAGACTCTCGAGGTTGTGGGCAGCGGAGCTCTCACGATCGTGGATCCATCGGGCCTGGAGTTCTCATCCATGGCGCGCGTGCGGAAGAACGACCCAGTCTGCCTCATCGGCCTCCGCTTGCACATCCTAGTTCACGGCTCGACGTTCAACCTGCACACGCGCATGGCCGCGGCGGCGCCGGAGATCGCGCAACGAGTTTAGATCGTTGTTTTCTTACCACAGAGGCACAGAGGGCGCAGAGGTCACAGAGAACTGCTGGCAGTCAAAGGCACGCCAACAAAGTCTTGCCCTTCTCTGCGTCCTCTGTGGCCTCTGTGCGTCTGTGGTGAAGGCCAGTGATGTCAGCCAGGGAGTAAGATGATGCAGATCCTGGATCGTTCGGTATACGTCGGTCCCAGCCTGTATGCCCATTTCCCGGTCATCCGCCTCGAAGTGGACCTGGGGCCGCTGGAGGAATGGCCCTCTGGAAAGCTCGGGGCCGGGTTTACTGACCCATTACTCGCGGCGCTGCCCGGGTTGTACGAGCACACCTGTTCCTACGGTGAGCGGGGGGGATTCATTCGCCGGCTCACCGAGGACGAAGGCACCTGGATGGGGCATATCCTGGAGCACGTCGCGATCGAGCTGCAGAACGTCGCGGGCGAGACCGTTACCTTCGGCAAGACCCGGTCCCAGGGAGCGCCGGGTCACTACCATGTGATCTACCAATACGAACAGGAGGACGTTGGGCTGGAAGCGGGGCGGCTGGGTGTGATCCTGCTGGAATCACTGCTGCCGAAAGAGCTTCAGACGCCTGGGGCGGTTCCCGAGGGGTTCGACTTCGCAACCGAACGGGATGAGTTCATCCGCTTCGCGCAGCGACGGGCCTTGGGGCCCAGCACTATGGCCCTGGTCCGAGCCGCGGAGGAGCGCCGGATTCCCTGGATCCGGCTCAACGAGCAGAGCCTGATTCAGTTTGGGCATGGCCGCTTTCAGCAGCGGATCCAGGCGACTGTGACCACCCGAACTCCGCACATCGCAGTCGAGCTGGCCTCCGACAAGGAAGAAACCAATCGACTCCTCGCCAACCTCGGTATCCCGGTTCCCAGACAGCGCCTGGTGCAGGCGGCGGACGATGCCGTCGCCGCCGCGGAACGCATCGGTTACCCGGTCGTAGTCAAGCCCTACAACGCCAACCACGGGCGGGGAATCTCCATTCACCTGAGCACCGCGGAGCAGGTCCGCGTCGCGTTCGAGATCGCCCGGGAGCACAGCCGCAACGTCATCGTCGAAAGCTTCATTACCGGGGACGACCATCGGATGCTGGTGATAAACGGCGAGCTGGTCGCCGTCGCCCGGCGGGTGCCGGGACATGTGGTCGGGGATGGAGTACGCACGGTCGAGCAGCTGGTCGACGAGGTCAACAGCGATCCGCGGCGGGGCATCGGGCACGAGAAGGTGCTCACCCGGCTGGCGTTCGATCAGCAGGCGGAGACTCTGCTCGCTCGAAAGGGCTATACCCGCGAAACCGTCCCCGCGGCCGGCGAGCGGGTGTTCCTCCGCTCCACCGGCAATCTCTCTACCGGCGGCACCGCCACCGATATGACCGACGTGGTTCATCCCGACAACGCCGGCATGGCGGTCCGGGCGGTCAAGGCCATTGGCCTGGATGTGGGCGGCGTGGACTTCCTGAGCACGGACATCACCGAATCGTACAAGGAGGTGGGCGGCGCGATCTGCGAGGTAAACGCGGCTCCGGGCTTCCGCATGCACATGGCTCCGAGCGAGGGACGAGCGCGGGACGTGGCCGGCCCGGTCATGGACATGCTGTTCCCGCCCGGGTCGCCGAGCCGGATCCCCATCGCCGCCATCACCGGAACCAACGGGAAGACCACCACCGCAAGGATGCTGGCGCACATCCAGAAACTCGCCGGCCATCACGTGGGGCTCACCTCGACGGACGGAGTGTACATCGACGGCCAGCGCACCGTCGCCGGCGATATGACCGGACCGGTCGCCACTCGGATGGTACTGAGCGACCCGACGGTAGACGTCGCGGTGCTGGAGATCGCGCGCGGAGGACTGCTGCGCGCGGGAATGGGGGTGCGTCATTGCGACGTGGGCGCGGTCCTGAACGTCAAGTCGGATCACCTCGGTCTTCGCGGAGTCGGGACGCTGGAACAGCTGGCCCAGGTCAAGCGGATCGTGGTGGAGGTCGCCCGGGACACCGCCATTCTCAATGCGGATGATCCGCTCTGCCTCAAGATGGCCGACTACACCGAGGCCAAACACCTGTGCTATGTCACCATGGATCCGACCCACGAGCTGGTGGGCGAGCACATCAAGGCGGGCGGGCGAGGCGTGGTGTTGGAGTCGGGAATCAAGGGGCAGATGATCACCATCTATGATCGTGGGGCCCATATTCCGCTGCTCTGGACCCATCTGATTCCCGCGACGCTCGAAGGCCGGGCCATGCACAACGTGCAGAACGCGATGTTCGCTGCCGCGATGGGCTTCAGCATGGGGCTCAAGCTGGAGGACGTGCGGCACGGGCTCCGCACTTTCGACACCACGTTCTTCCAGGCGCCCGGCCGAATGAACATCTACGACGAGCATCCCTTCAAGGTGATCCTGGATTACGGCCACAACCCGGCAGCGGTCGAGGCCATGTGCCAGCTGGTGGAGCGCATGGAGGTGGCGGGACGGCGAATCTGCGTCCTGGCCGCCCCTGGTGATCGGAGGGATGAGGACATCGCCGAGATCGGCAAGTTCGCCGCGGGCTCGTTTGACCGGTACATCTGTCGCAGGGACGACCACCTTCGGGGCCGCAAACCAGATGAGGTTCCCCACCTCCTCCGCGACGCGCTCCTCGCCAACGGTGTCGCCGCGGACCAGATCCTGGTGATCCCCGACGAGCAGGCCGCGGTTGACGCCGCCCTGCGCGAGGCCCAGCCCGGTGATCTGGTACTGATCTTCGGCGATGCCATCACCCGCTCGTGGAAGCAAGTAATTCAGTTCCGCCCAGAGGCGCCGCCCCGACCGGCCGAGCGGCGTCGCACGCCGCGGGAGCCGGTAGTGGTATCGGCACCGTTGCTGCCCTCGATAGCGGAGGACAGCCGCCGGGAATTCGTCAGAGACGTACGCGGGGTCTGGCTGCCGCGGGAAGCGGACGACTGAGCCGCTGGTTCGATGCCGCTGCTCGATTCCCGTCGGCTGACTGGACCGGGGCTACTGCTTGACCGGCCAGGCGCGGTGGTGGACGTCGCGATCGACGATGCGCACCAGGATGAGTTCATCGCCGCGTGGCGCCGGCATGCCGCCCGGATGCTCGAGGCTGTCGGGTGGAGCGGTGAGGCGCTCAGCGTGCGATCGTTTGCCGGAGGCGCGAGCCTCGCGCTGAGTGCGCCGCCGGACACTCTATACGCCGCGACCGAGCTCAACGAGTGGGCCTGGACCAGCGCAGAGGCCGAGGTGAGCGGAGCGACCTTGCCGCCTCTGGAGCCCGAAGCCGCGCGGCTCCGCGACGCCATCGAGGCGGAGAGTAACCCACCGCTCCTTGCACTCCGGAGCATGGCTCGCCGTCGGAAGGTCACCTTCCTGAGCGGGGAGGAACAGGTATCGGTCGGGACCGGCACCGGCGTGATGGTCTGGCCAGGGCGGCAGCTCCCTTCGCCGGGCGCGGTGAACTGGTCCCGGGTTCACGATGTTCCCCTCGTGCTGGTCACCGGATCCAACGGCAAGACGACGATCGTCCGGCTACTCGCCGCCATGCTGACCCAGGGTGGGAGGATTCCCGGCACCACCTCCACTGACGGGGTCAAGGTCGGAGACCGGTGGCTCGACCACGGCGACTACTCGGGCCCGAGCGGAGCCCGCATGGTGCTTCGCGATCCCGACGTCGAAACCGCGGTGCTGGAGACTGCGCGAGGCGGGATCCTTCGCCGTGGGCTGCCGGTGGAGCGTGCCGATGTCGCGGTCATAACCAACATCGCCGACGATCACCTGGGTGAGTTCGGGGTCCAGAGCCTCGCGGACTTGGCCGAGACCAAACTGGTAACCGCCCGCGCGGTGGGGGCGAATGGGCGCGTGGTGCTCAACGCCGATGATCCCATCCTGGCCCGCGCTCGCGACCACGTCTCGGCGCCGGTCACCTGGTTCTCCTTGCATCCCGATCGGCCCGAAATCCGCAATCACCTCGCTGCTGGAGGCCGAGCAGCCCTGTTGGCCGGAGACGAGTTGGTGCTGGCCGCAGGGGCAGAGCGGACGATCGTGGCGAGGCTGTCCGAAGTCACCATAACGCTTGGCGGCACCGCGACGCACAACGTGGCCAATGCCCTGGCTGCTGTCGCCGCCGCGCAGTCACTGCACCTGCCGCTCGAGGTGATGCGTAAGGCGCTCCGGTGGTTCGGTCAGGACATCGACGATAATCCCGGACGTGCCAATCTGATCGAGTTGGGTGGGGTCCGGCTGCTGATCGACTTCGCCCACAACCCCCACGGTATGGCGGCACTGGCCGCCACAGCCTCTACCCTTCCCTCTCACCGTCGACTCGTGTTGCTGGGCCAGGCCGGCGACCGCAGCGACTCCGCCATTCGCGAGCTGGCCGACGCGGCAATGGCTCTCCGCCCCGACTACGCGGTGGTCAAGGAGCTGGAGCGGTACCTGCGCGGCCGCGCGGCCGGCGAGGTACCCGGTCTCTTGATAGACGAGTTGCGGCGCCGCGGGCTGCCGGCTGAGGCGGTGAGCTTCCCCGGCTCGGAGGTGGCCGCGGTGCGCCACGCGCTCGAGTGGGCTCGGCCGGGCGACCTGCTGGTGTTGCCGATTCACCAGGATCGGGCGCAGGTAATGGCGCTGATTGAGCGGCTGCGGCGCGAGCGGTGGCGAGCGGGAGAAGACGTCAGTGAGCAGTGAGCCGTAAGCAGTAAGGAGTGAGCAGCAAAGCAGTAGCAGTGAGCAGTGAGCATTTGACGAGCGAGGAGTTCGTCATCTCTCCTTTGGTGCGCGACCCGAAGACTCGTTCAGGCTCACGGCCGCGCGGATCAACGTCCTGAACGCGTCCTCGTCGATCGCGTCGCCCTCGTGGGAGTCGATGGCGCGCCTGGTTTGCCATCGAGGCTCGAGTCACTCCTCTATCGCTTCGGGGTCGGCTTGCTTGATCAGGGCGCGGAGCCGCGACGGCGTCTTGGCGCGCCAGTCGCCCAGCTCCTCGATTCTCGCATCGATGAGCTGAGCGGGAGATTCATCTTTCTTCGAGTCGATCTTCTTCTTCATGTCGTCTTTCCTCCTGCAGATCCTTTAGATCGCCCTCTTTTTTCTGCCTTTTGGTGACGAACGCCCCATATCGTAAGCTCGAACACGAAGGCGAGTCACGCGGCGACTTTTACCTCGCCTTGCTCGCCCGGGGGATGCCGGTGGAGCTGGCTCGGGTGACCCTCACCCGCTTGTCGAGCGGCACTGACGCTGCGGCTCTGGAAGCGAGGAGAACGCTACGATCCGAGGCAATTGACGCAGCAAGCGCACTAAGGGCGGGAGGTCGCGGCTGGGGCGGGACGGTCCTTCGCCAGCGACTCCCGATGCCCCGGGCAAGGCTGCGGGGGGCAGTCTCAAGCAAGTCGTCGGCCCGGCCCCAGTCTGCCGAGGCACTCGTCTAACTCTAGGCCCCCCTCGCAAGACCCGAAGAAGCGTCAGGCCGAGTCTCCGATAGAACCATGGTCTGGGGTCCCGGGACCCAGTGCTTGCAAATGTCTGAATGGATCCGGAGTCGAAAGCGAGGTGACCGATGCGGAAGCGGACTGTCCCGCAAACCCGGAAGCGCCAACTGCGCTCAACTCGCCAGGGAAATGCGGGGCTGATGGCCAGGGAAAGAAGTCCTCGCGATCAGCGGGGAGCAGGCGTGCCCTTGACAATCGTTCTCATAGAACGACCTGCGCATCAGCTGCAAGCGACCCGCCCGCCCCTCACTAACCTACGTTCCGCCGCCCGCCATCGGCGGGTGGCGGCCCACCGTAAACTGCGCCCAGTAGCGCTTGTCGGCTGCATGCGCGGGTTAGGCCGCAAACGACCACGCGCACCCTGAGTAACCAGAATCTCTTCTCATTAGGTCTCGCGGACAGGCTCGTAGGTAAGGAGGGCGAGGTCGCCCGCGACGGTCTTGTTTCCGACGAGGCGCATGGGTTTCTTGTCGCGGGTCTCGGCGAAAAGGCGCTTCCCCATCCCGAGTACGACCGGGTAGATCATCAGTCGCAGCTCGTCGACGAGATCGTGGTCGAGCAATGTGTGCACGAGCTGGAAGCTGCCAGCGACGACGATGTCGCCGGTTACGTGCTGCTTCAGTCTCGAAGCCTCACTCACCACGTCGTACTTGAGCACCGTCGTGTTGTTCCAAGCGGGATGTTGGAGGGTCGAGGAGACGACGTACTTGGCCTTGCTGTTCAGCCTGTCCGCCAGGGCGCCAGTCCGGGATGGCCACCGCGCAGCCAAGAACTCGTAGGTGCGTCGACCCAGCAGCATGGCCTCGGTGCCCAGCGCCTCGTCGAGCGCGACCTTGGCTGCTTCTTCACGGCCCCGGTCGCCGATACGCCCGACCCAGCCGCCATGCCTGAGGCCCTCGTCACCGGCCGGGTCCTGGATGACGCCATCGAGCGTTACGTTTTCGCTGATGATGATCTTTCCCATTTCGGTTCTCTTCTCGTCGCTGCCGTTGGCTAGATGGTATTGTTCATCTGCACTTGAGAGTCCATCCTGAGGGGCGATCTGGGGTGCAAGCACGAAACAGGTCTAGGAGGCATTGCTCGCGCGCCTGCGTGCCTGATTGGGCGTTTGCGGCCTAACGAGATGCGCATCAGCTGCATGCCCTCATGCCGGCGCCCATACAAACCCACGGTCCTTAGCACGCTCAAGGAGGGCGCCGCCCAACGGAGTCTGGCGCCCGTCCGGCCTGTCGGCTGCATGCGCGCCTTAGGCAACAGCCCGCGCGATTGCTAATGGCACACCCGAGCTGCTAGCCCGAGATCCGCGTCGAGACGGAGAGTGTCCCGCGGCGGTTGCCCCAGGCCGAGCTCCACGGTACCGCCCGGGAACTCCTGCAGGGCGCGGCCAGGGGGAGTCACCAGGAGCCGCACAGTAGCGGGGCCCGGGACCGCAAAGGCTGGCGCTACCTCGATGAAGTACTCGCCTCGGCGATCGGTCGTCACCGCCCCGCTCCGAGTATCCACTGGCCGCGCCTGCGCGGACGTGGCTTGATGTACCCGCAGGACGACCGCCGCTCCAGGAATGGGTATCCCGCAGTCTGTAATGGTGCCTACGACCGCTGCTGTCACGGGTGCGCCGGCCGAGAGCGCGAGGTCGCCACCCTCGCCACACCCCAGCCAGGCTATGCTCAGGGCCGCAACGACTGCTAGCTTCGCCCCCTTCATCGCAACCTACGCTTCCTTAAAACTGCCTGCCTCGGGTGCAAGTCAGTGCTGTTGCCTAACTAATATTGGACTGCGACCACCCCAACCCCAACCGCAGAAATCCGCTTCGCCAAACGTCAAGCCCTGCCAAAACGCCGCCGACACCATGACCATATACCCTCCCTCCACCACCACATTACCCATAGCTCGAACCAGGTGTGTCAAAACGGCGCTGCAGAACATGCAGCCTAACTCGGCTGCGCGCGAGTTCCGCGAAAGAGCGCGCAGAACCGAACCCTCGCGATCATCCCTTCCGCCAAACCAATCTACAGTTGGTCCGCCGGGCTCCTCACCCCTCTGCCCCCTCGATTGAGTACGTGGGTGTATACCATAGTGGTCGCCACGTCGCGGTGACCCAGCAGCTCCTGGACCGTCCTGATATCGTAGCCGTCCTGCAACAGGTGAGTCGCGAACGAATGCCGCAACGTGTGGCACGTCGCTCGTTTGGTGATCCCACTGGCCCTCACGGCATTCCTCATCGCCCGCTGGACCACGGACTCGTGCAAGTGGCGCCGAACCCAATGGCCTGATCTAGTATCCTCGTACCGCCGCGTGGCGGGGAACACATATTGCCAGCACCACTCTTTCCCCGCAGAGGGCAACTTCTGGTCCAGCGCATAAGGGAGAGGCACCCAGCCGCCATCACGGCGCAAATCGTCCTCATGCAACCTGCGCACCTCCCGGAGGTGGCCTATGAGCGCCAGAACCGCTGCCTCGGCCAGGATCGTGACTCGGTCCTTCCCACCTTTTGCGCGGCGAACCACGATCTGCCTCATGCCGAAGTCGATGTCCTTTACCCTGAGCTGCAAGGTCTCCAGCAGTCGGAGACCTCCGCCATACATCACCATCCCAGCAATCCGGGAAACACCCTGTAGCCTCCCCAGCACCGCACGAACCTCATCCCGGGTGAGGACGACCGGCAGACGAACCGGCTGCTTCGCCCTGGGGATGTTGCCGATGCTCCCGATGTCTCGATGCAGGACCTCCCGATACAGGAAGAGCAGCGCACTCAGGGCCTGCGTCTGACTCGAAGCACTCAGCCGCCCCGATTGGGCCAGCGCTGAGACAAATTGATTCACCTCCTGCGCCCCCAGCTCGGCAGGATGGCGCATCCCGTGAAATCTGACGTACCTCCGCACCCATCCCACGTAGCTGTCCTCGGTGCGCGGGCTGTAATGTCGCATGCGCACCATCCGTCGTACTTCGGTCAGGAGCTTGGGTCGCGCCTGCGCGTTTAAGGGTGCCATCGGTGCACTCTATCCAAAACGATCGACTCAGGGGAGGGCAAAAAAACGCAGACCGCCTTCACGGCTCCGCTTTGATACCTTCGACGTCTAAGAATTGTCGCAGACGAAATGATATGAGGATACGCGGCGCCGGGACGAGTTGCCTTTCCGTCATCGTGACAGACACGGCTTCGAATCAGCATAAAGTCAAGCGAGAGCCGCCGCCGAGCACCTACGCTCGCCGGCGGCTCACCTCACCACCCTTCCCCTAAACTGCCGTTCCACTACGCCGCCGGCCTGACGTCTGCCGACGTCCCGCTGCCTGGTGTCCCACTTGCTGGCACATCCTGAGCCTTCTCCGACGAACTCCGCCCGGCGAACACGGTGCTGGAGCTCTCCCAGGCCGCCAGACGCTCAGGGTCACGGGCGAACCGCAGCCGCTGAAATCCGTCCATCACCTTCACAACCTGCACGATCTTGTCGGCCAGGATCTTGAGGTCCGCTGTCGCACCGACATGCTGACGCCGGGCTTCGACGCCATGGAGAACAGCCTGCTCGAACCGGTCCACCATCGTCACCAGGTCATCGAGCACCGACTGCGCCAATCCGTGCTTCAGCAGCAGCTCACGGTTGGCCTGCGCCGTGGCGGTAATGGTGCTTACCGCCGTGCGGAAACCGCGGATGCTTTTGGTATCGCTCCGAATCCGGAGTCCCGGTTCCAGCTCCGGCTGTTCCTGGGCTGCGATAGCGCCGACCCGGGCCACGTGGGGCAGGTGTGTCTGCCGGATCTCCACCTGGAGCTGGTGCTTGAGCGCTGTCGCGCCGCGTGACTTCGTAATGCCCTCGCGTTGCTACGCGGCGCTTTCCTTCGCTTGCTTCAGCAGCTCGTCCAACTGGGCCAGCAGGGCGATCAACCCTGAGTCCTCGACCGGGTGCGCGTGGAGGGACTCCGACGCGCGCTCTCCCATGTCGATCTTCCTACGACAAGCGAACGAGAGAGCCGCATCCCCGCCGACCGTCAACGTACGTTGTACGACTCACAGTTAGCATTGACGGTCGGGCACTAAAGCCGAACCGCCGGACCATGCCTCCTACCGTTCAATTCGTGCGTCCGGACACCGCGACAGCAAGACTCCCGCGCGGACTGGACGCCCGGCCGCCGCGACACACAACGCGGCCGGCCGGACACCACGTCCGACCCCGGCTACTGTGCCTTCAGTGGCGAAAGCAGACCGAGCGGCCTACCATCAGCGTCGTGCGCCGACGTTGCAAGCATCTTTTCCGCTCTGGCGGAGCAGACGAACACAGTGACCGGATGCTCCGCCGCGGCAGTTAACTCCCGTGCTCGATGTCCCGATCGCAGGTCAGGAATTGCTAATGGGTCGGTCGAGTGTCCACTTTCAGGGACAGCGACTACAACCTGTCGGGTCTCGGGCGGCATCGTTTGAGCGGAAGCGCCATCGGCTGCTCCGCGGAACCGAACCGTTCTACATTATCTGTCGACATCCACGCCAAGCGCGGAGGCACCATGCCCGAGGGCGGATTTGCGGAGCAGATCGCTACCTTGAACGCGACGCTGCAGGCGATCGAGGGCCGGGTGGCGAGCGGTGAGGTGACCGGGGACGCTCTCACCGAGTTCAAGAGCTCGGTTGACGATATGCGGCTCCGCCTCTGGGGCCTGCTCAGCGCCGGGAGTGCCAACGATTACCGCGCCTTCCAGGAGCGCTTCCGCCTTCGCCGTGCCAAGGAGATCTGTCGCGGGCTCGAGAGCGATCTTAAGAACGGTGCGATGAGCACCCGGCACGATGAGCTGCCCCCACTGGCCGAGGCGGCGGCCGCGCTGGCCCGGAGCATCGAAGCCGCCCAACCGCGATACCTCGGCTGATGCCGGACCGCCACCGGCGTCATCTTCATCGGCCTCGGCCTTCGGTTGGCGGTGAGCAGCAGGCGATGATTGTCCCGCAGACCATTCGTCGCCCCCTGTCGACTCGCTCCCCGCAGCTCAGCGATGTGCCCCGGCTCTCCCAGCTCTCCAGTCAGCTGGGGTATCCGGTTTCGGATGTGGATCTCGCCCGACGAATCACTCACCTGCTGTCGCGTCCCGATCACCATCTCATCCTGGCCGAGACCGGTCCCGGCCTCGTCGTCGGATGGATACATGCGGCGGAGCAGTGGGTCCTGGAGTCGGAGCCGGCGTGCGAGATCCTGGGCCTGGTGGTGGATCAGAGCTGCCGGGGCCAGGGGATCGGCCG
>JBIOUY010000161.1:0-49942 GCA_044867445.1 Gemmatimonadales bacterium
CGCATCTCTGATGTTCCTCCGGGGGGAGGCGAGGCCCCGCAGCCCTGGCGACGATGATCCTGCTGGTATGCGCCGATTAGCGAGCGGACTCGCCAGCGCGGCAAGAATCGGATCCGTCGGGAGCGGCCTCGGGTTCTCGGGAGCGAGGGTTCGGCCCCGCGGGGCCTACCTCAGAGCGAAGCGCGAGGATTCTCCAGTCGTGCCACGGGACGCTCGCCTCCTCCCCCGGTCCTGCGTGTCGTCCTGGCCTTACGCGGCCGCCGGCTCTCGAGCGCCGCTCGGCGTCTGCTCGACGGCCCAGAGGAAGCCGACCAATTCGCGGGCGACTGCCACCACCGCCACGGCGGCCCCGCGCCGGGCAGCGAGCCGTCGGTAGAGCCGATGCAGCCGCTGCTGCGCCTGCCAGCTGTGGGCCACGACGGCGGCGGCCTGTCCCGTCTGCCGGGCCCGCAGCGCGCGGCCCACCCGGGGCGGGTGGCGATAGGCCCAGGCTGCCTGGACCAGCACGTGGCGGCAGTAGGCGTTGCCGGCTTTGGTAATGCTCCCCCGGCGCTCCCGCGGCCCGCTGGAGTCTTCCCGCGGCACCAGCCCCACGTAGGCCATGAGTTGGCTGGCGGTAGTGAAGCGCTGCCAGTCGCCCAGCTCGGTGGCCAGCACCACGGCCGCGTGGGTGTCGAGCCCGCGGAATGAGCCCAGCCGCCCGACCGTGGCCTGGAGCGCGGGGGTGAGCGCGAGGGCGGCGATCTGCCGATCCAGCTCGGCGCGGCGCTGCTCGAGGTAGCCCACCAGGGCCAGCTGCTCGCCCAGCACCATGGCATCCTCGCCCCCGAGCCCCGCGCTCGCCGACGGGGCCAGCAGCTGGGCCAGCCAGCGCCGGTGGGCCTGGGTCCAATGGCTCTTGCCGCGCGCGTAGCGCAGGCCCCGGCGCTGGAGGAATTTGAGCACCCGCTGGCGGCTGCGCAGCAGATCGCGCTGGAACATCGCCCGGCAGCGCACCAAGTCGCGCACCCGCTCCTCCGCTTCGGTGGGGATCCGGATCACCGTGAGCTCGCCGGCGCGGTAGAGCCGGGCCAGTTGGCGCGCGTCGTAGCGATCGTGCTTGCGCTGGTGCCCCGGGCGCTGGGGGATGAGGGAGGGGGCGACGAGGTCGCAATGATACCCCCACTGGGTGAGCCAGCGCTGGAGCACGTAGCCCGCCCCGCTCGCCTCGTAACAGCAGCGCAGCTCCCCCTGCTGAGCCAGCCGGGCGAGATAGGCCCGGAGCTTCCGCCGCTCCGCCGGCAGACGATCGACCTGGGTGGGCGCGGCGGCATCCGCCGGCAGGACGGCGATGGTGATGGAGTCCTTGTGCACGTCGAGACCGAGATAGATAATGGAAGTCGACACTGGGCTGGCCCTCCTGGTTCGTGCGACCACGGTCGCATGTGGCTCTGGCACTCTTGGCTCGCGCTAAGATGCTAACCCACGCAAATCCAGGAGGGCCAGCCCATTCATATATTCTCGGGATGAGGAGGATGCTCGGGGTGGCGGTCCTCCTCTCGGCCTGCGAACCCACCCTCCCACCCCTGCGCGGGGCCCTCGATATTGGTGGGGAGAGCTACGTGGTGTTCGTGGCCGGCACCGCGCCGGCGGGAGGTGACCTCTACGCCGTGGGCACGGACGGTGGCCCCGCGGTGCAGATCACCTTCACCAACGTGGGTGAGATGCAGCCGGAGCTCTCACCTGACGGCGGCACCGTCGCCTTCCTGCGAGGCGCCTCTTTGCGCGACTCCACTCCGGGCTCGGCGTGGGTGATGGATCTGCGCACCGGCGCCGACCGGGAGCTGACGCTGCCGAAGGGATCGGGCATTCCCCAGCGGGTTGGTTGGGCTCGGGACGACAGTTCGCTCGTCGTGCGGACGGACAGCGGCCTCTATCGGGTCGACCCGCCTCCAGGACCGGTCAATGCAGCGGCCATTTCGGCCGCCGGCCGTGCCGTAGCAGAGTCCAGCCTTTCGGTGCTCCTGGGTAGCCCGGTATTCGGGAGAGTCATTGCCTGCGCCGAGCCCGAGGAGCTTTGCGTAAAGGGCGATACCGGCGCGCCCGGCCTGTTGGCCCGCGGCGCGCGAGACCCCCTCCGGTGGGGACCCGACTCGGTCGCTTTTCTGGTTGGTGATCAGCTCGAGATCCGGCCGCTCGGCCCGGGGCGCGCGCGGCGGCTACTGTGGTCGAGCTTTCCTGGTCATCCCCGTCAGCCGACCGCGTTCATCACGCCTTGATCGCATCCCACGCGGCCTGCAGGGTCATCGTCACCTGCGAGCTGTCCGGGGTCCACTCTTTGGCGCCCACCCGCTCGGTTGCAAAAGTCACCAACGCTAACCACACCTCGGTCCAGAGCTCCGCGGGTCCCTGACGGACCAACGCGTCGGACTTCCCTCCCGCCACCACCTGTTGCAGCGCCTCCCGAAACGCTCTGGATGACGCCCGGCTGCGTTCATCGAGGTGCTGCTCGTCTCGCGCGCGAAGCAGCATCCGAACCATGGCAGGATCACGAGCGGCGGCATCCAGCAGCCGGCGGGCGATCTGTCGCAGCCGCTCGGGCGCGGGCAGGCTGCGCTCAACCTCGGGCTCTCGCACGGTAGCGGTGCCCCAGCGCTGCGCGTCGCGATAGACCTCGTTCAGGAGATGCTCCTTGCCGCTGAAGTGCCGATAGATCGTGCCTTCGGCGACACCAGCCCGAGCGGCAATGGCAGGGGTGGTAGTAGCCCGGAATCCGATGGTGGTATAGAGCTCGAGCGCTGAGCGGAGCAGCCGTTGGCGGGTGGCCTCACCATCTCGACGTGAAGGCGTCGGATCGGACATGCGTGAGAAACTAAACGGTTGAAGCCGCCCCTCCATCCCGGGTATCTTGGAAGGCTTTGTTCCTTTCACCTTTTTGCGGGGTCGTCGATGAAAGTGGTGGTCCTCGGAGCTGGCCTGCAGGGCTGCGCCTGCGCCTACGATCTCCTCCAGAATCCAGCGATAACCCAGGTGACTCTGGCCGACCTGCGGCTGGAAGTGCTGCCTCCGTTCCTGGCGGGGGATTGGGGCGGTCGCTTGCGACCGGTTCGGCTCGACGTCACCGACGGGGCCGCGGTGCGGCAGACCCTGAGGGGAAACGCCGCGGTCATGAGCGCCATTCCGTACTACTACAACGAGCCTATGGCCGCGGCTGCGGTGGACGTCGGTTGCCATTTTTCCGATCTCGGGGGCAACACCGAGATCGTGTTCGCCCAGAAGAAGCTACACCAGGAGGCGAAGGCGCGCGGAGTCTCAGTCGTGCCGGACTGCGGGCTGGCGCCGGGCATGGTCAACGTCCTCGCTGCCGAGGGGATCCGACGGCTCGATCGGGCGGAGACGGTGAAGGTGTATGTGGGCGGACTGCCTCAGAATCCCGAACCTCCGCTCAACTATCAGATCGTCTACTCGCTGGAGGGCGCGCTCGACTACTACACCACGCCCTCCTGGGTGCTGCGCGGGGGCAAGCCGGTGCAGGTAGACGCTCTGAGCGATCTCGAGTCGGTCGAATTTCCTCGACCGGTCGGGACTCTGGAGGCGTTCCACACCGGCGGAGGCATCAGCACGCTGCCCTTCG
Source organism: Gemmatimonadales bacterium (assembly GCA_044867445.1). Taxonomy (GTDB): domain Bacteria; phylum Gemmatimonadota; class Gemmatimonadetes; order Gemmatimonadales; family GWC2-71-9; genus CAVVWJ01. Next base: position 3,614 of record JBIOUY010000161.1, read on the forward strand.
CCTATGAGGGGAAGGTCGACGTCATGGAGTACAAGACGCTCCGCTATCCGGGGCACGCCTCCGTCATGCGTCCGATCCGCGAGCTCGGGCTTCTCGATCTCCAGCCGATCGAGGTCAAGGGACAGTCGGTGGTCCCGCGGGACTTCTTCATCGCGGCGGTCCGCCCCAAGCTCTACAAGCCGCAGGGACGGGACCTGGTGGCCCTGCAGGTGCAGGTGAGTGGGCAAAAGGGCGCGCAGTCGGCAGGGGTCGGGTTCCGGCTCATCGATCGCTATGACGCCGAGCATGGCATCAGCGCGATGATGCGCACCACCGGCTATTCACTCTCGATCACCGGTCAGATGCAGGCCGACGGCCGGGTGACCGCGAAGGGCGTGCATACGCCGGACGAGGCGATCCCTTTCCAGCCGTACGTCTCAGAGCTCGCCAAGCGCGGCATCCGGATCGAGGAACTTTAGTGGTTGGAATCCGGTTCTGACGGCATGCTCGACTTCAAGGCACTTTGGGAGAAGGCGTACACCTTCGAGGCCTTCCTAGCGACCAGCACCAAGCACCGTGGGCTGTGGGAGGGTATCCACAAGCTGGCCCGGATTCCCGAGTGGGCCATCACTGCGGTGCGGGCCGGCCAGCAGCGGAAATTGCTGGTGATCGCGGAAGACTGGTGCGGCGACGCGTCCAGCACTGTGCCGGTGCTCGGCCGGCTCGCCGAGGTGCTCCCCGGTCTCGAGCTCAGAATCATCCTGCGGGATCAGAACCCCGAGGTGATGGATCGCTACCTCACCTCCGGCTCACGCTCCATCCCCATTGTGATCGCGTTGGACGAGCGGATGCAGGAGGTGGGACACTGGGGACCGCGTCCCCAGATGCTGCAGGCGTGGGTCATGGCTAATCGGCAGACCATGCCCAAGGCCGAGCTCTATCCTGAGGTACGCAAGTGGTACGCCCGCGATCGGGGCGAAACGACGATCCGAGAGGTGCTCACCGCAGCGGGATGGCCTCCCGCGATGGCGGCCTAGAACATCCAGCCGCTTCCCACGGAGTAGTTGAACCCGTCCGGCCCTCCGGCGAAGTTGATGGCGAAGATCGTGGAGCGAAGGATGCGGAGGCCGATACCTCCGCCGCCGCCGACTTTCATGTCATCGGTCGTAAGCCGAAAGCTCTCTTTCTCGAAGACCCGGCCGGCGTCCATGAACCCGATGAGGGTGATCGCGCCCAGATCACCGAAGGGCAAGAGATCGTGGCGCACCTCGAGATTGAAGAACAAGGTTCCTTTACCGGTAAAGCGTCCGGTGTCGAAGCTTCGGTGAGAGTATGGCCCGCCAAGCACCGGCAGTTGACTCTCCCAAGTGGGGAGGTTGAATCGGGCATTGAGGGTGGGTCTCCCCCCCATGCCTGAGCCAACCAGGCGAACCGCTACCGTCGTGCCTTCGCGCGGCGTGAGATAGCCGCGCAGGACTGCGTACAGACGAGTGTAGCCTTTTCCCCCGCCTCTGCCCGCTTGGGCTCCGCCTTCCAGCAGCAGACCCTGATGGGTGTTGTATTCGTTGTCTCTGGTATCGTAGACCAGCGCGAGCCGCGCGCCCCCATCATCCTGCTCCAGCTCTCCCGATGGGAAATCGGTGGCAAACGTCGAAGGTCCGGGAAGTGAGGTGAATCGCGCCTGTTCCAAGCTTCCCTGGAGCGCCCCATGCAGGGGACCGTAGATCCGTCGGGTGACCTCGACCACGCCCACGTAACGGGTGCGGCGCACCCGGTAGAGGAAGGGATCGCTCTCGTCCACTAGGTCCTTATCGTAGACCGCGGTGTTCCCCAGGCCGAAATAACCGTAGCGAACCAGCCGTTCCGCCCCTGCTTTCGCAAAAAATCGCCAGTCTCTCCAGAGTTGAGGCGCCCGGAACTCCGCTCCGATGTAGCGGCTGCCGCGCAACGTGATCCCAGCGCCGGCCGTCAGGGCAGCGTCGGCGGTGGAGCGAGCCTCGTACTCGGCCGGACGCCAATAACGGACCCGAGCTGAGATCACCGGGCCATCGTTCACTCCACCGCTGAGATAGGGGAAATAGCTAAGGCGCCAGGGAGCAGCGGTGGACTCGAGGGTGTCGGGAGTCTGAGCTGCGGCCTCAGTCGTGTCGGGAGTCTGAGCGGCGAGTGCGGGGCCGAAGAAGCCAGCCAGGAGGATCAGCCCGATCCTCCCCATCAAGCAACCGCCCCTATTGCTCCCAGGAACGTTCGACGGGATACGTTCTCCACCATCTCGCACTCCTCGAGCAATCGGAGCGGGAAAAAGACTGCCGGGATTTAGGTCGGCCGGTTGCGGATGTCAACGCCACCCCAGACCTTTGGAGCATGCTGCAACGCTGGTTCAACGAAGCCCGCGAATGGGTGGATCATTCGACGGAGGAACCGCTTGGGCTGGTCCGGCTGATGGCCGGAGTGCTTGCCTTGGCGGGTACCTGCCTATCGCTCGGCCTGGGGTGCAGCGGTGTCGAGCCTCGCGCCTTCGCCCTGATCGGGCCTTTGTGGGCGGTGTACGGTCTCGTCGCCGGGTTGGCCATGGGCGTGCTCGAGCCGGCACTTGATGCGTTGGTTGGGATTCTGAGCGACGTGGGGCTGCGGCGAGCCGGCGGAGGGTACTCTGCCATCGAGACGCTGGTCGCGCGGGGAGAGCTGACCGCCGCTGCCGAGGGGTACCGGGAGCGGGCCCGAAATCCGCTGGAGCGGACCGAAGCCACTATTCGACATGCCGCGCTGGTCGCCGGCCCACTCGACGAGCCGGAGACCGCGGTGGTCGAGCTGGACAATCTTCGGCACGGTCCGCTCTCCGCACGCGACGAATTTCGCATTGGCCTGGCGTTGGTGGAGCTTTATAGGAATCGGCTGGGAGAGCCCGGTCGCGCGATGGGGGAACTGCGCCGGCTGATCGACCGTTATCCGGCTGAGCCGGCGGCCGCACGGCTGCGAGTGATGCTGGCGGAGCTGAAAAGCAGTGAGAAGTAAGAAGTGAGAAGAGGTGACAGGTGAGAGGGGAGGGGTAAGGAGTGGGGTCCTCATCCCGAGGGAGGCTGAGCGAAGCGAAGCAGACCGAGGGACCTACTCACCGGGCTTCGATGGCGGCAGAGCAGATCCCTCGCTCGCGCTCGGGGTGAGGAATCACTTCTACTCCTTACTCCTCACTCCGTCACTCCTTACTCCTCACTCCGTCCTGGGGGTCGACATGACACCACTGCTGTTCTGGGACGTGGACACACTGAACGACTTCATCTGGCCGGATGGCAAGCTCTACGTCCCCGGCAGTGAGGAGATCGTCCCGGTCCTCGGTGCGCTGACCGACTATGCCCACGATCACCGCATCCCGATCGTCGCCTCGGCCGACAACCACGAGCTCTCGGATCCGGAGATCAGTGACACCCCCGACTGGAAGACCACCTTTCCGCCACACTGCATGCGGGGGACCCAAGGGCAACAGAAGATCGCCGAGACGACCTTGCGCGACCCTTTGGTGCTCGACCGGGAGCCCCGTGAGAAACACCGCCTGGTACGCGAAGTCCGGGCTCACCAGGGAGACTTCCTGATTCTGAAGGGAGCTCTGGATGTCTTCAGCAATCCGAACACGGCCACCTTAGTGGAGACGCTCGATCCCCAGGCGATCGTGCTGTACGGGGTGGCCACGGATTATTGCGTCAAGTGCGCCGTCGAGGGGCTGCTTCGGCGACTTTCTGGTAAGCGAATTTATGTCGTTACCGACGCGATACGTTCGATCTACCCGGAGGAAGGACAACGGCTGCTGGGGGCCTGGCATGATGCGGGCGCCCGGATGATTACCTCCGGTCAAATCCTGAAGGAGCACATACTGGACTCGTACCTGCCCACCGGCGCCGTGTGATCTACCGCACAGCGGCGCGACCTGGCCGCTCTATCTTGCGCACAGTGGATGCACGGGGGGCGGCGACTTGCGAGACGTCCGAACTAGCCCTGAGTCCCCTGCTCTGTGGCCGGATGAGCCGAACCCAAAATTGCTTCCGCTGCGTTTTCCCTTCAAATCCCCCTCTTCTATCTATCTCGCGGGAACGGGCCTCGTGCCCGTTCCACCCACCTTTTAGGGCTACGGGTCACGAGTCTCGGGCAGCTTTGACCGGGAACGACGGTCGGCAATCCCGACAACGTTCATTTTTGCTTTTGACTCGCGACCGGCGACCCGCGACCCGAGACTCTCTAAGCATCACCGCAGCCGTAAGTTAGTCCCCGCGTGACCGGCTTCACAGGATCTCCTCCCACGGCTCACAGCGGCGTGCATTGGTTATTCGCATGCTGCAGTATCGGCTCCACCCGATCCCCCGCGCTCGATTCAGGCGGGAGCTGTCGTTTACATGGGGGTGTGTCATGTCGATCCTGAAGCTCGCCACGAGGATTCCGGTGGTCCTCGCCGCTGCCACCTTGATCACCGCGGTGCCACGACCGGCCGTGGCACAAGGGGGGCTCGATCTGACTCCTTGGGCCGGTGTTTATATCCCCACCCGAAACTCCTTCTCCCGCCTCGGAGGCGACATTTTCAATCGAGACGTGAGCGTAATGGGGGGCGCGCGGCTGACGTTCTGGGGTAACAACTGGCTCGGCTTCGAAGCCACCGGAGGATACGCGCCGGCGAAGATCGGGGGCGAGACCATCAATGAGACCCGAACCGATCTGCTCGCAGCCAGTGGACGGCTGCTCCTGGCGGTGAGCCCGGTAACCAACCGGGTGGGCGTCATCCTCGCGGCCGGTCCGGCCCTGCTCACCCGGGGAAGCAACCCCTTCGATGATGACCGGAGCAGAACCGATTTCGGCGGCAACGCCGGCCTGGGATTCCGCTTTGCCATGGACGAACGAGGAACCAGTGCCCTGAGACTGGATTTCGAGGACTACCTGTATAACGGCGACTTTGGCGGCGGCGATAAGTTCCAAAACGACCTGGTTGCCTCGCTAGGCCTGTCGATAGCCCTCTCCGGGCCGGGACCGCGCTAGCGCCTAAGCGGCGACGGAACGCAAAGCCACGAGACCGCCAAGCGATGCTTGCCGGTCTCGTGTTTTTCCACCCGCTCGCCGTGATCAGGCGGCCCTGCCCACGGCCGGCCGAGCGGCTGGAGTGGGGAAGTCGGCGGGATAGGCCAGAGCGCCCATCTCGGGCATATCGAGCCCCTGGTCTTCCACCTCGGCCGAGACCCGGTGTCCCTTGGTGAGGAGCGACGTGACGTACCACGCCACCAGGGCCATAAGACCGACCGCGACGATGTTGACGGCTCCGCCGATGACCTCGGCAAAGAACTGGCTGGCATCGCCGTAGAAGAGGCCGGTGACATTTCCCTCAACCCCGTTCCAGCCGGCTCCGTAGGTCCCATCAGCCAGCAGGCCGAGCGAGAGAATGCCCCAGAGACCATTGACGCCATGCACGGAAATGGCGCCGACCGGATCGTCAATCCGAATACGGTCGAAGAAGAACACCGATGCGACCACCAGCACACCCGCGATGCCGCCAATGAGAACGGCGGAGGGCGCGGTCACAAAGGCACAGGGAGCCGTGATGGCGACGAGGCCGGCGAGCGCTCCGTTGGCGCACATGGCCGGATCGGGTTTGCCGGACTTGAGCCACATGTAGACCATCGCTGTGATGCTGCCTGCCGCCCCAGCCAGCATGGTGTTGGTCGCGATCACACCGATGCGAAGATCGGATCCGGCCAGGGTCGAGCCCGGATTGAAGCCGAACCAGCCGAATGCAAGAATGAACGTGCCGACCAGGGCCATGGGGATGTTGTGCCCGGGAATCGTGTTGGAGCTGCCATCGGCGTTGTACTTGCCCCGGCGAGGCCCCAGGAGCTTGCAGGTCACCAGCGCCATCACGCCACCGGTCATGTGGACCACCGAGGAGCCGGCGAAGTCAACGTGGCCGTGCCCCAGGCCGAAGTTCTTGCCCAGGTTGGCCAGCCATCCGCCGCCCCAGACCCAGTTGGCATAGATCGGATAGATGAGCGCCCCGACGAAAATGCTGAATACCGCGAAGGAGACAAACTTCCACCGCTCGGCCAGCGCGCCGGTCGGGATCGTCGCCGTGGTATCCATGAACACCATCTGAAACAGGAAGTAGGCGAACACCGGTGCGGTATAGGCAACCCCGGTGAGGAAGAAGCCGGTGGTGCCGAACAAGCCGAAATCCTTCCCCCCGACGCTGACCACGAATTCGTTGGCCAACTTGTCGTAGCCGCCCAGGGTACCAAGCGCGCCAACCCCGCCCGCCTGAAGGGCAAAGCCGACTGCCCAGTAGGCCATCATGGCAATGCCGTACACCATGAAGTTCATGGTGAAAGTGTGGGCCGCGTTCTTCGACCGGGTGAACCCGGTTTCGACCATCGCGAAGCCGGCCTGCATGAACATCACCAGGAAGCCGCAGACCAGGGTCCAGACGAAGTTGATCGCCACCGTGTTGGCCGCGGCGGCATCGGCGGTGGCCTTGAGCAATGAATCCGCCGGTGCCTGGGTGGCCTGCGCCGCCAAAACTACCGGACAGGCCAGCCCCAGCAGCGCGGCGGTGGCGGAGATGGTCGCTCGTCTCATGGGCGTTCCCGGGTGAAAGGTGAGCAAGTTGGACAAACGACAGCGCCCCTGCGCTGGTGGCGGAACGCAGGGGCGAGAAAGAGCACATCGGGCTCAGGCTCGAGGCCCAGGCGTTCGACCGACACCGACTCCAGGGTTTCGGTGGATGCGTGCGTCCCCCACTGGGGCAGCGGAGGGGGTTTTGCCCACATCGTGACCGACAGGGGTCCGGCTCATGGGTCTCCTCAAATCATCCGACAGCTCATCCGACAGCGGCCTGAGTGAAGCTACGGTGCTTCTGCATCACTGTCAATAGATTTCTACCAAATAAGCAAAGATCTGCCACCAAAGCCGCAAAAATACGCCAAATATGGCATTTCTGTCCATTGACTCTTGCAAAATATGCATGGAGCTGATTACAGTTGAGGTGTGGCTACGGCCCTTCCCCCTAGCATGAGCTCTCATGGCCCAATCCCCTCGCAAAATCGTCTTCAACGTCCCAGCGCTCCTCCCTGACGGGACCCCGGCCGCCCATCACCGGCGTGCCCCCGCTCCCACTGGGCCGACCACCGAACCCCAGGATGGCAGTGCCGAGCCCGGCGACGTGCGCAAGCTGGGCACCATCATGGAACTGGGCGAGGCACTCGCCGGAACTCTCAATCTCCAAGCCGGGCTGTACAGCGTGCTGGAGGTCCTGGGGCGGCGCTGCGGGGCAGTTCGTGGGGCAGTGACTCTTTCCGACCAGAGTACCGGCCTCCTGACCGTTGAGGCAGCATTGGGATACCCGGGGCAGGGCGAGCGGGTGCGCTATCGGTTGGGGGAGGGGATCACCGGCTTGGTGGCGGAGAACGGGACGGCGGCGGTGATTCCGCGGGTGAGTCGCGAGCCCCGCTTCCTCCACCGCGCGGCCGGCCCCGACGTTCGGCGGGAGGAGACCACCTTCATTTGTGTCCCGATCATCGCCGACGGGACGGTCGAGGGGACGCTATCGATCGAGTTTCCCTACACTGGTGAGCGGGACTGGGACCGGATGGTGAAGGTGCTGCGAATCGCCGCCGGGATGATTTCTCAGGCGCTCCGGATCCAGCGGCTGGTTGACCTGGAACGCCAGCGCCTGGTGGAAGAAAACACCCAGCTCCGGCAAGAGCTCCGCGAGCGCTACGAGTTCACCAACATCGTAGGCAACAGCGGCCCGATGCGCCGGGTCTACGAGCAGGTGGCCCAGGTGGTCGGCACCAATACCACCGTGCTCATCCGGGGAGAGTCCGGCACGGGTAAGGAGCTCATCGCCCACGCGCTGCATCATCATTCTCCCCGGGCGGGCAAACCCTTCGTACGGGTGAACTGCGCCGCGCTACCCGAGACGCTGGTAGAGTCCGAGCTGTTCGGCTACGAACGGGGTGCGTTTACCGGCGCCCAGGCTCGCCGCAAGGGGCGATTCGAGCTGGCGGACGGTGGGACCCTCTTTCTCGACGAGATCGGCGAGCTCAGCATTTCGACCCAGGTCAAACTGCTTCGGGTGCTCCAGGAGCGGGAATTCGAGCGCCTGGGCGGGAGCGACACCGTGCGGGTTGACGTCCGCATGATCGCCGCGACCAATAAGAACCTGGAGCAGGCGCTGGCGGAGGGCACCTTCCGGGAGGACCTCTACTATCGGCTCAACGTCTTCACCATCTGCATCCCACCGTTGCGGGAGCGGAAATCCGATGTGCTGCTGCTCGGCGAGCATTTCGTTCGGAAGTACACCGAGCTGCATGGGCGAAGTATCAAGCGAATCTCTACGCCGGCCATCGACATGATGATGACCTATCACTGGCCCGGAAACGTGCGCGAGCTGGAGAACACCGTCGAGCGCGCGGTGCTGGTGGCCGAGGGCGACGTCATCCACGGCCATCACCTGACGCCCACCCTGCAGACGGCCGAAGCCTCGGGCACCGTGGTCTCGGGCTCCCTGGCCGAAGCGGTCGCGGCGTTCGAGAGCAACCTGATCCAGGACGCTCTCAAGACCACCAGGGGCAACCGCGCCCGCGCCGCGCGGCTCCTCAGCACCACCGAGCGAATCATCAGCTACAAGATCCGCCGCTACGGGATCGACCCTCGTCGCTTCCGAGGCTGATCGACACTCATGCCGGCTTACGCTCGATGATGAGACGAAAGTGTCGCGCACCACTGGTCCGACAATTCTGAATCATCCTACTCCCTCCTGAAGCAAGCCCTACACCCACAACAACCTGTGAATCCGCTCCCGGATAACGACTACCCACCGCGCGAGCGGCACGCGACTTGTGATAGTCGGGTGCGGCGATGCGGCCCACTCGGGTACCGCAAGCCTGACACACACGGGGAGAGCAGGGATGATATCACGCAGATTCTTCGGGCCGGCGGGAGCGCTGGTCTTGATCCTTCTTTCGGCGCGCCCGGTCTTCGGGCAGGTGCTGGCGCTAAGCCCCAGCCCGGCATCACCGTCGCCGAGCGCGCTCAAGCAGCAGTATCACGTTCGGCTCCGGAGCGCGTGGCCTCAATATCGAGCGTCACCGGGTTGTGAAAACGGCGGGGAAGAGGTGCTCGATGGCGTACTGTCAGCGGACTCGAGCGGCCTCTATTCCGGCACTTTCGTCCGCGAGACCCGACTGCTCTTCTGCGGGGCACATGGCTCCGAGGCGACCGCCATGGAGGGCTGCGCCCTGACGCTGGAGGGGAAGGGTAGCGTGACGATGAGCGGTGTGGTGGTGGGGGACGAGACCAGCCCGAGCGGCCTCTCGGCCTGGATCGAGTGGAGCCCAATGCCTGGGCACAGGGCTACGGTAACTGGTTCCTGTCCTGCGGCGTTCAAGGACGCCCTCCGGAAGATGTATCTGACCATCCGGCATTGGGCGGAGTTCCCGCTCACGACCGCGGGCGAGGGCCCGCGGACGGAGCGGCTGGAGAACTATCCCTGGAGCGTCGAGCTCAACTGAATGCGGCTTAGAGCTTGAGATTCACGTCGATGTCGACCATGATCGCCGGAGGCACGTCCTCGAAGACAACTCGGCGATCCACCGTCCGGATGACCATCTTCTCGATCCGACCCTTGCCCTTGCCGCGCCCGTGGTTACCGGCCCGGTAGTAGACCACTTGGGTAGCGCCGACCCGCTCGATGCGGACGACGTCAAAGCCCTGTCGGACCAGCACCGTGCGGGTGACGTTCACCGCGCGATCGGAAGTGACGGTGTAGTGCTTCTCCTTCCCCTTGCCTTGGGCATGGACAGGTGTAGCAGAGACGGCGAAGGCGCCCAGCACGAGCGCTAGGCCGGCGACGATGCGGCGGGGGTGCATTGAGCCTCCTCGGGGGATCAGTAGCGGGGACCATCGGCCGAGGGGCAAGAAGCGTGCGGAAATCTCCGCCATGGGTTTACTGCGTGAGCGACAGTGCCTTAGGTCATCAGGCTGGCCCGGAGTGCCAAGTCTTGCAGGAGACCGAAATGAAGAATGCGAGCTATCCCTCGCGTCTCACCTCGGTCGCCGCCTTGTCCTCGCGCAGGCCGAGAAAGCGAGGATGGCGCAGCAGTCCGGCGGAGGTCCATTCAGCGAATCCGATCTGGGCGACCAGGCGAGGCGATACCCACTGCACCGCACCAGCGGGCCTTGGCCCGGGCGCAAACGGCGATGTGCGGCGCTGGAGTGGAGCCAGTCGCCGATAGAGCTGCTCGAGCGTGCTGCGATCGTATCCGGTGCCGACCTTTCCGGCGTAACGCAATGCGCCATTTTCGTAATAGCCGACCAGCAAGGCGCCCAGCCACTCACGTGATCCCTGCGGCGCGGTGTAGCCTCCGATCACGAATTCCTGCTCATTGACGCATTTGATCTTGAGCCAGTCGGTCGAGCGGGTGCTGAGGTAGCGACTCTCCGCCCGCTTGGCGATGATCCCTTCGGCCCCGCGGGCGCATGCGTCCCGGAACATCGCCGCGGAGCCGGTGGTACGATACGGCGTGAACTTGATCGGACCATCAAACCAGACCACGTCACGAAGCACCGCCTTTCGATCGATCAGCGGCAAGCCGGTGAGGTCTACCCCCTCGTAGAACAGGCAGTCGAACAGATAGAGCTCCACCGGGACGCCGCTGCGCATGGCCCGAGACGCGTCGCGCAGCTGCATCCGCTGCTGGAGCAGCGCGAAACTGGAGATTTTTCGCTTCGGATCGATCGCCACGATCTCGCCATCGAGCACGGCGTTGCCCCGGACGGCGCTCGAGAGAGCGTCCACCAGCTCGGGATAGGCCGCGTTGAGCAGTTTCTGGTTGCGGGAGAGGAGCCGTACGGCTGAGTCGTGGACGTGCACCTCGGTCCGCACGCCATCGAGCTTGGGCTCGAACAGCCAGTGGCCGGAGGTCGGCCGGTGCTCGGTCAGGGTTGCCAGCATGGGCCCTACCCAGGCCGGCTGCGCCCGGTAGCGCAGCCGGGCCCGCGCCGACTGATCGAGGGTCCGGAGCGTGCGACTCACCCTACCAGCTGCCTTTCCAGCACGTCGTCGAGGCTTTGCTTTGCCTCGAGGATGCCGCTCCATGGATCGCCTCGCTTCTCCAGCCGATCCGGAACCGTGCGCAAGGTGAAATCGGTGGGATAGACCTTCTCCAGCTCATCCCACGCGAGCGGTGTCGCCACGGTGCCGCCGGCATGGCGCCGGGGGGAGTAGGGTGCCGCCAACGATTTTCCCCGGCTGTTCTGATTGTAATCGAAAAAGATCTTGCCTCGCCGGCGCGGAACCGACCACTCCAGCGTCACCTCTTTGGGATGCCCCTGCAGCACCGCGCGACCGATGATCTCGGCCACCTTGCGCACGTCGTCATAGTTCAGGGTGCGGATGATCGGCAGATAGAGATGCAGACCGGTCCGGCCGGAGGTCTTGATGTAGGTGGAGAGTCCCAGGCCCTCGAGCATCTCGCGGAGTTGCAGGGCGAGAGTGCGGGTCCGGTTGAAGGCCTTGCGATGCAGCTGCGGCTCCTGGCCGCTGCCTTCCCGGCCGGAGTAGAGGTACGGGTCCAAGTCAAAGACGATGAAGTCGGGATAGTTGAGTACCGAGCGCTTCAGGGTGGCTTCGGAACCGTGAAACCGCCGACCCAGCTTTCGACCGTCCGGCTCGGGATCGATCCGGGAAAACCAGGTGTGCAGCTCGAGGCCCGCCATCTGCCCCAGCCAGAGCAGGGTGATGGTGTTCTCGCACAGCAGGTACTCGGTGTCCTTTCCGGTGCTGCTGGAGTGGATCTTCACCACCTTGGCGAATGCCGGCACCGGCTCCCAGTGCTTGTGGAAGAAGCTCTTTCCTGCGACGCCATTGGGAAATCGGGTAACGAACACGGGCCGCGCTGCCAGATGGGGCAGCATCCACTGGGCGACCCGGACGAAGTACCGCAGCAGGTCGCGCTTGGTCAGCGGCCTGAGCTTGCGCTCGCCCGGCCAGATGACCTTGTCGAGGTTGGTGAGGGGGAGCTCGTGGCCATCCACCGAGAGCTTGGTACTCTGCTTGGGGGTGTCGAGTTGCTGCAGCAGGTCTCGGACTGAGGCTTTCACTCTGTTGGCTCTCCCTGTTTAGCTCCCACCCAACCACCCCCCGTCACCACAGAGGCACAGAGGCCACAGAGGACTCCGACGTCCAAACAAGCATCTCTGGCTCTTTCCCCACGAAGGCACAAAGGACACGAAGGACCACGAAGAAAGGCAACAAAATTCTTGTTTGTTTACTTCGTGACCTTCGTGAGCTTCGTGCCTTCGTGGTAATACAGCATCGAATCTTGAATTAAAGACCAGACCCTCTGTGTTCTCTCTGTGTGCCTCGGTGGTGAACCGGCCGTTCAACTGACCTTCCGAGTTCGCCGGCGAGCGGCCGGGCGCGCCCGCGGCCGAGCGGCGGCTTTAGGCTTGGCGCCTTTTCGCGCGGCCTCCACGCTCCGGCGGAGGGCATCCGCCAGATCGATAACTCTAGTCTCCTTCACCGGCGGTGCCTTCACGACCTCCTTGCCTTCCAGCTTGGCCTCGATCAGCTCTGCCAGCGCCTCTCGATAGCGATCGTGGTATTCGGAGGGATCGAACGGCTTCCGCAGCAGCTCGATGAGGGCGAACGCCATGTCCAGCTCGCGGTCGGTCACTTTGGTTCCACTGAGGTCTGCCCCACGCTCCTGCCGCACCTCGTCGGGGTAATACAGCGTCTCCAGCATGATGGCGCCTTCCCGGGGACGGAGGGCGCAGAGTTGCTCCTTCTTCCGGAGAGTGATGGTCGCAATGGCCGTGAGATTTTTCTTCTCCAACGCCCGAAGCAGCAGGGCGTAGGGCTTCTCGGCGCGCTCCCCCGGCTCGAGATAGTAGCTGCGCTCGTAGAAAACCGGATCAATCTCGTTCTCCTCCACGAATGCCGAGAGATCGATGACGTGCTTGCTGGGCAACGGAAGCCGATCGAAATCCTGCTCGGTGAGGGTCACATACTGATCCTTGGCGTACTCATAGCCCCGCACCGTCTCGTTCCAGGGGACTTCTTCCTCGTCGGTAGGACACCAGCGTACCTGCTTCAGGCGGGTGCCACAGGTCGCGTGCAGCAGATGAAAGGTGATGTCCTTGCTCTCGGTTGCGCCAAAGAGCCGAACCGGTATGTTCACCATTCCGAAGCTGATCGAGCCGCTCCAGATCGCCCTCGCCATATGAAGTCTCCCGGCGCGCCGGCCTCAGGCCGTTAGCCCGGCTCGCTCCCTGAAGGCCGCATGTACCCTGCAGGGGTGATTTTGCACTGCTTGTCCACACCCAGGGCACACAATATCCACATCGTTTTCAACATAACCTGTTGATAACTAACAACTTAGGTCGCTGGATTATGCCCGGCGCTGGAGGGCTATGCTGTGGGTTGAGTCACAGGGTGGGCTACTGCGCGGCCTTGATTGTTGCGGGTTTAGAACTGGTGACCGCGCGCAGAATCCGCTTGATGGCGCCGGAGTCCGACGTGGTGGGCGCGGGTGCGAGCGAATCGCTGGTCGGGACGTGGGGCAGTGCGAGATCAACCGTGGTAGGCGCGGGATCAATAGCCTGAATCGAGTCTGCTGATGCTGCCGATGCTGGGCGCTTGACCGGCACCGGGGCAGGCGTCGGAGTCTTTGAGGCCGCAGAAGTCACAATTGCTGGTGAGAAGGCGGGGCCAGCCGTTAGCACCGCGCGAGGCTCTTTCTCGGCACTCACGGGTGGCTCCGGAGCAGTCGTCGTCTGAGCCAGCGCCGGACGAGGAGCGGTTTCAGCGAGCGACCGGGTTTCTGATCCTGGAGCTGCTGCGGAGACCACCACCCGGGTACACACGATGGCGATGACCCCGATGACAGCCAGCTTGATCGGACCGCGAATCCAGGAGCGAGATGGCTGAGCCGCCGAAGGCGCGGTTTCCTCGAGCACAGCCGGGGGCGGAGGCGGCTCTTCGAGTGCCAGGGCGACCTCTGGTGCGCTGAAGCTCGGCTGAGTGCTCGGCGCGGTGAATGTAGGCCGAGTGAGCTCGAGAACCGGCGAGGGAACTGGTGGCGGAATCGGAACAGGCGCTGAGTAGTGCTGTACCGGTGCGCGGCGGTGCTGTACTGGTGCAGGGTGATGCGGGACCGGCGTAGGATGGTGCGGTACCGGCGCGGGCTGATGCTGGGCTGGGGCAGCGTGGGCCGGAGCCGACGCTGGCTGGGGCCCACTCGATCGGAAGTCAGGTGTGCGGGGTGGCGTCGGCTCGACCGGATGGGATGAACCTGCCGGGAGCTCCAAAGCCTTCTTGTAGTGGGGATGGAACTCGATCGGCAGCCACTTCTGCGAGGCGTTGTGATAAATCCGCGCTCGGGTAGTGACGACGCCATTGCGGATCGCAGTCGCCAGCTCCTCGATCGTGCGGAAGACGGTTTCCTCGCCGCTCGCGAGCTCGATCCGGTACATGGCTGCTGCCTCGAAGATTGTCTATGGGATTCTCCCATCACGCCAATTTCATGCTCAGGTTGAATGCATCTTCCTTCATGACGCCTTGGCAGCGCCGCAAGATCATGCACCTGTCCTCGACGCCGGTGCTTGGGGCGCCGGATCACCAGAAATACCGTCGCCGACGCGGCTTATCCAATCGGGATCGACCCAGAACGGCGTGAGCGAGATTCTGCTCGGCCGGACCCGCAGGGACCAAGGCTCTGCCAAGCGCCCAAGCCAGGGGTAGCCGAGTCTGGTACTCTGCACGACTTGCCGCCGGACCGCACCGCTCTGTTTGTAGGTCCGGGGCTGGGATAAGTTCACCCCGAAATGGCGCATGCTTCTGTTGTCCTCCGGGCCGAGCAGGTGGCGAAGCGCTTCGGTGCAGTCAAAGCGCTCGACGGTATCTCGCTGGACGTCTGCCGCGGGGAATGTGTCGCGCTTATCGGCGAAAGCGGTTCAGGCAAGAGCACTCTGCTGCGCTGCTTCAATCGGCTCACCGATCCGGATAGCGGACGGGTGTTCATCGATGGCGCCGATGCGTCGGCTCTCGACCCCATCGCATTGCGCCGCCGGATTGGGTACGTACCGCAAGAGGGCGGCTTGCTGCCGCATTGGCGGGTGCGCCGGAATGTCGCGCTGGTCCCCTGGCTTCAGTCGCAGCCGGATGCCGCCGAACGCGCCGAACGAGCGCTCGGTCTGGTGGGCCTGGATACCGCCGGCTTGGGCGACCGCTGGCCCGCCGATCTCTCCGGCGGACAACGGCAGCGAGTCGCGGTTGCCCGTGCGCTAGCGGCCGAGCCGAGTGTGATCCTGCTGGATGAGCCCTTCGGAGCGCTCGACGCCATCACCCGCGCCGATCTGCAGAACACCTTTGGGCGCCTTCGTGACGCTCTTGGGATTACCGCGTTGTTGGTCACCCACGATCTGCAGGAAGCCGTGCTCCTGGCCGATCGGATCGCGGTGGTACGGGAGGGCCGGCTGGAACAGATCGCCCCATCGAGCGAGCTGCTGCGATCACCGGCCACCGATTACGTTCGAGAGCTCCTACGGCGCGCCCGAGCCATCGAGTGATCGTCCCAACGATTGGATGGCGTCGAGGCTGGCCAGTCCTCCTGGCCCTCGGGTTCAGCGCTCGCTATACACTCCTGGCCCAGACCACCGAAGCGAGGCCGATCGTGGTGGCCTCGAAGCCTTTCGGCGAGTCCTACATCCTGTCCGAGATGTTTGCCCAGCTCCTGGAGGCCCGCGGATTTTCGGTGGACCGGCGGCCCGGGCTTGGCGCAACCGAGATCGCATTCGGCGCGCTCCGCACCGGCGCCATCGACGTCTATCCCGAATACACCGGAACCGGCCTGCTCGCGATCCTGCACCAGCGCCCTAGTGCCGATCCGGGCGCGGTCTACGCCAAGGTCTCCCGTGAGTTTCGCGATCGTTACGGGGTTCGCTGGCTCCCGCCACTCGGCTTCCAGAACACCTATGCGATCGCCGTTCGCCGGGAAACGGCACAGCGGCTCAAGCTCGCTACCCTGAGCGACCTGGCGAGAGCAGGACCGACACTTCGGGCCGGCTTGACGCCTGACTTTATCGGCCGTCCCGATGGGCTGCCCGGCCTGGCGGGGGCGTATGGTCTTCGGTTCTCCTCGGTGCGCGCGCTGCTTCCCGCCATCAAGTACCAGGCGCTGGCTGCCGGCGAGGTGGACGTCATCGACGGCTATTCCACGGACGGACTCATCGCGCGCTATGACCTGGTGGTGCTGCGGGATGATCGTGGGTTTTTCCCGCCGTACGAAGCCGCCGCCCTGGTCAGCAGGCGACTCTCCCAGCAGATGCCCGCCGCACTGGCCGCGCTCGGGGAGCTGAGTGGCCGGCTCAACGAAACCGAAATGCGCCAGCTCAACCGGCGTCTGGAAGTGGAGCGTGAACCCGTGGTCCGAGTGGCTGCTGACGCACTGCGGGCTCTCGGGCTTATTGGCGCGAACGCTGCACCGGAAACAGCCATCAGAGCGCGGAGCGGAATACTTCCTTATTTGTGGGAACAGCGGCTCACGGTCGCGCGGCTCACCGGCCGCCATCTTTTCCTGGTGGCGGTCTCCCTCGCCGCCGCCGTCGCCCTGGCTCTACCGCTCGGCCTCGTCCTGGAGGGCTATCCCCGTGGCGCCGAATCGGTCATTCGTGCGATTGGGCTGCTCCAAACCATCCCCAGCATCGCCCTGCTCGCGCTCATGATTCCTCTACTCGGCATCGGGGTCATCCCGGCACTGGTGGCACTCTTCCTTTATTCTCTCTTTCCCATCCTGCGCAATACCTACACGGGAGTGCGGGAGGCTGCGCCAGAGGCGGTAGGTGCCGCCCGGGCGCTGGGGATGACCCCGGGACAAGTCCTCCGGTACGTGCGACTACCCCTGGCCGCACCGATTATCATGGCCGGCATCCGAACGGCGGCGGTGATCAACGTAGGCACAGCGACACTCGCCGCATTCATCGGCGCCGGGGGTCTGGGCGACCCGATCGCTTCCGGACTGGCCTTGTCGGACACGCGAATGATCCTCTCAGGGGCCCTCCCCGCCGCGCTTCTAGCCCTGGCGGTGGACGGGTTGCTGGGACTGTGCGAGGCGATAGTGAAGCCCGCGTTTGGTGGCTTGACGCCTCCTCGGCCCTCGGGGTAGGATGCCACCGGCGCGTCTGACCTTTCGTCCGAGCCTTTATGCGACTCCATCCATTCCGTGCCGTCCGTCCTGCTCCCGAGCTCGCCGAGCGAGTTGCGTCGGTACCCTATGACGTGGTGAGCCGATCCGAGGCTGCCGAGCTGGCAAGGGGCAATCCCTACAGCTTCCTTCATGTCGGCCGCTCCGATATCGACCTCCCGCAGGATATCGACCCGTACGACCCGTTGGTATATGCCCAGGCCAGACGGAGCCTCGATCAGTTCCTGGCCGGAGGGACCCTGCTGCGAGAACCGGCACCTTCACTTTATCTCTATCGCCAGGTGATGGAGGGACGGGCGCAGGTCGGAGTCGTCGGCTGCGTGCACATCGACGACTATGAGGCCGATGTGATTCGAAAGCACGAGAAGACCCGGCCGGACAAGGAGGACGACCGGACCCGGCACGTGCTGACGCTGAACGCCAATGCCGAGCCGGTGTTTCTGACCTACAAGGGAATGCCGGAGATCGAAGCCCTGGTCGAGCCGACCCTGCGGACGCCGCCGCTGTACGATTTCACCGCTCCCGATGACGTGCGCCACACCGTTTGGCGGGTGCCGGCCTCGACTGGGTTGATCGAAGCGTTCCGGCGAGTTCCTCATGCCTACGTCGCCGATGGTCACCATCGCTCCGCCAGCGCGTGGCGAGCGGGAAGGGAGATCCGCGCGCGCCCGCCGCAGCATCGCGGCAACGGAGAGTACAACTGGTTCCTAGCTGTGCTCTTTCCCGCCGACCAGCTCCGGATCCTGCCCTATAATCGGGTGCTACGGGACCTGAATGGCCTCGGCTGGTCGGGGGTATTGGCTCGATTGGCGCACGTTGGCCGGGTCTGGCCCACGGAGGATACCCACCCACCTCGGCCGGGCAGCTTCTGCTTCTATCTGACGGGTGGGTGGTACCTGCTCGAGCTGGACGAGAGCAGCATCAACCGAGCCGACCCGATCGGATCGTTGGATGTCACCTTGCTGCAGGAGCGAGTGCTGGGTCCGATCTTTGGGATCGAGGATCCGCGTACCGACAAGCGCATCGATTTCGTGGGGGGAATCAGGGGCCCAAAGGAGCTGGAGCGGCGAGTGAATTCGGGAGAAATGGCGATGGCCTTCTCACTCTACCCGACCACGCTGGAACAGCTCATGGCGGTGGCCGACGCGGGCAAGGTCATGCCGCCCAAGAGTACCTGGTTCGAGCCAAAGCTGTGCAGTGGATTATTTGTGCATGAATTAGGGTGAGCGTCGTTGGTCATTGGTCTTTGGTCCTGCATGCCGGTTTTTCGGTGCGCACATCCAGCAACAGGATCTTTGAACTTCACGACCCAAGACTAAAGACCAACGACCAGAGACCTACGACGCGACCGAAGGGAGCCCGATGAAGGTACTCATCGCCGACAAATTCGAAAAAGTCGGCATCGATGGTCTGATGGAACTGGGCTGCACGGTGGTCTCGCAGCCCCAGGTGCAGGCGGACGAGCTTCCGGCAACGATCCGGCAGGTCGATCCTCACATCCTGATCGTGCGCGGCAAGAAGGTCAACGCCGACGCGCTCAAAGCCGGCACCGCGCTCACCTTGGTGATCCGGGCCGGAGCCGGGATCGACACCATTGACGTGGACACCGCGTCCAGCCGCGGCATCTTCGTCTCCAACTGTCCCGGAAAGAATTCCATCGCGGTAGCCGAGCTGGTCCTCGGCCTGCTGCTCTCCTGCGACCGGCGCATTCCCGATCAGGTAGCTGACCTCCGAGAAGGACGGTGGAACAAAGCGGAGTACTCCAAGGCGCGAGGGCTATACGGGCGCACCCTGGGAATCGTCGGGCTGGGGCAAATCGGCCGGGAAGTGGCAGCGCGTGCCCGTGCCTTCGGCATGCGGGTTATCGCCTGGTCTCGCAACCTCACCCACGAGGAGGCAGAGCACCTCGGGCTCGCGTACGCCGAAACGCCGCTGGACGTGGCCCGCCTCTCTGATGCCGTGACGATCAATGTGGCCGCCAACCCCTCGACCAAGCACCTGGTGAACGCCGAGTTCCTGGCTGCGATGCGGCCCGGCGCGTACCTGATCAACACGTCGCGTGGCTCGGTGGTGGACGAGGCGGCCCTGCACCAGGCGATCCGAGAGAAGGGAATCCGCGCTGGCCTTGATGTCTTCCAGCACGAGCCGGCCGCTGCAACCGCCGAATTCGCCTCGCCCATCGCCCAGAACGACGCGGTTTACGGTACTCATCATGTCGGTGCTTCTACGGAGCAGGCCCAAGTGGCCATTGCGCACGAAGTGATCCGGATTGTCCAGGCCTTCCGCGACACGGGCGAGGTGCCCAACGTGGTCAACCGGCTGGCGCGAAGCTCCGCGACCCATGTGCTCTCGATTCGCCATCGCAATCGCCCAGGCGTGCTGGCCCACGTGTTCGGGGTGCTGGCCGGCGCGGCCATCAATGTCGAGGAGGTCGAGAACATCATCTATCACGGCGCGCAGGCTACCCTGGCGCGGATCCATCTGGACGGACAGCCGAACCATGGTGCGCTGGAGAAGATCCGAACGGGAAATGCGGATATAATTAGCGTCGAACTGACTGAAATTGATGGGAAGTAGAGAGTCTTTGGTCGTTGGTCTCTGGTCTTTGGTCCAGTATGTACGCGCTTCTCAACGGGGAGCGCAGAGACCAAACACTTCAAGACCAACGACCAACGACCAAAGACCAACGACTCTCACCATTCACCGAGACCACCACCTCATGCCCTCCGACCGCATCTTCAATTTCTCCGCCGGCCCGGCTGTCCTCCCCGAGCCCGTTCTCAAACGAGCCCAGGAGGCGATCTGGAATGTGGCGGGAAGTGGCATCGGGATCATGGAACACAGCCACCGGGGGAAGGTCTTCGACAAGATCATCGAGGAGACGGAGCAGGCCTGCCGCCAGCTGGCCGGCATTCCCGACAACTATCGGGTCTTGTTTCTCCAGGGCGGCGCCTCGCTCCAGTTCTCGATGGTGCCGATGAACCTCCTCCCTGCCGATCGCACGGCGGACTATCTGCTGACCGGTGTCTGGGCCCAGAAGGCGGTCAAGGAGGCCAAGGTCCTGGGTGGCAAGGTGCACCTCGCGGCCAGCAGCGAGGCCACCAACTTCGACCGGATTCCCAAGCCGGAGGAGATCCGCTACTCGGCCAATCCGGTTTACGTACACATCACCACCAACAACACCATCTACGGTACCCAGTGGCGGAGCGAGCCGGCGGTGCCCGCGGGAGCACCGCTGATCGCCGATGCCTCCAGCGACATCTACAGCCGGCCGATCGATATCCGGAAATACGGCCTGATCTATGCCGGTGCCCAGAAAAACCTGGGCCCCTCGGGCGTCCTCCTGGTCATCATTCGTGACGATCTGGTCGAGGCCGGGCCCAAGACGCTACCCACCATGCTGCAGTATCGTACCCACGCGTCCGAGAAGTCGCTCTACAACACGCCGCCCACCTTCGGCATCTACGTGATGGGCGAAGTGTTCAAGTGGATTCAGGCAGAGGGCGGCCTGGGGGCCATGGAAGAAAAGAACGAATCCAAAGCGATGCTGCTCTACGATTACATCGATCAGAGCGACTTCTTCCGTGGGACAGTTCAGCCGGACAGCCGCTCCCGCATGAACGTCTGCTTCCGCGCTCCTACCGAGGAGCTGGAAAGCAAGTTCATCAGCGAGGCGACCAAGCGGGGGCTGGACGGTCTCAAGGGGCACCGCTCGGTGGGCGGGATGCGGGCCAGCATCTACAACGCCTGCCCTTGGGCGGCGGTCGAGACGCTAGTGACGTTCATGAAAGAGTTCGAGCGGGCCAACCGCGCGGCTGCGGCTCGGACCTGAGAGCAGCCAGATTCAGGCGGCGGCAAACACGCGAATCAACTCGTCATTCGACTTGGTCCGACGCAGGTCGGTGATCAGGTCGGTCATGGCGTTGATGGGCGACATGCCCGCGATGCGCTGACGCAGGAGCCGCGAGACCGCGAGCGCCTCCTCGGACAGCAACAGCTCCTCTCTCCGAGTGGCGCTGGCCACCAGGTCGATAGCCGGGAAGATCCGCCGCTCCGCCAGCTCCCGGCTCAGCACCAGCTCGCTGTTGCCAGTCCCCTTGAACTCCTCGAAGATCACCTGATCCATCCGGCTGCCGGTGTCGACCAGCGCCGTCGCGATGATGGTAAGTGAGCCGCCCTGCACTGGATCCATCTTGCGTGCGCTTCCCAGGAAGCGCTTGGGCCGCTCTAGCGACTGGGCACCCAGACCACCTGAGAGCGTTCTCCCAGTTCCTTTTTCGACGGTGTTATAGGCCCGCGCCAGCCGGGTGAGCGAATCCACGATGAGCACCACGTCGCCGCCCAGCTCCACCCGCCGCCGGGCCCGCTCCAGCGTCAGCTCGGCCAGGGCCACATGCTGCGTGGCAGGATTGTCGAAGCTCGAGGCCACAACCTCGCCCACTCCCGCCGCCTCAATCTCGAAGACTTCCTCAGGCCGCTCATCGACCAGCAGGATCAGGAGATCAGCGTCGGGATAGTTGACGCTCACTCCTTGAGCGATGGCCTGGAGCACCATCGTCTTCCCGGCCTTGGCCGGGGCGACGATCAGGGCTCGCTGCCCCTTGCCCAAGGGGCACAGCAGATCGATCACCCGGTTAGTGTAATCCGGCTGACCCTGGCGGATGAGCCCGAACTCCAGGCGAAGCTGCTCGTTCGGATGGATGGCGCTGAGCCGGTTGAATTCCGGTCGGTGGCGAAGCTGATCGGGTGGAAGCCGGTTGATCGCGCTGATCCGGTCGAGGGACGGGCCGCGCCCCTTGCCTGACGCTCGGGTCTCGCCCTCGATCTCGTCGCCGGTCCTGAGACCGTACTGCCGGATCAGCTTTTCACCGACGTGAACATCACCATTGGCAGGCAGATATCCTGTCTCGCGGCGCCGGAGGAAGCCGCTGCCTCTTCCGGCGATCTCCAGGACGCCGAGCATCAGGCGGCCGATGCCACGGAGCGTTTGATCCGGTGCAGAATGGCGGTGAGGCCCTGGGTTCGGGTCATTCCCAGCGTCTCGCTGAGCCCGAGCTGATCGAGGAGGTCGTCCGGCACCCGGGCTACCTCATCCGGAGCCGCGCCATCGAGGCTTCGGGCCAGGAGGGAGATGAATCCGCGCACCGTGGGAGATTCGCGCGGAACGTCGGCGTGGATGTGGACCTGTCCGTTCTCCACTTCCACCCAGAGGAACACCGGGGTCTGGCACTCATGTACCCGGTGCTCCTCGTTGTGCTTCTGCTGCTCCAGCCGCTCGGGCAGGGCAGGGAGTTTCCGCGAATAGTCCAGTAGGGTTTCCAGCCGGGTGGTGCGGTCGGCGGACTTGAACCGGGGAATGAGGCTGTCGAGCGAAGGCATAGCTGAAACTTAAGGGAACGCTGGGGGCAGGTGAACCGGCTCCCTCATGGTGCTGGTGTGAAGCAAGGAAATTCTCCAAGATTTCCAGGCCTGCAGAGTCTCGCAACATCCAGGTCTTTCTCAACGAGGATCCCGTGGCTGAGATCCCGCTCCAGCGAGAGCTCGGGGGGCTTCCCCGACGCGCTCTGCCCGCATTCCCCGGGTGGCGGGCGGCTTTGGGACCGGGGATTGTGTGGATGGCTCTCGCGCAGGGCAGCGGTGAGCTCATCTGGTGGCCCTACATCGTGGCGAAGTATGGTCTGACGTTCCTGGTCCTGCTGGTACCGGCATGCCTGCTCCAATATCCACTCAATGTCGAGATCGGGAGATATACCCTCCTGACCGGGGAGAGCATCTTCCACGGCTTTATCAGGCTGGGACGCTGGTTCGGGGTTCTCCTGTGGCTGCTGATGACGCTCTCGTTTCTCTGGTTTGGAGCATTCGCCTCGGCGGGCGGAACCGCGATGGCGGCATTGACCCACTTTCCGGTGGGTTGGAGCCCGCGGGGGCAGACGCTCTTCTGGGGCTACGTGACGATCGCGGTGTTCGTCATCGCGATCGGGTTGAGCCGAGTCGTGTATGCGCTGATCGAGGGGTTCATGAAGGTGGTAGCTATCACCACGGTGGCCGGTCTCCTGTGGGCGTGCTTGCAGCCGGGGGTGCTCGCGGCCACTCCGAAATTTCTGCTGGGCCTGCTCGGCCCTCCGGAACCAATGCCCCGGCCGTGGGACCCGGCCGATGCTACCAAGCTGCTCACCGCGATCACCTTCGCCGGATTGGGAGGATTCTGGATTCTGTTCTACTCCTACTGGCTGCGAGAGAAGGGCAGCGGCATGGCGGCGCACGTCGGGCGGATCACCGGGCCGATCGCGGGCAAGCCAGAGCCGGTGACCATGGAAGGTTGGCTGCCGGCCGACGACGCCCATACGGAGCTGCGCTGGACCCGCTGGCGCCGTTACCTCAGCGCCGACGCGATGATCGGGATCGGCGGCAACCTCGCGACGACGTTGATGACCTGTCTCCTTGCCTGGGCGCTGCTCTTTCCCAGGGGGCTGCTGCCCCAGGAGTACGAGCTGGCAGTGGTGCAGAGCCGCTTTTTCGAGGTCAGCTGGGGGCCGGTCGGGCGGATGATCTTTCTGGTTGTGGCCGCGGCTTTCCTATGCGACACCTGGCTGGCGACGGCGGATGGGGTGAGCCGGATCCAGGCCGACGTGGTGCAGATTCTTTTCCCCAAGAGCCGCCGGCTGGAGCTGCGCCACTGGTACTACATCTTCCTGGCACTGCTCACGGCGGTTACGTCATTTACCATGCTGCTCAATGCGCCGGGTCCTTTGATCCTGACCAGTGCGGTCATCGGATTTGTGGGCACGGTGATCTTTCCGCCGGCGCTCTACTGGCTCAACCACCGGCTGCTGGCTCGGGAGCTGCCGGCGTGGGGGCGGCCCCGGCGGGTGGACGCGTGGCTCTTGGGGGTGAGCTTTGTGGCGTATCTCGGACTGGCCGCGGCCTATCTGTGGGAGACTTTTGGGAGATAGTGGCCGGAGGTTGGCGCTTCCAGCAGATTCACCACGAAGGCACGAAGCGTGCCTTCGTGGTGAAATAGCCGCACACTCGGGTTGACGAACAGATGCCCACTGGTGTATAGATATTCATGCCTCAGACCGGCAACCTGTTCCTCCGCAACATTATTCGGCCGCGACTCTCCTCGAGAGGCGGCGCGATAGCACGCGGGTAGCCGGCAACACCCCCGAGCCAAAGCAGCCAGACACGGCCTCTCACGATCGAGAGGCCGTTTCGTTTTCACCTCAGACTTCAGGACGCCGAGCCGCACATGACCCTCCATCTGTACGACACCACCCTCCGCGACGGTACCCAACGGGAGGGCCTCTCGCTGTCAGTGGAGGACAAGGTCAAGATCGCCCGGGTGCTCGACCGGCTCGGGGTGCGCTACATCGAAGGAGGGTGGCCCGGCTCCAATCCCAAGGACGCCGAGTTCTTCCGCCGGATCCGGGACGAGCCGCTGGAGCAGGCCCGCATCGCCGCGTTCGGCAGCACCCGGCGGGCCGGCATCCGCCCAGAAAATGACAGCAATCTCCTCGCGCTGGTGGACGCCGGGACCTCGGTGGTCACTCTGGTGGGCAAGAGCTCGGTGCTGCATGTCGATCGGGTGCTGGAAACCAGCCGGGAGGAGAATCTCCGGATGATCTCCGAGAGTGTGGACTTCATGAAGCGGGCCGGCAAGGAAGTGATCTATGACGCCGAGCACTTCTTCGACGGCTATCGGTTGGATCGAGAGTACGCGCTGGCGACGCTCACCGCGGCGTCCGAGGCCGGCGCCGATTGCCTGGTCCTGTGCGATACCAACGGTGGTGAGCTGCCCGAAGTAGTTCGCTATCGGGTGTGCGAGATCCGCGAGCTGCTCGCCACGCCCCTCGGCATCCATCCACACAACGATGCCGGGCTGGCTCTGGCCAACGGGCTCGCCGCGGTGCAGGCCGGTTGCGTGCAGGTGCAGGGCACCATCAACGGCTACGGCGAACGCTGCGGTAATCTCGATCTGGTTCCCCTGATTGCGACCCTGCAACTCAAGCTGGGCATCCGGGTCATCTCACCCGAATCGCTCGGCCGGCTCACCGAGGTGTCCCAGTTTGTGGCCGCCGTGGCCAATCAGCACCCCGATCCTCACGCGCCCTATGTCGGCCGGAGCGCCTTCGCTCATAAGGGCGGGATCCACGTGGCGGCCATCGCCAAGATGCCGGAGAGCTATCAGCACATCGATCCTGCGGCGGTGGGCAACGAGATGCGAGTGGTAGTGAGCGAAGTCGCTGGGCGACGGAACGTACGACTCCGCGCCGAGGCGTTGGGTATCGGCCCGGGTGCGAGCGAAGCGGACGTGTTGCAGCGAATCAAGGAGCTGGAGCACCGCGGCTTTCAGTTCGAGGCGGCGGAAGGCTCGTTCGAGATGCTGCTCCGCCGAGCCGCACCCGACTACCGCGCGCCTTTCGAGCTGGAAGATTTCACGGTGATCGTGGAGCGGCGAGGAGGTGACGGAGTGCGGGCCCAGGCCACCGTGAAGCTGAGAGTAGGACAAGAGATCATGCACACCGCGGCCGAGGGGCAGGGACCGGTCAATGCGCTCGACCGGGCGGTTCGGAAGGCGCTCCTGCCGCATTACCCCGACTTGGCCCAGGTCCAACTGGTAGACTATAAGGTGCGAATCGTGGACGAGCACCTCGGCACCGGTGCCCGGCCGCGAGTGATCATCGAGTCCGCCCGAGGGACCGAGCGCTGGAGCACCGTGGGCTGCTCGGAGAACATCATCGAGGCGAGCTGGCAGGCGCTGTGCGATGGTCTGGAGTTGGGGATTCTGAAAAGCAGTGAGAAGTGAGCAGTGAGGTGACAGGTGACAGGTGACAGGTGTCACCCGGGAGCGAGCCCTTCCAGGGCAGGCTCCGCGAGCGGAAGGAGCGAAACTCCAATTCGGCTTTGGCCCCTTCCGGTCGCCCTCCGGGCTCCCTCCAGGGTGACATTGCCGCATACTCCTCACCCCTCACTCCTCACTCCTTACTCCTTACCTCTCACTGCTTTGGCGCCTGCCAAACCGAATCCGCCCGACCGGCGTTCATGGCCTGGGTAGGAGTTTCCCTGGAACCTCGCCTCCTTTCCCCTCGTTATTTCCTGGTCCGTTGTCACCTCCACTGACCCAACGGCTTTCGATGACTGCTCCCGAGAAGTACGACGCCATAGTCATCGGTGCAGGCCAGGCTGGCGGACCGCTCTCCGGCGCGATGGCTCGGGCCGGCCGCAGGACCGCGCTCATCGAGCGGGAGCACGTGGGCGGCACCTGCGTCAACGAAGGCTGCACGCCCACCAAAACCATGGTGGCGAGCGCCCGGGTCGCCTATCTCGCCCGCCGCGCCGCGGATTACGGGGTCGTCACCGGTCCGATCACAGTAGACCTAGACCGGGTCCGGCAACGCAAACGCGCTATCGTGGAGAGTTTCCGGAGCGGGAGCCAGCAGCGGATCGAGGCGGCCGGGGTCGATTTGATCATGGGCGATGCTCGATTCATTGGGCCCCGAACCATCAGCGTTGGCTCGCGAGTGCTCCAGGCCGACACGGTCTTCCTCAACCCGGGCTGCCGCCCCGCGGTCGCCGATGTCAGCGGCCTTGAGCGAGTCGATCGGAAACTCAGCTCCACGTCGATCATGGAGCTGGCCACCGTTCCCGACCACCTGTTAGTGCTAGGTGGCGGATACGTTGGGATCGAGTTCGCCCAGATGTTCCGCCGCTTTGGAAGCCGAGTGACAGTAATGCAGCGCGCGCCTCAGCTTCTGCCCCATGAGGATGAGGACATCGCGGCAATGGTGCTCGGGATGCTGCAGGCGGACGGGATCGAGGTGCTGTTGGAGACCCAGGCTCGCTGCGCGGCGCGGCTGCCTGGTGGTGTCCGGCTGGTTGTGCACGGCCCCTCCGGCGAGCGCACCCTGGAAGGGACCTACGTGCTAGTCGCGACCGGGAGGGTGCCCAACACCGACCGGCTCAACCTCGCGGCTGCGGGTGTAGAGACCGACTCGCGCGGCTTCATCCGAGTGAATGCCCGGCTCGAGACCAGCGCTCCGGGCGTATATGCCCTCGGCGACGTAAAGGGTGGGCCCGCGTTCACCCACATCTCCTATGACGATTTCCGGATTATCCGCTCGAATCTGTTACAAGGCGGTAACGCGACGACCGATGGCCGGCCAGTACCCTACACCGTCTTCATCGACCCTCAATTGGGCCGCATTGGACTGACCGAGCGAGAGGCACGCAAGCAGGGACGCCGCTTCAGGATAGCCCAGCTGCCGATGACCCAGGTCGCCCGGGCGCTGGAACTGGACGAATCCCGCGGTGTGATAAAAGTCCTTGTGGACGCCGAGACCGGGTGCCTCCTTGGGGCGACCGTACTCGGGATCGAAGGCGGGGAGCTGATGGCGACCCTCCAGGTCGCCATGATGGGAAACCTGCCGTATGATAAGCTCCGGGACGCGATCTTCGCCCACCCGACCCTGGCGGAGTCGCTGAACAACCTCTTCTCTAACCTCGATGCCGATCCAGATCGGGTGAGGAAATCTCCATGACGACTGTCGCGGCCCCCTCCCGCGTCGACCCTCAGGCTATCGCAGGGCAGCTGGTCGAGGCCCGGGCGCGCACCATGCTCCTGGTTGCTCCTCTGAGCGATGAAGACCTGCATCGGCAGCACGATCCGCTGATGAGCCCGATCCTCTGGGACTTGGGACATATCGCCCATTTCGAGGAGCTCTGGCTCACCCGCAACCTGGACGGCCCCATTGAGTTCGTGGAGATGCCCGGGATGTTCAATCCGTTCGAGCATCCCCGCAGCAAACGGGGTGCGTTGCCGCTCCCCGGCCTCGGCGAGTGTCGTGGCATCATGGACGAGATTCGCGGACGGGTTCTGGCCCGCCTGGCCACGACCGAGTTCGACGCGAATCATCCGCTGCTGCGCGACGGCTACGTCTACCAGATGGTCCTCCAGCACGAATACCAGCACAACGAGACAATCCTGCAGACCCTCCAGCTCAAGCTGGGGCGACCGTATTCACCCTTCTTGCGCTACGACCCGCCCTCGGTGGCGGTCGAGCCCCGTCCTGGCATACGAGGGGAAATGGTCAACTTTCCCGGCGGAAGGGTCGAGATCGGGACTGACGATCGGAGCGCCGCGTACGACAATGAGCGGCCGCGGCACCCGGTGGAGGTCGCGCCGTTTCGCATCGATGTAAATCCGGTGACCAATGGCGACTTCCTCATCTTCATCGCCGCGGGGGGCTATGCTACTCCTGAATATTGGTCCGAGGCCGGATGGCACTGGCTGACCGACTCGGGGATAAACGCGCCCAAGTACTGGGAGCTGGTGGATGGAGAATGGACGACCCGCTCGATGGATCGGATCACCCCGGTCGATCCGCGTCATCCTGTCTGCCACGTCTGCTACCACGAGGCCGAAGCGTTCGCCCGCTTTGTCGGCAAACGCCTGCCGACTGAGATCGAGTGGGAGGTCGCCGCTTCGTGGGACCCCGCCGGCGGCAAGCGAACCTATCCCTGGGGAGATCAGCCGGCGGACCGCCGGATCGCCAACGTAGACCAATTGGCATTCGGGACCGCTCCGGTCGGCTCGTATCCGCGGAATGTCTCGCCGCTGGGGTGCTATGGAATGATCGGGGATGTGTGGGAGTGGACCTCCAGCGATTTCGGTCCCTGGCCCGGATTCGAAAGCTTCCCATACAAGGAGTATTCCGAAGTCTTCTTCGGACCAGACTACAAGGTTCTGCGCGGGGGTTCCTGGGCTACCCGCCCCGGAGCGATTCGCAACACCTTCCGGAACTGGGACTACCCTATCCGCCGGCAGATCTTCAGCGGCCTCAGGTGCGCCCAAGATGCCTAGAACATCTTCACCCGTCGTTCGCACGCCACTGCGGGCGGATGGGAAGCCAGCCAACCTGCGGATGCTCGCGGAAGTGGCCGAGGGTCTTTCCGCTCCTCAGAAGGAGCTGTCACCCAAGTACTTCTATGATCAGCGCGGCTCGGAGCTGTTCGAGGCGATCACCCGGTTGCCGGAGTATTACCCCACCCGTACCGAGCGTGCCCTGCTCGAGGGCTGGATGCCGGAGCTGATGGTCCAACTGGGCACTCGGACGTTGATCGAGCTGGGCGCGGGCAACGCGGAGAAGAGCCGCATCATCCTCGATGCCATGCGCGCCGCCGGCTCCGCCGAGCTGTATGTGCCCATCGACGTGAGCGCCAGCTTCCTGAGCCAGACCGCGGCGCGGCTCCGCCTGGAGTATCCCGGTCTCCGAGTTGAGCCCGCGGTCGCGGATATCTCGGAGGAGCTCAACCTGCCCGGCCGAATGCCTCGGCCCGCCCTCTTCGCGTTCCTGGGGAGCACGATTGGCAACTTCTATCCTCCGGCAGCAATCCGCCTCCTCGGGAGAGTCCGGGCCGCGATGACAGCGGTGGACCGGTTCCTCATGGGCGTAGATCTGCGAAAGGACGTCGCCAGGATCGAGGCGGCATATAACGACAGCCAGGGTGTCACCGCCGAATTCAATCGCAATATGCTGCTGGTCCTGAATCACGAGCTGGGCGCGGACTTCGATCCGTCGGCCTTCGAGCACCTGGCCTTTTATGAGCCGGTGGCTCACCGGATCGAGATGCACCTGGTCTCGAATCGGGAGCAACAGGTATCAATTCCGGGACTGGGGCAGATCGGGTTGGCTCGGGGTGAGTCGATCCGTACCGAAATCAGCAGCAAGTACGACCGGGCCAGCGTGGCCGAGCTGTTCGAGGCCGCCGGGCTCCGCATCGAGGCCTGGCCCACCGACCCCCACACGCCCTTCGGTTTGGTGGTGGGAGCACCGGCATGAGTGCCGGAAGTCGTGCGGCATTACTGGCGGGCTTGGCGGAGCAGGTCTTTGCCGCCCCCGCCAGCGCATCACTGACTCCTCGTCGGGTCGGCGCCGAGGTGGAGTTCATCCCGGTCGAAACGTCCACCGGCCGTCGATGTCCCATCGAGGCCGAGGCCGGTCTGGGCACGCTGAGCTTCCTCCGTCGCTTCGGCGCCCGCCAGGGATGGCGAGAGACTCGGACCGCGAAGGGAACTCCATGCTTCCAGGTCGCAGCGGGCGGGACGCTGACTTACGAGCCCGGCGGGCAGTTGGAGTACAGCTCGCCTCCCTGCCATTCGGCGAGCGCGCTGCTCGCGCTGTTACGCTCAGTGGTCCTGCCGCTCCGTTCAGCCGCCGCAGGTGAGGGCATCACTCTGCTCGATGTCGGTATTGATCCTTTCAATTCGATTGCCGGCGCTCCCCTCCTGGTGCACGGCGATCGCTACGATCGCATGGCCGAATACTTCGCTCGCCGGGGGCCGGCCGGTGCCCGGATGATGCGTCAGACCGCCGCGTTCCAGGTCAGCATCGACTTCGACGACGAGCCCTGGCTCCGCTGGCAAGTGCTCAACGCGGCTGCCCCCTACGTGGTAGCGATCTTTGCCAACTCCTCGGTATACGCGGGCCAGGCCACCGGGTTACAGAGTACCCGTGCCGACGTGTGGCGAACACTTGATCCGACTCACACCGGTTTGCCCTACGACGCGAGACGACCGGTGGAGGCGTATCTCGAGTTCGCGTTGATGGCTCCCGCGATGCTGCTCCCCACGGTGGAGGGAGAATGTCGTCCCTTTGGCGAGTGGCTCGCCAGCGCTCAGCCGACAGCGGTGGAGTGGAACGAACATCTGAGCACGCTGTTTCCCGAGGTGCGCCCACGAGGGCATCTGGAACTCCGCTCGGCCGACGCCGTGGCCCCCCAGTGGTATGCGGCGCCGATCGCGTTGGCGGCGGGTATTTGTTACGAGCCTGGAGCGCTTCGCGCCGCGGGGGAACTCCTCGGCTATCCGGACCTGGGACTGCTCGGGCGGGCGGGCCGGCTGGGCCTGCACGATCCCGCGATCGCCAGCACCGCCACCCAGCTCACCGAGATCGCGCTCGCAGGCTGCGAGGGCTTGGGACCGGGTTACTTCCATCCGGTTGACCTGGAGCAGGCCCGCGGATTCTTCGAGCATTACACCAAGAATGCTCGAGCGCCGGCGGATGATGTCGCCGGAGCGGAGAGGGCGGCTTAGGGAGGGCGGACGAAGGGAGGCGGACGGAAGAAAGGCGGATAAATAAAGAGGCGGACGAGACGGAGGCGGGATCGCCCTCTGCTCTGTCCGCCTCAGTTGTGTCCGCCTCTGTTCTGCCCGTCGCTGTTCTGTCCGCCTCTGTCCTGCTCCGCCTCAGTCTCGTCCGCCTCAGTCTCGTCCGCCTCAGGTCCGTCCGCCTGAGTCTCGTCCGCCTCTCACGCCGCCGGCACGAACGTCCGGGTCGGATCGATCCCGCAGCCGGTCCAGACGGTCTTGATATAGCTGCCGTCCGCCAGCGTCCAGTGGATCTCACCCGACGCGATCTTGCGATCGGTCGTGCAGCTCGCGTCCCACACCAGCGGTTCCACCGTGGTGACCGTGAAGGTCCGACTTACCCCGTTCCGGCTCCAGATCAGCGTGCCGCTCTTGACGAACGTGCCGTCGGGAAGCGGCTGTCCCACCGCCAGGCTCTCCCCCTCCGCAGCCGTGAAGCTGAGCAACGTGTTGTGACTCACCGTAGCTTCGGCGCGGCCGGTAAAGCTCCGCACCACGGTGATGTTATTGCTGAGCGATGCCGACGCTGAACTCGCGGTGAGCGCGCGGGATCCGTTCCGGATCGCGGTGTAGCTTCGCGTCTGGTTCGGGCTGGTGAACTTGAACTGGAAGTCGGTCAGGCTCGCCTGATAGGCAAAGTCGGCGCTGCTCGGCGTCGGATCAGTCAACTCGATCGTGCCGGTGATCTCGAGGGTTCCTCCGCGGAAGCCAGTAAAGCTGCAGGCCGGGAGCGCGAAGGTAAATGTCGCATGATCGGGAGCGCCGTCTCCATCACTGTCGGTCGTGTTATCCACGGTCGCACATGAGGTCCCGGGAGGCGTGAATCTCACGACGGACTGAGCTGCAGAACCTTGCACTGCCTCGGCGCCGGCAATCGTGAGGGCATTGGCCGACTGATCCACCTCGTCAGCCGCGGCATCCCCGATGTCGTTTGCCTCGGTGGTCGGGAGCGTGCCGGACGAGCCGGGATCGGTCGAATCGCTGCAACCCGCGATCCCAACAAGCAGCAAGCTGCAGGCGAAGAGGGAGGCCGTGGAGGCCCACTGGGTTCGGCGCATGGGTCGAGACTCCTTCTTGGGTTGCGCGGATGGCTTGGGTAGTGGCTGCTGGGAAGCTGGGCAGTGGACGAACCCGGGTTCGCTTCGTTAATCGGGTCCTGTGACCAGGCTCACCCCGATACTGCAATTCTTCGTGTAGCTTGCCTCCCCCAGGAGGCACAGGTGCCCCTCTCTGGCATTGGTTCGCGATAAGGGGTCCTCATGATGCGCCGTGCTGGAGAGCAGGGATATTCATATGGAGGAGACCTCCGATGTCCCATCCCAACGAACCGGAAACAACCGGCCGTACGGTGGTCGGTCTGTTCAACGATCGCAGGCATGCAGAGGCTGCCATCCGTGATCTGAAGGCCGCCGGCTTTACCGAGGAACAAATTGGGGTTGCGCTGCAGTCCACCGAGGGAGAAGCGCGCATCGTAGGCGACCCGCAGGTCGAAGAAGAAGGGCAGAGCCATTCAGGTGAGTTTGCCGCCAAGGGTGCCGTGAGTGGCGGTGTGTTGGGCGGCCTCGTCGGCTTGCTCGGCTCCTTGCTTATTCCCGGATTCGGACCCGTGGTCGTGGGAGGCGTGCTCGCCTCGACCCTGACCGGTGCAGGCCTCGGCGCGGCAGCGGGCGGCATCATTGGCGCTCTCACCGGAATGGGTGTTTCCGAGCAGGATGCACAGCACTTTGATCTGGGATTACGCGCCGGTGGGACACTGGTGGCCGTGGGAGCAGGTGACCGCACCGACGAGGCGCTCGCCATTCTTCAGGGTCATGGAATAGACTTTGGGCCCAGCGGAGGCCGTCTACTGGACACCCAAGAGTTCTCGGTGTCCTCGAGCACCGGTACCCAGGGCTTTCCCAGCCGAAAGCCCTACACTGGCCGCGAGCGACGCACACGCCGGAACACCAATTACACCGGTCCCGAGCGGCGTCTCATCGGCGTCTGATTTCGAAGGCTCGGCTGTCCCAAGGGGGAGGGCGCGTGGCGTTCTCCCCCGTTCTCTTGGCAGATTACTGGTGCACACGACGAGGAGTTTGGGTGAAGGCGATCCGAGTTGAGAAGCCGGGCGGCGCGGACATGCTGCGCCTCGAGGAAGTACCCATCCCCACGCCAGGTCCGGGACAGGCGCTGATCAAAGTCGAAGCCGCCGGCGTGAATTTCATCGATGTCTATCGTCGGTCGGGAGCCTACAAGGTCTCGTACCCGTTAACACCAGGCAGCGAGGCGGGCGGTACGGTTGAGGCCGTCGGCACCGGCGTGAGCACGGTGCGACCGGGCAACAGGGTCGCCTCGTCCGACATGATCGGCGGGTATGCCGAATACGCTCTGGCACCCGCCGATCGGCTGGTGCAGCTGCCGGAGCGGGTGAGCACGCGGGATGGCGCGGCGGCGATGCTCCAGGGAATCACCGCCCACTATCTCACGGCTTCGACTCATCGGCTCAAAAGAGGCGAAACCTGCCTGGTGCACGCCGCCGCGGGAGGGGTTGGCCTGCTGATCTGCCAGATGGCGCGGCAGCGCGGAGCTCGGGTGATCGGGACTGTCTCCACCGAGGAGAAGGCCGCCCTGGCTCGCGAGGCAGGAGCGAATGAAGTCATCCTCTATACCGAAGTCGATTTCGAGGTCGAGACCAAGCGGCTCACCGACGGCGCTGGGGTGGAGGTCGTCTATGACTCGGTCGGCCGCACGACTTTTGCCAAGAGCCTCAACTGTCTCGCGCCTCGTGGCGTCATGGTGCTGTTCGGGCAGTCGAGCGGCCCGGTGGAGCCGTTCGATCCCCAGGTGTTGAACCAGAAGGGCTCGCTCTTTCTGACCCGGCCCACGATTGCGCACTACACCGCCACCCGACGGGAGCTGCTGCAGCACGCCTCCGCGGTGCTGCATGGGGTGGCCGACGGTAACCTGATGATTCGCATTGGGGGTGAGTTTCCCCTGGCCCAGGCCTCCGAGGCGCACCGCCTGCTCGAAAGCCGACGCACCACGGGCAAACTGCTCTTGCGTCCGTGAGCGACAGCTTCCCGGCGCTGGTCTCGACTGAGTGGCTGGCGAGCCGGTTAGGGCAGCCCGGGCTCCGCGTCGTTGACGGTTCCTGGTATCTGCCCAACAGTGGGCGGGATCCCCGGGCGGAGTACGCGGCCGGTCACATTCCTGGCGCCGTCTTCTTCGACTTGGACGCGACCAGCAATCAGACCACTTCGCTTCCCCACATGCTTCCGGATGAGGGCAGTTTCGCCGAGGCGATGAGCCGGCTCGGGCTGCATGACAGCGATGCGCTCGTGGTGTACGACGGATCGGGGGTGAATCTGAGCGCCCCCCGAGTATGGTGGACCTTCCGAGTGTTCGGACATCCGCAGGTCGCCGTTCTCGATGGAGGCTTGGGCAAATGGCGGCGTGAGGGCCGCCCGCTCGAATCTGGGATGGTGCGGCTTCCCCCGGGTCGATTTTCCGCTCGCCTCGACCCGAGTGCTGTGCGCGATCTCTCGCAGATCCGCGCCAACATCGAGACTGCTACCGAGCAGGTCGTGGACCTTCGCTCCTCGGGCCGGTTCCAAGGGACTGAGCCGGAGCCCCGCCCCGGTCTTCGGGGCGGGCACATCCCCGGAAGCCGGAACTTGCCGTTCTCCGAGCTGGTGACGTCGGAGGGCACCCTGCTCTCACCCGACCGCCTGCGCGAAAGATTCCTCGCATCGGGCATCGACCTGAGCCGACCGATTGTGGCAACCTGCGGCTCGGGTACGAGCGCCTGTGCCCTGCTACACGGGCTTCATCTTCTCGGCCATCGCAACACGGCGCTCTATGATGGCGCCTGGACCGAATGGGGAGGCCGAGAAGACACGCCGATCGAGCGAGGTGCGGCATGAACCGCACGGCTGCGGGCTTGGGATGCCTGGTCGCATTTTCTCCTGCCTTTTGCCGCGGCCGGCGGATTCACGGCGGTGCAGTGTGTTCGCTTCGCGTCTCAGGGTAATGGAGCGAGGCAGGCTTCTTCGCCATCGTCGTAGCCGTGACCAAGAGCGGCAGGAAGGTGACTGCCGGCAACGCGGTTCGCGACAAGCACGAAGCCGAGTGGCTGGCAGCCACCATCAAGCACGCCCTTCGCCTTTACTGCGATGGAGGTGCGAGGTTTCCGCAGGCGATGATGGTGCCCATGTTCACCGACGACGCGTGCACGCTGACGAAGTACTGGCCCTCCTTGGGCTCCGGCAACGGCAAGGTGGCCTGTGCTTCGGCCTCGCCCTTGCGGCCCACCTTCAGTATGCCGTAGGAATCCGGCGGCCCGAAGACTCCACCATCCTGCCCGCATCGTCCCCGGTGTACGTGCCACGGATGAGCTCCACCGGGTGCGGCGTTGGAGATCGCCAGGTGGACGACGGTCTGACTCGTATCCTTCACATCCGGCTCCATCCAGGCGGTTCCCTTTACCTGCACCGCGCCAGCCAACCCGGCGGGTGTGGCCAGGGTGGCGTTCCAGCGATCGGCAGCCGGCATGGCGGCAGGGCTGATCTCGACTGCCTTATGACAACCAGCCAGGGTAAACCCGCAAAGGACGAGCCCAACTGTGCCAAGCAGTTTCATAAGAACCTCCCATTAGCGACCTGACGCCTCGCTATATGGCGGGACTTCACCGTCAGTTGCCGTGACGAACGACACAGGGAACGGGGCTATTTCTGATTGCGGATTCCGCACATCCGGAGGACTTGGCGCGGCGCGGGATAGTTGGGGAAGAGTGACTGCGCGGCTTCGGCATGGGGCCGGGCGCGGTCGCACCGGCCGGCCATCCGCCAGCTCAGGGCCAGCAGCATGTGGATTCGGTAGCTCCCGGGATCGACCCGCGAGGCGCGCTCCATCGTGGTTCGCTCGCCCTTACTGAACAGGCTCATCGCGAACACCTGCGCGCTGCTTCGCCAAAGGAATAGGACGCCAACGGCGGCGGTCACCACCATCAGATAGCGCCGCGACGGACGGGTGAGCCGAATCTCCCGGATGGGGCGGGCCGACGACGCGAGCGCCCCCACGATGGTCCAGCCGAAGAGGGTATTCACCGGGAGAAGCATCACCGCGTCGAACGCACCCACCGTGGCGATGGCGATCAGCGTGGCGACGATGGTGAGATCGGTGAGCGCGGGAGTGTCGCGCGGTCCGCGCCGCACCCTGGCCCAGGCGCCCAAGGCCAGCGAGCCGCCGACCAGGGCCAGCAGGATCGGCGCGAGCAAGCCGCGTTCCGCAAGCATGGCCATCCAGTCGCTGCTCGGCCATGGATTGGTAGGGATGATATCGCGGGTGTGAAAGGAAGGGTCCCCAGGCGACATGAATCGAGGATAAGCCACTGCCCAGTTGCCCGGCCCAACTCCGAAGACCGGATGATGCATCGCCATCGCCAGGGTATTTCCGTACTGAATCAGGCGTCCCCTGCCACTGCCTTCGCGATAATTCGTCACCCCGGTGAGCGAGTCGAGGTAGGGTGAAGTAGAACGCCAGTTCAGCCGATTGGGGAGCACCAGCGCCAGCAGCAATCCGGCCGCCGCCGCGGTGGCCAGCCGCAACACCCGCTTTCGCATCCGGTCATCCGCCCAGAGCCGGCCTACCCACAGACCCTCGAGGGCGAGAAACGTCCCGCAGACCGCCGCACCGACCCACGCGGCGCGCGAGCGGGAGAGAATCAGTGCTGCCGCTGTGAGCATGACGCCGATTGATCCGAGCACAAAGCCCGCCCTGCTCCGGGCTTCGACCGAAACGAGCAGCAAGAGCGGCAGGCCGATCGTCACCAGGTGGGCCATGAAGTTTCGGTTGCCGAAGGTGCCTCCGGGCGCGCGACTCAGGCTGGCCAGACTGCTCGTCACCAAGCCGTAGGCCTGCACCAGAGCCGTGAGCGCGCCGAGCACAACGGCACCCGCGAAGACGACGAGCAGAGCCTGGCTTCGCCCCGCCCGCGCGAGGGTACGGCCGCACCAGAACAGCACCGCGCCGGAAAGACTCACGCCGAGAGCCCGCAACGCGAGCCAGCCGTTCTCCGCCAGGAGGGTCGAGAAGACCGAGAGGACCAGGAAGCCGGCCAGTGGAGCGTCCACCATGAAGACCGTAAGCCGGCGGGCAGAAGCGAGACAGAGCAGCGCGGCAGTCAGGGCAGCGAGGTGGAGTACCAGCTCCTTCAAGAGGGTAAAGCGGTCCAGCTCGAAGAGCGGATAGGGGAGCGCTGCCAGGACGATGAAGACGGCGGCTGCCTGCAGTACCAGAAGGGCGGCGCCGCTTGTGGTGGTCGGGTCGGCCAGGGTCGCCGAGGGGACCCGGAGGGAGCGGGGGCCCTGCCGCGCCGTATGCTTGGTGGGCAACTCGCTCTCCTTAGGGGTCAGCGGCTGAACGAAAGAGGTGGCCGTAGCGCAGCCTGCCGCCGGTGGACCAGGGGCGGTACCGGTTGGCGAACTCGATCCGGTCGGCCAAGGGTGGATGACTCCCGCGCCAGAGCCGGTAGAGGAGACCCGGTCGAGGCAGGTCGAGATTCTCCTCTTGCAGCCGCACGAAGGTCAGGGCAGCAGCGCGGTTATCACGGGTGAGCTCGAGTCCGAACCGATCGGCTTCGTGCTCCATCCAGCGCGAGCCGGCCAGGACCACCGGGGTCACGGCGAACGAGACCACACTGCTCAGCAGCAGGAGCAGGGGGAACGAAGCCACATCATCGAGCCGATCGAACCCGAACCGCGCAGCCCGTCGCCCGATCAGGTGACCGGCGAGCCGATGAACCGTATAGAGCGAGAGAGTCGCCAGGACCGTGGCCCCAAGTATAACAGCCAGGGTATGGTGAAGAACGAAGTGCCCCATCTCATGGCCCACCACGAAGAGGATCTCACGCGGCGTGAGTCGAGCGAGAATGGTGTCCCAGAGGACGATTCGTTTGGTGCCGCCAAACCCGGTGACGTACGCGTTTACCGTTTTGGTATCGACGCTCTTCTTGACCTCGTAGACTCGGCTCCCATCGATACCCGCGCGGCTGGCAAGCGCCAGGATCCGGACCTCGAGCGCCCTGTTCTCCAAGGGCCCGAACTGGTTGAAGAGTGGTTCCACCCACAGTGGGGTGACGATGAGGGCGAGTACGGATAGCGGAATGGCCGCCAAGCCGGTCCAGAGCCACCAGCGGCGGGGACTTCGTCCCAACATCCAGTACGGGATCCAGAGCAGCAGTGGCGCCACGAGGCAGCTCAAGCCGAGCGCCTTGGCCCAATCTCCCAGCCAGCGGCCTAGGCTCTGATTGGAGAGGCCGTAGGCGTGTTCCCGGACAAACTCGCGGTACCAAGAGAGCGGGAGCCCTAGCAGCGAGGTGAGCACGACAAACAACACAGCATAGATCGCGATCGTTCGAAACCACCCCCCGCGGGCCGTCCGTGCCGCCCATCCCCGCATGCGGGCGGAAAGGCCGGACCACAGCAGCAATCCGGGAATGAGCCAGCCGACCATGGTATCGACCACCCAGAGCACATCACCGCTCCGGTGGTACCGCCGAGCCAATGCACTGGGCTCAGGGACTGGTACCTCTGTGGTGGCCAGAGTGTCGGACTGCTGGATGGAATCGAGCCGCATGGGCACCGGTGGAGAGTAATCGAGCCAGCCCTGGTGATGGAGGTGCCGGGGCTGGCCCGCATCTTTGGACGGCTGCAAATTGGGAAGACCGCCAGGGCCGCGAGCATTCGCCGCCCGCGCCAGGCGGTCAATCGTGCAGGTTCGGCAATGGAGGTGAGCGATGTTACAGGTTCAAGAGGGACAATGTGGACTCTGTACCCACTTCGGTGAGCTGCACGGTAGCGACCAGCAGCTGCTGCAAATTCGCCGGAAACACGAGGCACCGGAAACCCTGGTAGATGAGTGCGGCCACCCCCGTCATGCCTCGCTCCACTTGAAGGTCACTCCGATCAGCGGCTGCGATGGCTTCGAGCCCGCGCCGATGATGTGACCGAGGTCCGCCGGGTATGCAACTGACCCTGACAGAGCAGGAGGCGGAGATCCTGAGGGATCTTTTGCACGACTACCTGCCCGAGCTGAAAATGGAAGTGGCGCGGACCGATCGGCGGGATCTGCGGCACCGGCTGGCCCAACGAGAGGATCTTGCCGAACGGCTCCTGGCGGAGCTGGACCGCCACGGCTAGCGGCGCCACAGCTAGGAGATTCGGGTCTCGCTGCTGTCGAGTACCTCCCGCACCTTGCGGGCAAGGACCGCCGCGCTGAACGGCTTCTGGAGAAAGGCGGTGCCACGCTCCAGGATGCCATGGTGCACGACCGCGTCATCGGTATAGCCTGACATGAACAACACGCCGGCCTCCGGATGGACCGCGAGCAGCCGCTCGACCAGCTCGCGTCCGCCGAGTCCGGGCATGACCACGTCGGTAGCGATCAGGTCGATCGCTCCGACGTGAGCGTGCGCCAGTGCCAGTGCCTCCTCTCCGCCGTTGGCAGCGAGCACCGTGTACCCCTGCCGGACCAAAATCTGGTGCACCACCTTCCGCAGTGGCGCCTCATCTTCCACCAGGAGGATGGTCTCTCCTCCGCGGGCCGGCTCGGGCGGCGGTGGGCTCGGAGGGACGACGTCGACCGCCTCATTCACTCGGGGCAGATAGACCTTGAAGGTGGCCCCCTGGTGCGGCTCGCTGTATACCCAGATAAATCCTCCGCTCTGCTTCACGATCCCGTAGACGGTCGAGAGTCCTAGTCCGGTGCCTTTTCCCGGCTCTTTGGTGGTGTAGAACGGCTCGAAGATCCGGCTCTGCTCCTCCCGGTCCATGCCGCAGCCGGTGTCGCTGA
The DNA here is from genome assembly GCA_044867445.1 of Gemmatimonadales bacterium. GTDB lineage: Bacteria > Gemmatimonadota > Gemmatimonadetes > Gemmatimonadales > GWC2-71-9 > CAVVWJ01. The sequence goes on from JBIOUY010000161.1 coordinate 43,799, forward strand.
CCGCCAGCATGACGTAATTCCCCGGCGCGACCACTTCGTGAATCGCGCGATATTGGTCGTCGAACACCGCGTCCTTGGTTTCGATAGTTAGGCGACCTCCGCCCGGCATCGCATCGCGAGCGTTGACCGCCAGATTCATGATCACTTGCTCCATTTGTCCCGGATCGGCCTTGACGTGGCCCAGCTCCGCGGCCAGCCTGGTCTCCAGCTCGATATCCTCTCCGATGATCCGGCGGAGCATCTTATCCATGCCTTCGACGATCTCATTCAGGTCCAGCACCTTGAGCAACTGCACCTGAGAGCGGCTGAAGGCCAGCAACTGACGGGTCAGGCCGGCGGCGCGATGGGCGGCCCGGCTGATCTCCTCGGCATCGACCCGCCGGGGGTCCTTGGGCGCCAGGTCTTCGGCCAGCAGATCGGCGTAGCTGAGGATAGCCGTGAGCAGGTTGTTGAAATCGTGAGCGATCCCGCCAGCCAACCGTCCCACCGCTTCCATCTTCTGCGCCTGGCGCAGTTGCAGCTCGAGCTGCTTGGCCTCGGTGACGTCGCGGGAAATCCCGAAGATTCCCGCGACTTTCCCCTTCTGGTCGCGATAGACCCCTTTGGAGCTCAGGAACATCCTTGGCTTCCCAGCGACGGCCAGGGTCTCCTCGATGATCTTGGTCTGGCCGGCTGCGATCACCTCCTGGTCAGCCTTGCGGATCAGCGGCGCAATGGCGGGCGGAAAGAGCTCCGCGTCGGTATGACCGATGATCTCCTCCACCGGTTTGCCGATCAGGGCCGCGTCTGCCGAGTTCACCATCAGGTAGCGACCCTCGAGGTCCTTGACGAACACCAGATCGGTGGTGCCCTCGAGGACCGAGCGCATCAGCGCTAGGCTCTGCCGCAGCGCCTCCTCCGCCTGACGGCGCTCGGTGATGTCGCGAACGAAGCCGCTAAACCCGAGCTCGCCATTCACCCGCATGGGCGTCACGGCCAGCTCCAGAGGAAAGTCCACCCCGGACTGATGCCTCCCGGTCAGCTCAACCCTGCGGTTGAGTACCGGTCCCTCGCCGGTCTCGAGGAAGCGCTTGAGGCCGCGCAAGTGCGCGGTCCTGTATTCGGGTGGCACGATGGTCTCCGCCAGTGATCGCCCGAGCACCTCGTCCTCGGACCAGCCGAAGGTCCGCTCCGCCTGCGGGTTCCATCCGGTGATCCGGCCGGCTGCGTCCATCGTGATGACAGCGTCGAGCGCGTGATGCACCGTGAGTCGCATCCGTTCCTCGCTCTCCCGCAGCGCTTCCTCCGCCCGCCGTTGCTCGGTGATGTCTTCCAGGCTGCCCTCGTACGCCTGGATCTTCCCGTCCCAGCCGCGGATCGCCCGCCCATTGTTGCGCACCCAGATCTCGCTCCCGTCCCGGGTGCGAAACCGAACCTCGAAGTGGCGGCCCACTCCTTCTCGTTCCAACCGGCGGCGCCAGCGCTGCCGGTCTTGGGCGTCGACATAAAAGCTGTCGAGGTTCACGGACAGCAGCGATGCCAAGTCAGGGTATCCCAGGAGCTGCACCAGTGCGGCGTTGCCGTCGAGAATCTCTCCCTTCGGCCCCAGGCGATAGAGTCCGACCGGAACCCCTTCGAAGAGGGTGCGGTAATGTTCCTCCGACTGGCTGAGCCCCGACATGAGCCGAGCCAGCGCCACGGCGTGCGCGATCTGCACCGCGACCGCCGAGGCCATCTCGATCCAGTCGGGGCTGAGGTGACGGTGCGCTGAAGCCATGAACAGCACACCGACCCGCTCTCCGCCGGCGATCAAGGGGAGCAGGGTGGAGAACGATTCTTCCTCAGTCGCGCCCAGCGCTCGCGACGCCGCCCGGCTCAGCACCGTCGTTGGCAACGCCGTCGGCTCACCCCGCGCGAGCGCCTCCCTCAGTAATTCCGGGTGGCCGAAAAAGTCTTCCAACTCCTTCGGGTTCGCCGCTGAGTAGCCGAGTTGGCACACCAGGTGGTTGTTGCCGGCGGCATCCACCAGATAGATGGCCCCCATCGACACGCCCGCGACATCCAGGGTACGAGCCAGCGCCTCCTGCAGCACAACGTCCAGATCCCTGCTCCGCGCCAGGACTCCAGCGACGGCGGTCATCACCGACAGTTGCGCCGTCCTAGAGGCGGCCTGCTGCATCAGACTCTGGTTCAGCGTGGCCTGCTGCTCCAGCTGCCGCACGAGGCGGCTGGTATACTCGGCCGTCAGTGCTCCAAGGTGAGCGGTCGGCTTGGGCGGGGGTGGTCCGGCGAGGCTGGCCAGCAGGCGCTCGATCACCTGGTCGAAGGCCGGCGTCCGGGCAACCAGCGCGCTCACGCCCGCGCTTCGGGCAAGGCGCTGATCGGCCTCTTCCAACGGTATGTAGGCGGACGAGTAGAGCACAAAGGGCAGCTGCGCCAGCCGAGGGTCCTGCCGGACGGAGAGGCAGAGGTCGAGCCCGTCCATCCGCGGCATGATCAGATCGCTCACGATCGCATCCGGAGGCTCGCGCCGGGCCTTCTCCAGCCCCTCCAGGCCGTCTCGGGCGACCCTCACGCGAAAGCCCTGCTCCTCCAGTCGTAAGCCGTGGATCTTGCGCTGGGTGGCATCGTCCTCCACCAGGAGAATGCTCCTGCCTCTACCGGGACTGGCGGGCGACGGATCGCCGGTGGGACAGAGCTGGCTGATCACTTGCCGCAGCCGAGAGGGCTCGATCGGCTTGAAGAGGACCTCGTTGAATCCGGCGGCGAACCGCCGCGCCTCTTCCACCTTGGAGGCCAGGCCTGACAGTGCAACAATGGGGAGTTCCCTGGTCTGGGGTGCCTCGCGAAACCTTCTCGCCAGCTCGAAGCCGTCCATATCCGGCAGAATGAGATCCTGCAGGATGAGATCCACCGGCTGCGTGGCCGCGAGCTGGAGCGCCTCACGTCCATCGGCGGCGCTGAGGACCAGATCGCCGGCAGACTCCAACGCGACCTGCATCATCTTCCGCGTAATGGGGTTGTCTTCGACCACCAGGATGGTGCGGGGCACACGGACTCCGTTCGATTGACGTCGCGGGGGGAAACGCAAGCGTCGAGCTCGTGCTTCTAGTCGAGGAACTGAACCAAGGCCTGAGGCAGGGCGGCTGGATCGGGCTTGAGCCGCCGGATCAGCTTCAGTCCGTCCGGGGAGCTGCAGATCCATCAGAATCAATTTCGATGGAACGATTGGGGAATCTTCAATGCCTCTTCGGCATCTCCACCGATACGGACGTCCTCGGGAAGGGCATCGAATGACGGCAAGAAGGCTGGACGTCAGCGAGCCACGGACGTCTCCAGACTTCGCCCCTGTTCGTCCTCTAGATCGCTCGGGCGAGTCGTTTTATGCAGAAGGGAATGGAAAGATTGTGACCGGCGATGAAACCCGGTATCAGCCAAGGCCTAATGCCAGAGTCCAGCCCGAACCGACTCGGTGTCGGCTTGCGTCCTACAACGTGTTGGGACTGACCAGAGTTACGCTAGGCCGTGCGTCATCGCGTAACGCACCAGATCGGCGTTGGTTTTGAAGTGCATCTTGGACAGCAGCCGGACACGGTGAGTGCTCACGGTCTTGACGCTCACCTTGAGCTCGGCGGCGATTTCCTTGACCGAGCGTCCTCTCGCGAGCAGACGAAAGACCTCATATTCGCGCTCCGAGAGTCGCTCGTGCGGCTCGCGGATGCCGCCAGGACGGAGGCGGGAGCCGAGCGATTCAGCCAGGGTGGCACTCACATAGGTGCGGCCGGAATGCACCCGCCGAATGGCTTCGACCAGCTCGTCGGGGGTTCGCTCCTTGGTGAGATAGCCTGAGGCGCCCGCCTTGAGCGCGCGCATGGCATACAGATCTTCCCCGTACATGCTCAGCACCAGCACCACCAGCCGGGGATATCGCCGCCTCACCTGCGAGAGCACTTCCAGCAAGCCGGGTCCGGGCATTGCCACATCGAGCAGGAGCACGTCGGCGTCGGCCCGAGCCAATTTCTCGAGCACCTCCTCGCCGGTGGCCGCCTCGCCCACCACGTGGAACTCCGCACCCAGGGACACGATCCGGCGCAATCCCTCGCGCACAATCGGGTGATCGTCCGCGATAAACACTTTTATCGTGCGGGACGCTGTCTCCAGCGCGTTCATAGGATAGGACGCTCCTGTTCACGTTGGCGAAGTGGAATGCGGACGATGATTCTGGTGCCTCGTTTCGGTACTCCCCAAACCATGAAGCTTCCCCCACAGCCCGCGGCGCGCTCCCGCATCCCCAGCAGCCCGAGGGAGCGCTCACCGCCGATCTCGGTTTCCGCGATGCCGGACCCGTTGTCGCTGAGTTGAAGGGTGATCTGGCCACTCCTCGCAGTCAGTTTGATCCGAACCCGGGTGGCACCGGCGTGCCGGGCAACGTTGGTCAGTGCTTCCTGGATGATCCGGAACAGTGCGATGGCGGCATCCGCGCCGACCCGGGGAAGCCGGATGGGGAGCCGCAGGTCACATTGAATTCCAGTGCGCCGCTCAAAACGGCGCACGTATGAATCCACCGCTTCGAGCAGGCCCAGTTCGTCCAGGAGATCGGGCCGCAGCTCGGAGGCAATGTCCCGCACACTGGCGGTGATCGCGTCGATGGTGCGCAGCATCGTGCGGGCCTGGTCCTGCAGCTGGCTGCCGGCCAGCGGCGGCTGCCCGACCAGCCAAGCGAGATCCATCTTGAGTCCGGTGAGCGACTGTCCGAGCTCGTCATGCAGCTCGCGGGAGATTCGGGCCTGCTCCTCTTCTCGGGCGGCGTCCAGCCGGGTCGCGAGCAGCCGCAGCTCCTCATGCATGACCCGGACTTCCCGTTCCAGCCGGTGGCGCTCTGAAGCCTCGGGTCCCCGGGAGGGATCCGGCGTCCCCCGGCACAGGACCAGCAGTTGCGGTGGTTGGCCGACAGGGCCCTCGAGCGTCTGGACCGAGAGCTCGACGCTGATCAAGGTGCCGTCTTTGCGGGCCTGGGGCAGCCGGGCCCGAAACGGTCCGGAGACTCCGACCATCTGGTGGAGGCGGGCCCAGGAGCCCAGAGCGCTGCCCAGCCGGAGCAGGTCGTCCCCTGAGCGACCCAAGGCTTCTTCGCTGGTCCAGCCGAATAAGGCCTCGGCGGCGCGATTCCAGGTGATCACCCTGAATTGCTCATCCAATGCGATAATCGCGTCCTGCACACTGTCCAGCATCCGGCCCTGCCGCACCGCACGGTCCTCGGCCTGCTTTCGACGGGTGAGGTCCTGAAGCGTCGAGAGCACCGCTTGGGGCTTGCCTGCTGGGTTTCGGATAAGGGACGCGGAGTGACGTACCAAGATGGGGGATGAATCCGGCCGAAGGTACTGCAGCTCAAGCTCCCAGCCCTGGCTCCCTGCCGCCATGCCTTGCATGAGGTCCATGGCTCGGGGCAGATCGCTGGGGTGGACGAAGCTCAAGAAGGTCCGGCCGAGCAGCTGCGACATGGACCGGCCCAGAAGGTCGCAACACCCCTCATTGACGGAGAGAATCCGCCCGGTCAGGTCACTATCGCAGAAGCCGAGAGATTCCAGCTGCAGAATGGCCTGCAGCCTTCCCTCGGTGTCGCGCCGGAGCTCCTCGGCGCGCCGGCGCCGGGTGATGTCGGCGCTGATCAGCATGACTTCCGCGACCGCCCCGGCCCGCTTCACCGGCATGACCCGGTTGTCCAACCAGAATCGCTCCGAGCCCCGCTGACCCACGGTCTCGTACTGATCCGCGACCCCGGTCTCGAACACCCGTTCGACTGCGGCTTGGAGCACGGTCCGGTGCTCCTCGGTCAGCACGTCATACAGCCGTTCGCCCAGCTGAATTTCGAAATGGGAATCCGGCAAACGATGGTTCAGGTACTTGATCCGCCCCTGGCGATCGAGCAGGGCGACGAACTCGAGGGCGTGCTCGGCCCAGGATCGCCAGCGGGATTCTCCCAATAGCCCAGCCGTTCCGGTGAGATCATGCTCCGGCGTCGCCGCCCGGTTGGCGGTCCCCGTACCCCGGCGGTCGTGCTTGGGCTGACCCACGTTCAGGCTCCGGGGTAGAAGTGAAGGGGGAGCGTGGGTACATCCAGGAGCAACCTGGGGAGACGCTGCAGCAATCCGAGGGCAAGAAGCG
>JBIOUY010000162.1:0-11752 GCA_044867445.1 Gemmatimonadales bacterium
GCGGGGTAATTGGCGTCTGTCTCAACGCCCGCGAGGTGAGCGCGCGCAAGCGAGCGGAGCGGGCGTTGCGCGAGAGCGAGGAACGCTATCGCGACCTGTTCGACAATGCCAGCGATCTGGTCTGCGCGACCGCGCCCGACGGCACGTTCCTCTACGTCAATCGCGCCTGGCAGGACTCCATCGGACAGACCGGTGCCCAACTGGACGGACGCCGGCTGGTCGAGTTCGTCCACGCGGGCAGCCGGGAGCGATACGACGAGATCATTGCAAGAGTGCTGCAGGGCGAGACCGTGTCCGGCGTCGAGCTAGACCTGATGTCGTCCACCGGTGCCACCATCACGGTCGAAGGCAACGTCAGCTGCACCTTCAAGGATGGCGAGCCGGCGCTGTTACGGGGGATCTATCGCGACGTCACCGAACGCAAGCGGGTGGAAGACCAGCTGCGCCGGGCAGAGCGGATGCAGGCCGCCGGACGGCTCGCCGGTGGCATGGCCCACGAAGTCAACAATATGATGACCGGCGTCATTGGGTTCAGCGAGTTTCTGCTGCGAAGCCTCAGCCCGGACGATCCCCGCCGTTCAGAGGTGGAGGAGATCATCAAGGCGGGAAGCCGCGCGGCCGACGTCACTCGCCAGCTCCTTGCCTTCACCCGCCAGCAGTTCCGCCGCCCCGAGATGCTGGAGATCAACGACGTCATCGCCGACCTCGAAAAGATGCTCCGTCGCCTGCTCGGAGTAGACCATCTGTTGGAGTTTACGCTTTGCCCCGAGGCGGGGGTGATCCGCGCCGACCGGGGCCAGATGGAGCAGGTGCTGGTCAATCTGGTGCTCAACGCCCGCGATGCCCTGCTCCATCCCGGCCGGGTGACGGTATCGACGGCAACCGTCTACCTGGGGCAGGAGTACGCCCAGCGGCATGCCGACGTGAAGCTCTCCGCGGGCACCTATGTCCTGCTCTCGGTGACGGATACCGGCTGCGGCATGGATCGGGAAGTCCAGGCCAGAATCTTCGAGCCGTTCTTCACCACCAAACCGGTGGGTCAGGGGACCGGACTCGGGCTTTCCACCGTGTACGGCATCGTCAAACAGAGCGACGGGTTCGTGTGGGCCTACAGCGAGCCGCAACAGGGAACCACGTTCAAGATCTACCTTCCCCAGGTGGGACCGGGACGAAGCACCAGACGGCTGGAGGACCGGGCCGGGGCTCCACGTGGGGGAACCGAGACGCTGCTCCTGGTCGAGGACGAAGCCATGGTGCGCGGCCTGGCCTGCCGAGGACTGCGCGAGTATGGCTACCGCGTGCTGGAGGCCGGCGACGGCGAGGAGGCCCTGCGGCTGGTGGCTGGCCACGGCATCGATCTGGTGATCTCTGATCTGGTCATGCCTGTCATGGGAGGACGAGAGCTCGGCCATCAACTGGCTCAGCTCGATTCGAGTCTGCCCGTGCTCTATATATCGGGATACACCGGGGATGATGTGGTGCGGCGCGGCTTAATGGATCCGGGAGCGCCGTTCCAGTCCAAGCCATTCACGGCCGAAGGGCTGGCCCGCCGGGTTCGGGAAATGCTCGATGCGCGGCACTCAGGCGCTCTCCAGGGAGCTCAGGCCATCGCCTCGGATTCTTGAGTGGTCGCGCCCTTGGGCGAGGGGCGGAATTCGAGGTGTTCCGCACGCAAGATCACGAAGCCTCGCGGTGTCGCCAGCCGCGTGAGCCGCTCGCCCGCCATGTTGACCATCCGCTGCGTGACCCCGGGAAAGATGGGAGCCACTTCATACCAGGTGCCGGGATTCAGGTCGGGGTACCTGCGCTGGTGCTCGGACCGGAGTCTGGCCTGGACGCCTGCCATGGGCGCTCCTATGGGTGGCGGTGAGTGAAATCTACCAACTGCAGTGAGAAGTAAGAAGTAAGATGAGAAGTGAGAAGTGAGAGGTAAGAAGCGAGAAGTGAGAAGTAAGCAGTGAGAAGTAAGAAGTGAGAGGTGAGAAGTTGAGACTCGGAGCGCGATGGGGTCCTCATCCCGAGTGAAACGAGGGATCCAGTCGGCCTTTCCGATGCGCCTCCACGTCCTGATATCATCGGGCAAGATCCCTCCTCCTCGCTCCCGCTTCCGCACTGCTCACTGCTCACTGCTCACTTCTTACCTCTCACTCCTCACTCCTTACTCCTCACCCCCTTCCGTCTCACCGGTCACATCTCACCTCTCTGGACAATCCCGCCCTCCCTACTTACTCTGTAACTGCTTGGATGTTCGTGGCATCCAACTCCCACCTAAAGTCAACTGGTAAGCCATGCCAGAGGCTCCGCGCGGGCAGCCGTTCGTGGCCGGCACCGCCAACTGTCTCGTCGTCGACGACGAACCCAGCGTACGCCGCTCCCTGGTCCGGATGCTCCAGGCCCAGGGATTTACCTGCTTCGAGGCCGGCACCGGCCGCGAGGGACTCGGTGTCCTTGACCGTCTCGGCGAGATCCCGCTGGTCATTTCCGACATGCGCATGCCGGAGCTCGACGGCATCGGATTCCTCGAAGCGGTTCGTCGCAGCCACCCTGACACGTCGGTCATCATGCTGAGCGGCATGAGCGAGACCACCACGGCGGTGGATTGCCTGCACATGGGAGCGGCGGACTTCCTGCTCAAGCCGATCTCGATGAGCGAGCTGCAGGCGCGAGTGGCGCGGGCTCTGGAAAAACGAGCGTTGGTGCTGCAGAACCGATACTACCAGGCGAACCTTGAGCGCCAGGTTCGGGAGCAGGGTCAGCGTATCCAGGAGCTCTTCCTCCAGGGTGTGCAGATGCTCGCCCGCGCGCTCGAGGCCAAAGACGCCTACACCCGGGGTCATTCCATCCGGGTCAGTCAGTACGCGGTGGCGACCGCAGCCAGACTGGGATTCGATGGGGCACAGATCGATGGTATCCGGCTCGGTGGGGAGCTGCACGACATAGGAAAGATCGGTACCCGGGAGGCCGTGCTTCACAAGGCAGGTTCACTCACCGCCGATGAATTCCGCCAGATCACCGAGCACCCGGTGTTGGGCGAGCGGATGTTGGCTCCGCTAGCGCACGAGTCACCTGACGTGCTGCGCATCGTACGCTCACACCACGAGCGGCTTGACGGCCGAGGGTTTCCCGACGGATTGCGAGGCGAGAAGATCCCGGTGGAGGCCCGGGTCGTCGCGGTGGCCGACGCTTTCGATGCCATGACCACCCGGAGACCCTACCGGGAGTCGCGCCCGGCCGGGGATGCCCTGATCGAGCTTCGGCGGGTCGCCGGCACCCAGCTCGATCCCGACGCCGTCGAAGCCTTTGTGGCAGCCTTTCCCGATCCCGCCGGACTGCCCCTATCGGCCTGAGCCTTCCTGGGATGGCCTGGCTTCCTTGGCGGAGCTCCTCCGGCCCTGCATCGTCTCATGGGCCCGCTCCGCCAGCTTCACGTACCGCAACCGCAGCTGCTCCAGTTCCTCCTCGGTCAGATCCTCCAGATCCATCAGCCGATTGCGGGCGCCGTGGATTACTCGAATCAGCTCGTCCAGCTTGAGGTGCATCGCGACCGCATCGCGGTTCTGGGTGTTTTGAATCAGGAAGACCATCAGGAAGGTGATGATAGTGGTGCCGGTGTTGATGACGAGCTGCCAGGAATCGCTGAAGTGAAAGATCGGCCCAGTCAGGGCCCAGACCAGAAGCACCCCGGCCGCGAGCGCAAAGGTAATCGGCTGACCCGCCGCGTGAGCGGTCCATTTCGCGAAGTGAGTAAACGTCTCGGAAGAGCGCATGGGTGTGGCCCCGTGGGGACGGCATGGGATGAACACCAGGGAGTTCCCAATAGCAGCGCGGTGCCACGGAGTGCTGTGCCCTGCCTCACCCCCGCTAGAGTAGTCCGCGTCGCTTGAGCTGGTGATAGCGCTCCACCACTGCGGCGCTGGCCGCGGCCGGCATCACGTCGAGCACCATTATTCCCCGGCCTCGCATCTCCGCCAGCGCGGCCTCCCGTGCTCCGAGCAGCTCCTCCGCCGCGGCGCGCTGGAAGGCTGTGTCGGTGCTCCGGGGTCGGGTGGAGGCAAGCGCTTCCAGCGCTGGGTTCCGCAGGGTGACCGCAAGCGGAAGGTGCCGAGGCCGGAGAGTGGCCGCGTGAGCGACCAGCGCATCGCTCGCGGTTCGGTCGATCACATCGGTGAAAAGCACGGTGAGCGCGCGCTTGCGGCTGCGAGCCGCCAGCAGCCGAAAGGCCGCCGGGTAATCCGATTCCACCAGCCGGCCTTCCGCAGCCGCCAATCCCTCGAGCACGGCCCGCAGGCCGCGGCGGCCTCGGGCGGGCGGGATGTAGCGCTGGACCACATCGGCGAACACCATGAGGCCGACGTCGTCATCGTGTTCCATGGCGGCATGGGCCAACTGCAGCGCCGCCGAGATCACCGACTCCAGCCGGGGCACGCCCTCCACTTCGGCGGTGAGCAGCCGACCGGCGTCGATCACCAGTAGCAGCGGTTGCCGGCGCTCGTCTTCGTATTGCCGCGCAATCGGCTTTCCCCGGCGAGCGGTCGCCTTCCAATCGATGATGCGGGTGTCATCGCCCGGCACCCATTCCCGCAGCCCCTCGAAGAGGCGCCCGGTGCCGGGCCGTCGCAGGTTCCTGAGACCGGCCTCGCGCCGCCGCATGACCTGCAGCGGCATGGCGCGAAGCGCGGCGCTCCTGAGACTGGGATAGACGGTGGCGCGCCAGGGGAGCTCGATCCGACCCTGACGCCACGCCAGACCCCACGGCGAGAGCACCCGGACCGAGAGGGTGCCGCCGCTGCCGGTTCCTCGTCGACGGGGCGAGAGCTCCAGTCGTTCCTCGAGACCTTCGCCGGGTGGGACCTCGAGCAGCCGAAGGGGAGTGTCGGCCCCGCCGAGGGGGTCAGGCAGATGTTCCCGCACGATCAGTGAGAGCGGTGATGCCGCGGCGTGGCGCCAGTGGTAGCGCACCGGAAGACTGCGTCCCACCGAAAAGGCCGGAGGCGCATCGCGGCTCACCTGCAGGCGTTCGACCGGTATCGCGCGAGAAGCATCAATGAACAGCGCTGCGAGCCAGGCCAAGTCGAGCACCACGAGTATCCCAACCCACTGCGGCCGCCAGAGGGCCAGCAATGCGAGCCCCGCCAGTCCCGCCGCGACCTGGAGCCAGCCGCGGGACGGTACCACGATCACCTTGGGGCCTCGACTTTCTCGATGACGCCGTGCAGTGCGGTGTCCGGGGCAACGCCTTCGAGCTCCAGCTCGGGAGCAATAGCCACCCGATGCCGCAGCACAGCCGGTGCGAGTGATTTGACATCGTCCGGGATGGCGTAGGGTCGTCCATCCAGCAGCGCCGCGGCCTGCGCCATCTTGAGGAGCGCCACGCTGCCCCGTGGCGAGGCGCCCAGAGTGAACACGGGAGAGTTGCGCGTCGCGCGCACGATCGCGGTGACGTACGCGACCAGGCTGGGTTCAACCCGCACCCGGCGACACCCGTCCCGGAGTCTGCCTAACGCTGCCGCGTCCGCCACCGCCGCCACGCCGTAGGTCGGCGGAAGATCCGCTTCGAAGCCGCCCAAAACCCGAGTGAGAATATCCTGCTCCACCGACTCGACCGGGTAGTCCACCACCACCTTGACCAGGAAGCGATCCAGCTCGGCCTCGGGGAGCGGATAGGTACCCTCGAACTCGATCGGATTCTGGGTGGCGAACACGGTGAAGCTCTCCGGCAGCTGATATGATGTGCCATCCACGGTGACTCGCCGCTCCTGCATCGCCTCGAGTAACGCCGCCTGGGTCTTTGCCGGGGCGCGGTTGATCTCGTCGCCGAGCACCAGGTCACCAAAGATCGGGCCGGCCCTGAAGCTGAAGGTCCCCTGTGCGGCCAGCAGGTTGACTCCGGTGATGTCCGAGGGCATGAGGTCGGGAGTGAACTGGATGCGCCGGAATTCCAGCCCAAGCGCGAGGCTGAGGGTCCGTACCAGTAGCGTCTTGGCCGTGCCTGGCACTCCTTCGAGCAATACATGTCCCCGGGCGAGGAGCGCGGCCACCGTATCCCGAACGGCGTGCTCCTGCCCTAGTACCACCCGGCGCAGCTGCTGCAGGATCGCGTCGGCCGCCGCGGCGCAGGCGGTGGCTTCATCGGCAGTGAGCGGAACCAGTGCGGCAGTCATGACGGCTTGAGCTCCTCCCACAGCGTTTCAACCGCATCGGCTGCTTGCAGCACACCGTCCGAGTCGGGCTGACCCCGAGTGAGCGCTGTCAGCGTGACCAGCGCGTCACGGCCCCGGTTGCTCCGGATGGTAGGTGAGAGGTTCTCCAACCAGGCGCTAAGATCGCTCCGGATCGGCGTGCCGGGGCGCGAGAGCCGGCGGCGCAGCCCTTGGACCATGAGCCCGACGGCGACATCATGGCCTCGCGCTGCCGCAAGGGCGGTCGCAAGTGCGCGTACGTGCTCCAGGGGCGATCGGCGGCGTCGCTGGACGGCGGTTCGGATGGGGCCGAAGCGGACACCGGCGGTGAGGAGCGCGATCAGGCCGACCACCGCGAGTTGCCAGGCCATCCAACCCCATGGAGAATGAAAGCTCCAATTGAGCGTGGCCCCGACCAGCGAGCCCGACGCCTCGTAACCGTGGTGATACTCGTCGATCACGATCCGATCATAGCGGGGCACGACCCAACTGAGCGCCAGGGGTCCGGCCTCGGTCTCCCGCAGCTCGCGGTTGCTGAAGATGCGATCGTCCGCCACCAGCGTCGCCGTGCGATCGTTCGCGAGGGAGAGCCGGACGGCCACGGCATGCCCGCTCGTCGTCCGAAGAAGCGTGTCGACCCGCGTGGCCGTGGGCACGATACAGGTCACCACTTGCCCGTCTGCCAACTCGGAGGAGTCTACGACCGACTGGGCTAAATGATGAACCAGTTCGGCCCGAACCATCACGCCGCGCGAGCCGGCTGGAGGCGTGGCCTTGGCGCTGTGACCGCGTCGCCACAGGACGGCATATCCCAGACAACGTAGCGCGCGTTGTGCTCCCGATCCGGCGAGCAGCACGTCGAAGGGTGCTCCCGCGAGGAACCGCGCCTCGACCGGCCCCAGCGGCAAACTTGGGCCCAGCAGGGCTACCAGCGTAGGGCTCCGCTTGGTAGCGAGCGTATCCAGACTCTCGGTCGGGTGGCGGTACCGCTCCACCCGCAGGCCAAGACGCACCAACGCCTCGGCGAAACCTTGAGCGCCGCTGGGGCCGGCGAGATAGGTCGAGCGTCGAGGATCCTCGTCCGTGGTTCCTGCGCGGCGGTTGCCCAGGGCGGCGGCGCCCACCCCAAGCGCGATGAGCAGCGCACTGGCGATCGCGAGCTCAGCGCGCGGGCGCATGCCACAGCGAGGTTGTCATCTCGCGCCAGCGGTGATAGTCCTCGAGGCTACACGGCCGGCCCCCGAACACATACCCGTACAGCGCCCGTACCAGCTGACGCATTCGCTCGCGTTCATTGTCCGCCAGCCGGGCCTCGGCGGCGCACTCGGCCGGCGTCTTGCTCGCGTGGTAGCGCAGCAGACCCTGCGACTCGAGCCGGAGCGCCAGGGCGACAAAGGCCAGTTGAAGCGCCTCCAGTCTGCGACCTCCCGCCGCGGCACGGTCGGCCTCACGCTCGTACCACTCCGCGTCGCGAGTCAGCGAAGGAGTCGACGGCAGCGACCGATCCGTCGGACGGGGCGTGCCCCGCATCGTCTGCCAGATCAGATAGCCGGCGTGGAGGAAGATGACAATCAGGGCGAGGAGCAGAGCCATCACCAGATAGCGGAACAGCGCGGGGTTATCGGACTGGAGGGTCTGAAGCCAGTCACCCAGACGGTCCCACCAACGGTGCAGGAGCCGAGTGGCTGATGGCTGGTCAACCCAGTGATAGGCCGGCGCCGAAAACACGCTGTCGAGTACCGCTCGAAACGTGGTCGGATCGGAGGGAGCTTGCACCGCTGGGCTCCGGTTCCCGTCAGGCTGGCCGGAGGGCGGCCGCTAACACCTCCAGGTCGAAGCCTTCCTTTCGGACCCGCAGATCGTAGTACGCCACCGTGAGCACGCAATAGAAGAGCGGATACACAAAGATCTGGACCACACCCATGGCAGCCAGTGGGATCAGCCCGATGCGGAAGGCTGACCGCGCGTGGGTCATTGGCCCGCTCGGGCTGAGCAGACTGAGCACTCCGCCGATCGCCACCATAGGCACGTATAGCAGCACCAGAAGCGTCAGCAGAAGTCCCAACATTCTCCACCGGGATCCGCGGGTGAGCTGCCAGGACCTGGCCAGGGAGGCGGTCGGAGTGGATCCGGGCTCGAGCACCAGCGCCGGAAAGGCGAGCATCAGGCCACAGATCAGAATGATTCCCGGAAAGAAGAACATCAGGAAGCCGACGAATACAATGAGCGCTATCAGAATGGAGCAGATGATGAGTCGCCACATGAGCGGCGCCGCCCGGGCGAGGGCCGGTCCGGCCTCGAGCTCACCTCCGAGATAGCTCTCCGACACGATGAACACGGTGGCGCCGGTCGCGACCGCGCTCAGGGCGGCAAAGACCAGGTAGTACACCAGCGCGAGCGGCAGATTGGCCAGCATCCCCCCCGAGGCATCCAGGAAGAGACTCAACAACACCGGGATGCCACTGCAGACCAACGCCACCTTCGCGATGGGGACGAAATGGCGGCGATAGAGGGTGAACGACACGTCGAGGATCTCTCCCACCGAGAGTGGTCGGAGGCTCGGGGGTGCCATCGTATGCTCCGGCGAAGGTTCTACATGACGATTGGGCGTGTATCGCGAAAGATGGCTCCGCGTTAGTGCGGACGCGAGCCCCCGGGCGAACCAGGCCAGTTGGGGTTAGAATCGCAGGATGCCAGCAAAGGCCTCGGACTATCAGCAGCATCTCGAGATCGAGACGCCTGAGCATGTCGTGCTCGATCTCGAGGTGGCGGGGATCGGCTCACGGGCACTTGCGGCCGTCCTGGATACGCTGATCCTGCTGGGCGGCTCGATCGGTGTGGTAGTCCTGTTGAGCTTCCTTGCAGGCTATGGGATCACCTTCGGGAGCTGGGGCACGGCCCTCCTGGCCCTGGGGTGGTTCGTCGCATGGACTGGGTATTTCATCCTCTTCGAGGGCTTCCGACGGGGGCAGACACCAGGCAAGCGGTTCGTAGGAGTTCGGGTGGTGATGGATACCGGGTACCCCGTGACCTTCGGCGCGGCGGTGGCCCGCAACCTCCTGCGAGCCGCCGATTTCCTCCCACCACCCTATCTGATCGGTGCGCTCCTCGCCGCCTTTCACCCGCGGGGGAAACGACTGGGCGACCTGGTTGCAGGAACGATTGTGGCCCGCGACCGACCCGCCGCGGCGCCACCCAGCCGGATCCCGGCCGTGACCACTTCCCCCCCGCCATCGATTCCCGAACTGACCGATTCTGAATTCGCGCTGCTGGCACGCTTTGCGGTCCGACAGCGTGAGCTAGCTCCTGCGCCTCGAGCCCGACTGGCTGCGAGTCTCGCGGCACGTCTTGCTTCGCATCCCGCCGCATCTGGCGTTCCCCAGCTGGAGCATCTGTTGCAGCTTCATGCCCGAGAGCTGGCCCGGCGGGAGGGACGGCTTGCCGTCGGTGCCGGCGGCGGCTCGGCCACCCGGTTCATCGCTCTCAAACGCGCGCGCTGGGAGGAGTTCCACCGCTTGGCCGAGCGAGCGGCTCGAGAGGGGCTCGACAGCTTCACCTCCCGCGAGCTACCGGATTTCGCAGCTCGTTACCGCGAGGTTGCGGCCGATCTGGCCCGCGCCCGGACCTATGCGGCTGACGCCGGAACGCTGGCGCACCTCGAGCGACTGGTCGCCGCCGGTCACAACGCGCTCTATCGTGAGGAGCGAAACACCTGGCGCCGGATCTGGGAGGTGCTTGCCTGGGAATGTCCCGCCGCTGTGATTCAGGCCCGGGGATACGTTCTGATCGCCTTTCTCACCTTTGCCGCCCCGGCCTCCGCTGGATTCGCCCTCTTGCGCGAGCGCCCTGAGGTGGCGGCCGAACTGCTACCGGATGTCATGCTCCGCCGGGCCGCAGCGGGTGCCGAGCGCAAGGCGGCGGGCCGGACATACTTCGACGTCTCTCCCCAGGACCGCCCCCTGATCGCCTCTGGAATCATCACCAACAATGTGCGGGTAGCCATCATCTGCTTTGCCGGCGGGATCTTTCTCGGGGTAGGCGCGCTGGTCCTGCTGGGCATGAATGGCCTCATCATCGGGGCCAGCGCGGGACACTTCGCCAACCTCGGACTGTTGGATTACCTGCTGGCGTTCATCGTCGGCCACGGCCTGCTGGAGCTGTTCGCTATCTGGGTGGCTGGGGCAGCTGGCTTCCTTTTGGGACGATCCATCGTCGCCCCGGGCGACTTGAGCCGTACCGACGCGTTGGTTGTGAACGGGAGGCTGGCGATACGAATGGTTGGGGCCACGGCGGTCCTCCTGGTCGTCGCCGGCATGATCGAGGGCTTCGTCTCCGCGGGCACCGGTGGGCTAGGGCTGAGGTTCGCGGTGAGCGGGGCGAGCCTGCTCTTTCTTGCGGTCTACCTCTTCAATGGTAGGGTGGGGCGCGAAGCTCTCGCAGACGTTGACGGCCGGGCCAAATCCATGGAGGGGTCCATTGCGCCAACCGGCGGCGCGGCGGCCACCACCGGCCGGTCCGGCGGGTAGGAGGGCAGCGAATCGCCAACCTCAGATTTCCCGCAACATCGCCCGCATTCGAATAGCGAGTGCCTCGATCTCGCGAAGGCTGGACAGGGTTTCTGGATCGATCTGGTTTTCGTTCAGCAGCAGCAACTGGGTCTCGGCCAGAAGGGCCGAGAGCGGATTCGAGAGGTCGTGGCGAAGCTTGCTCAGCCGCTCGGATTCGGTCATGAGAGCTCTAAACCAAGGACTGGTATAACGCCCGGATGTGGTGGTCACGCAGCCCACGTACCGCCTGCCAGAGTTCCGCCTCCGATTCCGCCCGGAAGATCTCCGCCGTTTCCCGCTCACGACAGTCCGGCGCGATAAAGTGAAGCCGACCGCACCAGGCGCCATCATCGGAACGGCGAATACTGAGACGAAGAGGGATGGACTGGTTGGCGAGGCGGAGGGGCTGCAACTCATGAAGCACGGGCTCCCGGTGATCGGGAGTGTACGGCCGATGTGGCTGTGCTGTCATCGTGCGTCCTCCAGAGGGGAGCCGGTACCGAAAGATTATGCCAGACCGTGAGTTATGCAAGCCAAGGACGGTAAGGGCGGGAAAGGCGGGAAAGGCGGTAAGGATGGCCCTACGCCGGCATCACTCTTCTTGCAACCCGCTTGGCGTCCACCAGCCTGACCCCCTTTACCGTCCTTACCCCCTTTACCGTCCTTACCCCCCTTACCGTCCTTACCGCCCTTTCCGTCTTTTCCGCCCTCCCGCCCCCGCCCTTGACTGAGCCCTCGGGACGACCTAAGTTCGATTGCTCCTTGGCCTGGCACGACACTCCCCGATACAGCCCGTGCAGCACGCTCCGGTAGCCGGGGCCCACCCCATACTCAACCACCAAGCCCGCTGAGTTTCGCACCTTCAACTTCCCCATTGCCCGCCGATTGTCCGGCAGGGCCCGCTTGCCTGGAGTCTCGTCCGTGGATATCGCAGAGCTAAAACAAAAGTCGGTCGCGGAACTGCACACGCTGGCTGAGCAGTTGAACATCACCAACTACTCGGGACTGCGGAAACAGGATCTCATC
>JBIOUY010000163.1:0-6512 GCA_044867445.1 Gemmatimonadales bacterium
GTCTCTAGTCTTTGGTCTCGGGCTACGGGTCGCGGGCTACGGGTCATGCGACCCGCGACTCGCGACCGTCCGTTACTTCAGGATCTTGGTGACCACCCCCGCGCCCACCGTCCGGCCACCTTCCCGGATGGCAAACCGCAACCCCTCATCCATCGCGATCGGGGTGATCAGCTGGATCGTCATCGTCACGTTGTCCCCCGGCATCACCATCTCCACCCCCGCCGGCAGCTCCACACTCCCGGTCACGTCCGTGGTCCGGAAGTAGAACTGCGGCCGGTACCCCTTGAAGAACGGCGTGTGCCGGCCCCCTTCCTCCTTGGTCAGCACGTACACCTCCGCCTCGAACTGGGTGTGCGGCGTAATGCTCCCCGGCTTCGCCAGCACCATCCCCCGCTCGATCTCGGTCTTCTCCACCCCCCGCAACAGCAACCCCACGTTGTCCCCCGCCTCCCCCTGGTCCAACAGCTTGCGGAACATCTCCACCCCCGTCACCACCGTCCGCTTGGTGCTGTTGAACCCCACCAGCTGCACCTCCTCCCCCACCTTGATCACCCCCCGCTCGATCCGCCCCGTCGCCACCGTCCCCCGCCCGGTGATCGAGAACACGTCCTCCACCGGCATCAGGAACGGCTTGTCGATCTCCCGCTTGGGCTGCGGGATATAGGTATCCAGCGCCTCCAGCAGCTCCTGGATCACCTTCCCGTGCTCGCTGTTGGGGTCCCCACTCTCCAGCGCCTTCAGGGCACTCCCCTTGATGATCGGGGTGTCATCCCCCGGAAAGTCGTAGCTGCTCAACAGCTCCCGCACCTCCAGCTCCACCAGCTCCAACAGCTCCGGGTCGTCCACCATGTCCACCTTGTTCAGGAACACCACGATGTAGGGCACGTTCACCTGCTTGGCCAACAGGATGTGCTCCCGGGTCTGCGGCATCGGCCCGTCCGCCGCACTGACCACCAGGATCGCCCCATCCATCTGGGCCGCCCCGGTGATCATGTTCTTCACATAGTCCGCATGCCCCGGACAGTCCACGTGGGCATAGTGCCGCTTGGCCGATTCGTACTCCACGTGCGCCGTGGCGATCGTGATCCCCCGCTCCCGCTCCTCCGGCGCCTTGTCGATCTGATCATAGGCGGTAAACTGGGCCAGCCCCTTCTTCGCCTGAACCTTCGTGATCGCCGCCGTCAACGTCGTCTTCCCATGATCCACGTGCCCGATCGTTCCCACGTTCACATGCGGCTTGGTCCGCTCAAATTTGGCCTTGGCCATGTGCTCCCTCTGGTCGTAGCTAACAGCTAACGGCTAACAGCTAACGGCTAACGGCTAACGGCTAACGGCTAACAGCTAACGGTCCTGCCCATCTTGCATCGGCTCGCGGCCCACGCTCAGTGATGACTGATAGCTCTCAGCTGATAGCCGTTAGCTGCGGGCGTCAGCCCGCTCAAGCTCGCGCGCGGGATTGAACCGCGGACCTCATCCTTACCAAGGATGCGCTCTACCAACTGAGCTACGCGAGCGACATCTCCAGGCGGACAAGGCGGAACCCCAGCCGCCCTGCTCACCACCCTTGGCGGACACGGCGGACGCTCTCTCTCATGTCGTCCGCCTCTGTTCCGTCCGCCCAGTCCGCCTCTGTTCCGTCCTCCACTAAAGCGGGCGACGGGACTCGAACCCGCGACCCTCAGCTTGGAAGGCTGATGCTCTACCAACTGAGCTACACCCGCGACTTCAGGTGGTACGGCATACCGCCCATGGTGGGGGTAGGATTCGAACCTACGTAGGGCGTTAGCCCGGCAGATTTACAGTCTGCTACCATTAGCCACTCGGTCACCCCACCGAGCCATCGACTCACCCTCATCTGAGACAGAACCCCGCCGGCGAAGAGGCGGGGTCCATTTCAGGAGTCAGGTGTCGGCGCAACCGAGCTGACGAGGGGAATCGAACCCCTAACCTGCTGATTACAAATCAGCTGCTCTACCGATTGAGCTACGTCAGCCTAGAATCAGGCCGAAAAAGACAGACTCGCATGATAGCAGACAAGTTAGCGTGCGTCAATGGGCTCCGAGCGGCGAATTTTCGGGTAGCGCCGCCGTCCGGGTTCGACCGGGGCCATGAGCCCGCTGTGCGCGGGGTCACGTCCGCCCGGAGGATCGGTTTCCATTTTGTAAAGTCTGAGCGAGCTGGTACGCAATGGATCTGGTCTGTGCCGCCGCGTAAATCAGGACCGCACCTGAGTACCGGCGAGGTCGATCGGCTCTTGGCTGAGGGCGAGAAACTCCGCCGCAGGTCGGCGGAGCTGGCCAGGGAAGCCACCGAGATCGAGCGCCGGCTGGCGGAGTTGTATGGTTCCGGCAGCATGTCGGACCGACGCAAGAGCGATCGCCGCAAGAAGTGGCCACGATTGCGGGGGAAGTGATTATCCCGCCCGGCGTACCCGCACCACCTCGATCGACCCGTCCCGGTTGTCCCGAACCTCCCATCCCGCCACGCGAAGCAACTCGCGGATTCGGTCAGCCTCGTTGAAATTTTTCTCGGCCTTGGCCTCCTTCCGACGGATCGCCCAAGCGCGAGCCCACGCTTCGGCCTTGTCGTCCGCTGGCGCTGACTCCGGCAGTTCGCTCCTCGGGCCAGTCGCTGTCGGCTCAGACTGGCCGGTTGCGTCGGCGGTCAGCTTCATCGCGACCACCGCGCTTGCCACGTCCAGGACGTTGCCGACTTTATCCCAGGCCCGCACGGCGTTGGGGCCGGGCCGCTCCCCCTCGTCCAGTGCCGAGTTTGCGGCAGTCACGAAGGCAAAAACGGCAGCCAGTGCGCGAGGGGCGTTGAGGTCGTCGTCCAGGGCTTCGGAGAACTCCCGCTCCAACCGCTTGCTGGCTTCGAGAAAGCGCGGCCCATCGGAGGCAGCTCGCGCCTCCAGCAAGCGCTTCTGAAATTCGCCCAGCCGGCGTGATGCTTCCTGAGCCCCGGCCAAGGCATCGTCGTTCCAATCCAGGGGTTTCCGGTAGTGGGTGCTGTAGATCAGCAGGCGCACCGCTGCGCCATCGATCTCCTGGTCTCGCAGATCTCGCGGCGTGAGAATGTTGCCGTACCGCTTGGACATCTTGGTACCCGCGATGTTGAGGAACTCCCCGTGCACCCAGAAGCGGGCAAAGGAATCCTGGCCGGTATACCCGCAGCTCTGGGCGATCTCATCTTCGTGGTGCGGGAAGATCAGGTCGACCCCGCCCGCGTGAATATCGAGGACCTGGGTGCCGAAATGTTGTCGAATCAATTCCAGCGCCATCGCCGAGCACTCGAGATGCCACCCCGGTCGGCCTCGGCCGAACGGAGCATCCCACGCGGCCCCGACCGCATCATCTTGGGGCTGAGCGGCCTTCCAGAGGGCGAAGTCACGCACGTCTTCCTTAGTGTATTCATCCGCGCTGACTCGGCCGCCGGCTCCAGCTTTCAGCTCGCGGCGGTCCAGCTGGGACAGCTTGCCGTAGGCGGGGAACCGGGAGATGGCGAAGTACACCGAGCCATCCGCCCCCCGGTACGCCAGCTCCTTGGTGAGGAGGCCCTCGATCAACTCAATCATGGCCCCGACGTAATCGGTGGCGCGAGGATAGACCGACGCATCCTTGATCCGCAGATAGCGGCGGTCTTGGTGGAATGCGTCGATGTACTGCTGAACATAGGTTCGGAGCGGCTGACCGGCGGCAACGGCCCCACCGATGGTCTTGTCGTCCACGTCGGTGAGGTTCATGATGTGCAGCACGTCGTATCCGCTCGCCTCGAGCCAGCGGCGCAGCAGGTCTTCCAACAAGAAGGTTCGAAAGTTGCCGATGTGGGCGTAGTTGTAGACGGTAGGGCCGCAGGTGTAGAGCGAGACCCGCCCCGGCTGGAGCGGTTCGAACTGCTGGATGGACCGGGAAAGCGTGTTGTAGAGCTGGAGAGTCATCCGGCGGCCGCTCCGGCCGCCGTAGTGACGCTATCGGGCGAGGTTCCGCCCTCAACCCGCACATGCACTCTGCGCTGGGGGAACGGAATCTCGACGCCGTCGCGGTCGAACCGGTTCTTGATTCGCCGGCGGAACTCCCGCGCCAGACCCCATTGCGAGCCTGGTTGGGTGCGGATGAGGGTTCGAATCACGACCGAGCTATCACCCAGCGACTCGATCCCCAGAACCTCCGGCGCCCCGTCCAGCTGAGCTGACCACGCCCGATCGGTGGCGAGTTGGGATGCCTCGTCGCGAACGATGCCCAGCGCGCGATCGATGTCCTCATCGTAGGCGACGCCTACGTCAACGACCGCGCGAGACCAGCCGCGGGTCTTGTTGCTCACCACCTTGATCTCACCGTTGGGTACCACGTGCATGGCGCCTTCGCCGTCGCGCAGGACCACGACCCTCAGGGTCATCTTTTCGACTACGCCGCTCTTGCCCGCCACCTCGATCACGTCGCCAATAGCGAACTGGTTCTCGAACAGGATGAAGAAGCCCGAGATCACATCTTTCACCAGGCTCTGAGCCCCGAACGACACCGCCAAGCCGAGAATACCGGCGCCCGCCAGGATGGGGCCGATGTCGATGAAGATGTTGAAGGTGAGGAGCAAGGCGATGGTGATGATGACCACCCGGCCAACACTGCGCAGCAACTGGGCGATGGTCTGCCCCCGCCGCTCCCGAAGCGTAGTGACCGAATTGTCACCGTCGTCAACCGCGAGTTCGATTCGGCGGGCGGCGAGACGCACGACGCGGTACGCCAGCCAGGCGAGGAGCCAGATGCCCAGTACGTGGGCGCCATCCCGGATCAGCTCCTCCGCATCGATCCGGAGGATTTGGCCCAGGCGCTGCAGGAGATCGCCGATGCTGGCGAGGACGATGACTCTAAGTTCGGACATGGTCGTGAAGAGGTGGGATCACGACCTAACCTAGAGACCCCGGCGGCGCGCCGTCAACCGGACTCGCTCACCTCCATGTTCACGGTACAACCACTGTAGTCGATCCAGGTAGCCAGGACCGGGACTCGCCCCGCGGCACACGCCGCGAGCGCGGCCTGTCCGGAGTCGGGCCCGATGGTCACGGCGATTCGCCGGCCGCTCACCCGGAGGCCGGGATACAGGGCCCCAAGCTGTTGCAGATCAGGTAAGTAGGGTGCCCCGATCACGATCTGGAGGGTGCGCCAGGCGATCAGCCGATCGGCGGAAAGCACGGCGATGTTTGACCCGTCCCGGATGGCAATCCGGCCGCAGCGGCGCAGCAGAAAGCCGAGGTCGTGAGCCGCGAGCAACCGGCGCATGTGGCCGAAAGCGGCGGCGTGCAGTCGGAGGGCACGATGACAGCCACGAACCCACGCGCCGAGGACCTCGCCCGGTGGGGCGAGGCCGATGAGGGCACGGAGGGGCATAGTGGGGAGGAGTTGGGTGGGAGGGCCCGGCAGCATGGGCAAACCTACCGGCGCCCTATCTTCGCATCATCACCAAATCAGCGCAGCCAGTGGCCCAGCCACGCAGTGAGAAGTCAGAAGTGAGAAGTGAGAAGTCAGCAGTGAGAAGTAAGAAGTAAGAAGGCGGGAGGCTGCGTCGGCGGGCCGAAGAGATATCCTCATCCCGAGGAAGCGTTAGCGACCCGAGGGATCTACTCGCCACTTCTGGAACCTTCCCGCAGATCCCTCGCTTCGCTCGGGATGAGGAGTAGTTGTTCACTCCCTACTCCTCACTCCTCACCCCTTACTCCTCACTCCTTCACCGTCACCTGTCACCTGTTACCTGTTACCTCTTACTTCTCACTTCTGACTTCTCACTGCTGTACTGCTCGTGCATCGCAACCACCGCTTCGACCAGCGGCCCAGGGCCGAACCGTACCGGGTCGGTCGCCGGCAGGCCGGTCTCCCGCTCCGCTCGATCGCACTCCCGGCGGGCCTCCACATCGCTTAGGTCGTAGGTGTTGAGCGAGATCCCGATCACTCTGGTCGGGTGCACGACCGACCCGATGGTCTCGTACAGTCGGATGTATTCCGTCAGGGGTGGGACCCGAAGCCAGGCAGCCTCCCGATAGTCACCAATGTACTGGCGAGTAGACTGGTGGCAGAGGATGAGCGCATCGGGGCAGGATCCGTGGAGCAATCCTAGCGTCACTCCGGAATAGCCCGGATGATTGATGCTCCCCTGACCTTCCACCAGGATGACATCGGCATCCCGGCTTCCCTCCAGAACCAGCCGCTCGGCCGCACCCGCGATGAAATCCGCTACTACCGCGTCGACCGCAATGCCCCAGCCCTCGATCATGATGCCCGTCTGCCCGGTCGCGACAAAACGGGTGCGCAGTCCCCGCTCGTTGAGCTGGCGGGTGAGCTGGAGCTGCGCGGTCATCTTGCCGACGTTGCAGTCGGTGCCCACCGTCAGCACTACCAGAGGATCGACTTCCTTGGCGCGTCCCCCGGCGATAGGAAGATCAGGCGGTGGCCGGCGCAAATCGAAGATCTTGCAGCCGCGGCTGCGGGCCCTCTCGGCCAGGAGTGGATCGTCTGCCAAGA
>JBIOUY010000164.1:0-4613 GCA_044867445.1 Gemmatimonadales bacterium
GCGTGAGACCCCACGCCGCGGTTCGGCCAACGTAAGCCGGGTACCAGAGTCCGGGAGACAGGGTGAGCAGCGCGCCAAGGCCGCCGGTGTAGACCGCTGTGACGAAGAGATACAGCACGGCTGCACCGGCGTGCTGCCGAGCGCCGCGACCACACAACAGGCTCCACCAGAAGAGCAGTCCGGTCACGAGGAAGCTCGCGTGCTGCAGGGCGTGGTCCGTCTCCGACAGGAGGGAACGTTGATACAGCCTAGGCAGGTGCCAGGACAGGATCGCCGCCGCGTGGAGTGCCCACGCGACCGAAGGGAGGGCAACTGTGCGCCGGATCGATCGATGGCACCACCAGGCTAGGCGACCCACCTGGTGCCGGGCGGAGGCCGGGAAGGCCCAGATCATTGGCACGAACGGCCGGCCGAGCACGAGGAGCGGGGCCGCGACGACCATCAACAACTCGTGCTGTACCATGTGCGCCGAGAGCAGTGCCCCGCCCAAGGCGTGCAGGGGTGAGACTAGCGCCAAGGCGAGCACCAGCCAGCCTGCGCAGAAGCATGCCACCTCCCATTCACGCACACCCTGTCGCTGTCCCTGGCGCCACAACCGCGCGAGCCCACACAAGTACAGCGACCCGGAACCCAGAAGACCAAGCAGCACCCCGGGCTCGAGCGTCCAGGCGGGCGGCATCCTCACTGACACGGGCTCAAGAAGAAGGTGGCGAGCCACTGCGCCAGCGCGATCAGCGCGAAGAGGAGGCTCATGAGCGTGCCAATTGCTCCGAGAAAGCGCGAGCGCGGCGCCGGGCCCGCTTCCTCGTCGGGCCAGTCGACGCCGTGTCGCTGCCACACGCTCCAGGCGATGAACGCGCCAACGAGGCAGAGGACGAAGATGCCTCCGTGGATGAGATGCCCGAGCGTCGAGCTCTGCCGAAGGCAGTCATGGGGGACCATTTGGTAGGCCAACTGCTGTCCCGCAAGATAGATCGTCGGGGCCAACAGAAGGCCGAGCATCTGCGCCGGGATATTGGTGCCGTCGTCCGGTCGAGGTCGGGTGTCCACGGTCATCGCATTACTCCGGGGGCGCGTCCGCTTACATCAGGTAAGGGGTGAGGTATATCATCGCGTAGAGTGGGACCCAGGCGCCGGTCATGAAGTACCAGTAGAAGCACGATTCGCTCGCGTCCGAGAAATACCGCTCCTCGAACCGACCGCTCAGGAGGATTCCGACGAGCACGAGGGTTTCGAGAGCATTGAGCACCAGCAACGACGCATGGGTTCCAACCGTGAGCCAGGCAACCGAGCCGTAGGCATTGGTGTCCCAGCGACAGTTGAGGGCCAAAAGGTCCTGCCAACGGAGGAAAAGGAAGGAAAATCCGAACCCCAGCGCCACCAGCATCCAGCGCTGCAAGGCCGAACGATCGAGCCGCCGCGCCGCCTGATTCGCCAAACCCACCGGGATGTTGCTGGCCAAGAGCACCGCCAACGTGATCGTCGGCCAGAGCAGGCTCGGTCGCGGGGTGGGTTCGGGCGGCCAGGTGGGAAAATTCCGAGAGAGATAGAAATAGCAGGCTACGAAGATGAAGAGCGTCGTGCCCTCGATGGCAATGAACGCCAGCGTCCCCCACCAGAGCAGGGCTCGCGGACCGAACACAGTCGTCGGGAGTCCGGAGACATCCACGCTCGATCGAGCGAGTCGCGTCACGCCGCGGCCCCCCGCTCTTCCGCCAGTTGCTCCCGGTGTTCCCGTGCCCTGGGCCAGGCCCAGGCGAGCAGCGGAAAGAAGAGGCACACGCTGCCGATGACGACACCCCAGGGAGTGAAAATGAGGGGAATGAACGTGGCGCCGACAGCGAGCGCCGTGAAGAAGGGCACGATCGTGTCATCCGGGTGCCGGTGTCGGCTGTCGGGCAGCGCGTCGAGCAGGGTGGTGACCAGGATTTCGCGGATGTCGCCCCGCAGGCCGGTAACGACCGGTCGATCGGCAGTGCGGGACCAAAGTGCTGCGCGCCCTTGCACGACGGGAATGTGCAGGAAATTGTAGGGTGGTGGCGGACTCGCCGTGCCCCACTCGAGGTTGGGCGCGTCCCAGGGATTGTCGCCGGCGAGTGCGCCGGTTCGCCAGGATCGGGCAGCGTTGACCAGGAAGACGGCGACGCTGAGAACGATGATCGCGGCGCCACAGCTCGCCAGCAAATTGAGCGGGCCCCAGCCCGTCTCGGGCAGGTAGGTGTAGATCCGCCGCGTCATGCCCTGCAACCCAAGGAAATGCATCGGAAAGAACGTCAGGTTCACGCCGATGAAAAACAGCCAGAAATGCACCTTGCCGAGAGGCTCACTGAGCAGCCGCCCGGTCACTTTGGGAAACCAGAAGTAGAGGATCCCAAAGAGGGGGAAGACCGCGCCGCCCAGCAGCACGTAATGCAGGTGTGCGACAATGAAATAGCTGTCGTGCGCCTGGGTGTCGAAAGGCACGGAGGCGACCATGACGCCGGAGAGCCCGCCGATCACGAAGGTCACCACAAACCCCAACACGAAGAGCAGCGGTGTTCGCAGCCGCGGGCGGCCGGTCCAGATGGTGGCGATCCAGCAGAAGATCTGTACTGCGACGGGGATCGAGATCATCGCGCTGGTCGCGGTGAAGAAGCTCGCGCCGAGTTGCGGCACCGTAGTGGCGAACATGTGGTGCACCCACAGCCCGAAGCTGAGGAAGCCTTGCGCGATCATCGCGAGCACGATGGCGGGATAGCCGAACACCTCGCGCCGGGCGAAGGTCTGGACAATCTCGCTCACCATCCCGAGCGCCGGGATGAAAATGATATAGACCTCGGGATGGCCGAAGAACCAGAAGACGTGCTGCCAGAGGAGCGGATCGCCCCCTCGCGCCGGATTGAACAGGTGGGTGCCGATCAACCGGTCGCCGGCGAGGAGGAGGGTGCTCCCCGTGGCCACCCAGGGCAGCGCGAACAGAATCATGAACCCGGTGACCAACTGCGCCCATACGAAGAGGGGCACGCGGTTGAGACTCATCCCTGGGGCGCGGTTCTTGAAGACGGTGACGATGATCTCCACCGCAGCGACCAAGCCGGCAATCTCCGTGAAGGTGATCAGCTGGGCCCAGATATCCACCCGCTTGGCGGGGGAATACGCCGGACCGGACAAAGGGACGTACGCGAACCAGCCAGTGTCGGGAGCGGTATTCAGGTAGAGCGCGCCAAACAGCAGGCAGCCCCCGATCAGGTAAACCCAGTAGCCGAAGGCGTTGAGCCGGGGGAAGGCGACGTTCCGTGCCCCGATCATCAGCGGCACGAAGTAGATCCCCAGGGCCGTCATCATCGGTACGGCGAAAAGGAACATCATGGCGGTGCCATGCACCGTGAAGAGCTGGCCATACAGATCAGGGCCGACGATATGGCTTTCCGGCCGGGCGAGTTGCAAACGCATGAGACCCGCGTTGAGGCCAGCGAGGATGAAGAAGATGAAAGCAGTGAGGATGTAGCGCAGGCCAATGCGCTTGTGGTCGGTGGTGGTCAGCCAGCCGAGAAAGGCAGGACGACTGCTCCAAGTCCGCTCCAGCTGGCCACCGAGCGACCCATCCCCCTCGCCGGTGAGCGCCTCGACGATCTCTTCGCTCACTTCAGGCTCTCCAGATAGACCAGCAGGGCCAGCAGGTCCTTCGGGCTCAGCCGAGTCGGGGGCATCTGGGTTCCAGGTTTGATCCGCTGGGGGTCTAGGATCCAGCCAGCGGTGTTCCCTCGCGTGTTCCGAAGAGTGCCCGCGGCAATGGTCTCTCGGCTCGCCAGGTGAGTAAGATCCGGCCCGACCCGACTCCCCGCGGGCGTGCCCTGGATCGAGTGGCACGTCACGCAGCTCGATGACAGGAACACCTGTTGCCCGTAGCGCGCGAGGTCCTCGCTCGGCATACGCGCCGAATCGCGCTGCCGGGCCATCCAGGCACCGAACTCCTCAGCCGGCTCAGCCACGATGGTGAAGGCCATCTTGGCGTGCTGGTAGCCACAGAATTCAGCGCACTGCCCCCGGTAGACACCTGCCCGATCCGCCTGGAACCATAAGCCGGACAGGTGACCCGGGATGAGATCTCGCTTGCCCACGAGATTAGGAGCCCAAAAGCTGTGAATGACGTCAGTGGATCGTAGCTGCAGCACCACGGGACGTCCCACGGGGACGTGGATCTCGTTGGCGGTCGTGACGATCTGGTTGGACTCGGGTGCGGGGTAGTGCACCTCCCACCACCACTGGTGCCCGATCACCTGAATCTGGAGCGCGTGCGGCGATACCAGGGTGAGCCCCCGGCCGACCCGGAAGTCGACGAGGAGGAACAGGAAGAGCATCAGAGTCGTGAGCGCCGTCGCGCCGACAACCGCATTCCGCATCCCGGCCGTACCGCGCGGCGGCTGTCCATCATGCGTGGTACTCCCCTGGGGTTGCCGGGAGTGGAACGTCCCATATAGCAGGGCGAAGACGACCAGGCCCCACACCACGGCGCTGGTGAGCCACATGAACCGCCACAGGACGTGGATGTGCGCCGCCTGTGGCCCTGCTGGAACCAGTGCCGAATGCGCGCCGGGGAACTGCATGGCGTCCTGAACTAGTGGAGTCAGGGC